>CAZMNU010000039.1:0-24286 GCA_964567725.1 uncultured Desulfobulbus sp. | reverse complement strand
ACCTCTGACCTTCGGGTTATGAGCCCGACGAGCTACCAGACTGCTCCACCCCGCGTTGCAATTCGGCCACTATAGCCGACTGACGAAATTTGTCAAGCGTCAGTTTCACTGCCCTGACTTTTCCCCACCAGCGGCCCGATCTTCTCCAGGACCTCCTGGGGAAAGCGGGTCAGTTTGCCCGCGCGGTTGACACAGGCATGGACGGTGAACCCCCTGGCCAGCAGGTCCGGCCGTTCCCCCGCCCCTTCCCGGGTGATGGCGTAGTGGAACCGGCAGGAAACCTTGCTCACCTCGACCAGTGACGCCGCGATGGTGAGCAGGTCGTCGTAGGCGGCCGGCGCCTTGAAGCGCAGGTAGGTCTCGGTCACCGGCAGCACGCAGCCCAGGTCTTCGATGGCGCTGTACGGCAGGGCCCAGGCGCGCATCATCTCGGTCCGGCCGATCTCGAAATAACGCAGGTAGTTGGCATTGTAGACCACGCCGGCGGCATCGGTGTCGCCGTAGATCACCCGGTACTGGACCGTGAACACCGGTTCCTGCAGGCCGACGGAAAGCTTGTTCACCGGTTGTCCTCCTGTTCGACGAAGCGGCGGAAAAAGGCGGCGCCCGAGGGCAGGTCGAGACCGTTGTGCGCCACCGCGGCCAGCACGTTGGCCTCGGTATAGGCAAGACCCGAAGGGGCGGCCACCCCGCGGGAGTCGTAGAGAAACAGGGGCACCGGCCAATCCTCGTGGGTGCGGCGATGCAGCGGCGTGTAGTGATCCATGGTTACCACCAGCCGGAACGGTTCACCCCGCCGCGCCATCTCCTCGCTGATCGGGCCGACGATGCGCCGGTCGAAATCCTCGATGGCTCGAACCTTTTCCCGCACCAGCCCCTGGTGGCCGGTCTCGTCCGGGGCCTCGACGTGCACGAGCACGAAATCGTCCCGCTCCAGCACCTCGAGGGCGGCCTGCGCCTTGCCCTCGTAGTCGGTGTCCAGGTAGCCGGTGGCGCCCGGGACATCGATCACGGAGAGCCCGCTGAGCACGCCCAGCCCCTTGAGCAGGTCCACCGCCGAGATGAGGCCGCCCGAGAGGCCGAACCGCGCCTCCAGGGTCTCCATGGCCGGCCGCCGGCCCTCGCCCCAGAGCCAGAGGAAATTGGCGGTGCGTTTCCCCTGGCGAGCCCGTTCCCGGTTGACCGGGTGGTCGGCGAGAATGCCCTCGGCCCGCGCGAACAGGTCGCGAAAAGCCGGCACCGCCAGGTAGGCCTGAAAAAAGTCGGTCACGTCCTGGTCCGAATGGTCGTGGGGCGGCACGGTGGTGAAGTCGGCGGGCAGGTCGTCGTTGTAGACCAGCAGATGGCGGTAGCTGACGCCCGCATGCAGCGCCAGCCGATCTGTGCCGCAGGTCGCCTGCAGGGCCTCGATCAGCTGCCGGCTCTCCGCGGTGCTGATGTGGCCGCTGCTGTAGTCGATCATGGTCAGCCGGCCTTGATCGTCGCGGTTCACATGCACCAGGTTGCAGCGGAAGGCCAGGGCCGCGCCGATGTCCACGCCCATGCTCGCCGCCTCCAGCGGCGCCCGGCCGGTGTAGTAGCGCTCCGGTTCGTAACCGAGCAGGGAGAGGTTGGCCACGTCGCTGCCGGGCGGATAACCCTCGGGCACGGTGCGCACCCGGAGCATCTCGGCCTGCCGCGCCAGCCGGTCCATGAACGGGGTGGCGGCCGCCTCCAGCGGGGTTCGGTTGCCGAGGGCGGCAACCGGCACGTCGCCCATGCCGTCGCCGATGAGCAGGATGTATTTCATGTCCGTTGCGCCGCCCACTGCCGGTTCATTCCTCTTCGAGGATGCGGATCTTGACCACCGGCGCGGTCACCGCTTCCAGCCGGCTGATCTCGTCGAGCGCTGCGCTCACCGCCGATTCCCTGGCGCTGTGGGTGACGAGCACCAGCGGCACCGCTCCGACCTTCTTCCGCCCTTTTTGAATCACCGATTCGATGCTGATGTCGTGCCGGCTGAGGATGCCGGCAATGGTGGCGAGCACGCCGGGCTGGTCGAGCACGGTGAAGCGGAAGTAGTACGGTCCGTACAACTCGGCCATCGGGGTGATGGCCCGGGTGCGCATCGCCCCGGGCAAATAGGCCAGGCTCGGCACCCGACCGACGCAGTTGTTCTTGATGTTGCGGGCGATATCGACCACGTCGGCCGCCACCGCGCTGCCGGTGGGCACGGAGCCGGCGCCGAGCCCGTAGAAGAGCACGTTGCCGACCATGTCGCCCTGGAAATGGATGGCGTTGAAGGCGCCGTTGATCGAGGCGAGCAGGTGGTTCTCCGGCACCATGGTCGGGTGCACCCGGGCCTCGACATGGTCACCGTGGTTGCGGCTGATGGCGAGCAGCTTGATGCGGCAGCCGAACTCGCGCGCCAGTTCGATGTCCATGGGCTCGATGCGCGAGATGCCCTCGATGGAGATCTGGTGGTGGGTGATGTGCATGCCGTAGGCCATGGACATGAGGATGGCGAGCTTGTGGGCCGTGTCGATGCCCTCGATGTCGTAGCTCGGATCGGCCTCGGCAAACCCCAGCCGCTGCGCCTCGGCGAGCACCTCGGCAAAGGGTATGCCCTCGTCGGTCATGCGGGTGAGGATGTAGTTGGCCGTGCCGTTCATGATGCCCATGATCGACAGGATGCGGTTGGCCACCAGCCCCTCCTTGAGGGACTTGATCACCGGGATACCGCCGCCGACGCTGGCCTCGAAGCCGACCTCCACGCCTTTTGCGGCCGCGGCCGCGAAGATGTCGCGCCCCTCCTGGGAGAGCAGCGCCTTGTTGGCGGTGACCACGTGTTTGCCGGCCTCGATGGCCTCGAGGACAAAGGTCTTGGCCGGCTCGATGCCGCCGATCAGCTCAACGAGGATGTCGATCTCCGGGTCACGGATCAGGTCCCTGGCGTCCCGGGTGAGCGGGACGTGGCTGAACCGTTCGGGCAGGGCAGTGGTGCCATGGTCGGCGATGCCGGCCAGGCGGATGGACATCCCGGTGCGCCGGACCAGCCGCTCCTGCTGCGCCAGCAGCACTTCCGCCAAGCCCTTGCCCACCGTGCCAAAACCGATTATGCCCACCCGGATTTCGTTCATCGCCTGTTGTCACCTGCAGAGGAAAAGTTGGAGAACTGTTCGCGTCCGGCGCGTTTTCTACCCTCTTTCCGGCGGGATGTCAAAACGTATGCACCCGCCCGCAGCCAAGCCCGCGGACCGGCGCATTTTTCAGCGTCCTATCACCTGCGCTGATCCTCACCATCATTTTCCGTGGCGCATTCCCCCAAGGTACGGTATAGTGCCTCGCTCAATGAGGGCGGATTCATTTTCTGCCACTCTCTTTTGCCAAGCATATGCACCTGTTGCTCACTCATTTCCGCAATCACACATGGAGGAAGCCAGCATGAATATCCTTACTTTCGGTCCGAACGGCAGCGGCAAAGGCACCCAGGGCGCCATCATCAAGGAGAAGTACGGCATCGATCACATCGAGTCCGGCGCCATTTTCCGCGAGCACATCAAGGGCGGTACCGAACTGGGCAAAAAGGCCAAAGCCTACATCGACCGCGGCGACCTGGTGCCCGACGAGATCACCATTCCCATGGTGCTCGAGACGCTCGGCAAGTCCAAGGAGAAGGGCTGGCTGCTGGACGGCTTCCCGCGTTCGCTGGCCCAGGCCGAGGCCCTGGACAAGGCCCTCAAGGATGCCGGCATGAAGCTCGATTTCGTCATCGAGATCGTGCTCGATCGCGAAGTCGCCAAGGAGCGCATCATGGGCCGCCGCCTCTGCGCCAATGACAACAACCACCCCAACCACATCGCCTTCGAGGCGATCAAGCCGGTCGAAAAGGACGGCAAGCTGGTCTGCCGGGTCTGCGGCGGCGAACTCTCCACCCGCGCCGACGACCAGGACGAAGAGGCCATCAACAAGCGCCACAACATCTACTATGACGACAAGACCGGCACCATGGCCGCGGTCAACTACTTCAAGAAGCTGCCCGGCACCCCGGTGATCAGCGTGGACGGTTCCAAAAACATCAAGGAAGTCTCCGAGCTGATCCTCAAGGAACTCCCGTAACCGACCCGGCAGCACCCGTCTGAAAACGTTTCCGCGCCCCCGGGTGCGGAAACGTTTTTTTGTTTGCCTCACTGCTCTTTTCCTTTATGGTTGCGGCCATGAAAACGCTCGTCTCGACCAATCTGGTGCAGTCCATCATGGCCAAGGAGGCCTTTGTGCGCGAGAGCGCCGACGACCTGCTGCGGCTCGCCGACTGGATCCGGGAGACCTTCGAAGACGGCGGCAAGCTGCTCATCTTCGGCAACGGCGGCAGCGCGGCCGATGCCCAGCACCTGGCGGCCGAGTTCGTCAACCGCTTTCTCATCAATCGCCGCCCGCTGCCGGCCCTGGCCCTGACCACCGACAGCTCGGTGCTCACCGCCATCGGCAACGACTTTTCCTTTGACCAGGTGTTCGTCAAGCAGGTGCAGGCCCTGGGCCGACCCGAGGACCTGGCGCTGGGGATATCCACCAGCGGCACCTCGGCCAACGTGGTCAAGGGCATGCAGGCGGCCCGGGAGATCGGCATGCGCACCGCGGCCCTCACCGGCGGTACACTCCGCCCGGGCGGGGATCTGGCCGCGATCTGCGACCTGGTGCTCAACGTGCCCACGGACGCCACCCCGCACATCCAGGAAACCCACCTGTGGATCGAGCACCTGCTCTGCGAGATCGTCGAAAAGCAGCTGTTCGGGTCCGTCTGAGTCACCCGCCCGCCTCGCCCTCCTCATTCTCCCGACTTCGCCATGACCGCCTCGCCTGTTCAGCCCCTTGATTTCAGCGGATTGCACACCTACTCGGTGCATGACCGCCACTCCAAGGTCAGCGTCGCCGATTTCGCCGCGCCGATGCGGCCCGGCATGAGCCTGCGCGATCTGCTCGCCGGCCTGCCCCGGCAGCTGGCCGGCGCCGATTTCCCGGACCTGGTCGGGCGGATCGCGGCGGCGCGGCGGTCCAGCCGGCCGGTGCTGGTCGGCATGGGTGCGCATGTGATCAAGGTCGGCCTCAACCCGGTGCTCATCGACCTGCTGCGGCGCGGGGTGATCACCGCGCTGGCCCTGAACGGTGCGGGCATCATCCACGACACCGAGATCGCCATGGTCGGCCGCACCTCCGAGGAGGTGGCCGACGTGCTCGGGGCCGGTGCCTTCGGGGCCGCCCGGGAGACCGGCGAGGTGCTCAACACCGCCATCCGCGACGGCGCCGCCCGCGGCATCGGTATCGGCCAGGCGGTGGGCGAAACGCTCCTGGCCAACCGGTTCCCGCACAACGACCAGAGCCTGCTCGCCCAGGCCGCTGCCCTCGGCGTGCCGGTGACCGTGCACGTGGCCATGGGCACGGACATCATCCACATCCACCCGGGTGCGGACGGCGCGGCCATTGGCCAGGCCGGCCACCACGACTTCCGGGTGTTCTGCCGGCTGGTGAGTGACCTGGAAGGCGGCGCCTATCTGAACGTGGGCTCGGCCGTGCTCCTGCCCGAGGTCTTTCTCAAGGCCCTGACGCTGGTGCGCAACCTCGGCTATCCGGTCAAACGGTTCACCACCGCCAATTTCGATTTCATCCGCCACTACCGGCCCTCGACCAACGTGGTCCACCGGCCCACTCTGGAGGGCGGCAAGGGGTTCAACTTCACCGGGCATCACGAACTCATGCTGCCGCTCCTGGCCGGTGCCGTGCTCGACGCCCTCGATCAACCCTCCGGGGAGGAGGTCGGGCCGCAAACCGTCTCCGCCCCGGCAACAGGCCGCCCCTGCGGCGGGACCGGACTATGAGAACAACCCTGCGTATCGGCACCCGCGCCAGCCTGCTGGCCGTCACCCAGTCCACCTGGGTCAAGACCCGCATCGAACAGGCCCACCCGCAGGTGCGGGTCGAACTGGTCAAGATCACCACCAAGGGCGACCGGATCCTGGACGTGCCGCTGGCCAAGGTCGGCGGCAAGGGACTGTTCGTCAAGGAGATCGAGGATGCGCTGCTCGCCGGCGAGGTGGACCTGGCCGTGCACTCGATGAAGGACGTGCCCACCGAACTGCCCGAGGGGCTGTTCATCGGCATCGTTCCGGCCCGGGAGACGCCGCGGGACGCCTTTCTCTCCAACCGCTGCACCAGCGTGGCCACCCTGCCGGAAGGCGCCAGGGTCGGCACTTCGAGCCTGCGGCGCAAATCCCAGCTGGCCGCCGTGCGGCCCGACCTGACGATTCTCGACCTGCGCGGCAACGTCGATACCCGCCTGCGCAAGCTCGACGAGGGCCAGTACGACGCCATCATCCTGGCCGGCGCCGGCCTCAACCGCCTCGGCCTGCAGGGCCGGATCACCGCCGAGCTCGACCCGGCCGTGATGCTCCCGGCCATCGGCCAGGGCGCCCTTGGCATCGAGCTCCGCCGGAACGACGCCGAACTGCTCGAACAGCTGCAGTTCCTCCACGATCCCCGCACTGCCACCGCCGTGGCCGCGGAACGGGCCTTCCTGCTGCGCCTCGAAGGCGGCTGCCAGGTGCCCATCGGCGCGCACGCCGTGATGGACGGGGCAACGGTCAGCCTGACCGGGCTGATCGCCAGCGTCGACGGCAGCCAGCTGCTCCGCGACACCCTGACCGCGCAGGCTCCCGAGGCCGCGGCCCTGGGCACCCGGCTCGCCGAGACCCTGCTCGCCCGGGGCGGCAAGGCCATCCTCGATGCGGTCTACAACGCCACCTCGGCCGAATGACTGCATTCTCCCGCACCTCAACCGGACCAAACCAGTGACCTCCGCCACCTCCCCTTCGCCACAGCGTCCCGGCAAAGTCTACCTCGTCGGCGCCGGTCCGGGTGACCCCGGGCTCATCACCCTGCGCGGCAAATACCTGCTCGAGCACGCCGAGGTGGTCGTCTACGACTATCTCGCCAGCCCCAAGCTGCTCAACTACGTGCCGAAAAACGCCCGGTTCATCTATGCCGGCAAGAAGGGCGGCGGCCTGCACGCCTTCACCCAGGACGGCATCAACAAACTGCTCGTGGAACACGCCAAGCTGGGCAAGATGGTGGTCCGCCTCAAGGGCGGCGACCCGTTCATTTTCGGCCGGGGCGCCGAAGAGATCCAGGAACTGGTGGCCGAGGGCATCGACTTCGAGGTGGTGCCCGGGGTGACTTCGGCCACGGCCGCGGCCACCTATGCGGGTATCCCCATCACCCACCGCGAATACACCGCCTCGGTGGCATTTGTCACCGGGCACGAAGACCCGAACAAGAAGCTGTCCAACATCAGCTGGGACAAGCTGGCCACCGGCGTGGGCACCATCGTCATCTACATGGGCATCAAGACCCTGCCGACCATCACCCAGAAGCTCATCGACTACGGCCGCTCCCCGGACACACCGGTGGCGGTGGTCCGCTGGGCCTCGACCCCGCAGCAGCACTCGGTGGTCGGCACCCTGGCAACCATCTGCGCCGTGGTCCAGCAGGCGGACATCAAGCCGCCCGCGCTGGTGATCGTCGGCGAGGTGGTCAAGCTGCGCGACACCATCGACTGGTTCGAGAAACGGGCCCTGTTCGGCCGCCGCATCGTGGTCACCCGGACCCGCGAACAGGCCAGCGAACTCATGGTCCAACTGGAGGAACACGGTGCCGAGTGCCTGGAGTACTCGACCATCCACATCGAGCCGGTGGACGACTACTCGCTGCTCGACCAGGCCATCGGCCGCATGGGCGACTACCAGTGGGTGCTGTTCACCAGCCTGAACGCGGTCACCTATTTCTTCCGGCGGCTCGGCCAACTCGGCCTGGACAGCCGCCACCTGGCCGGACCGAAGATCGCCGCCGTGGGCAGGGCGACCGCGGAAGAGTTGCTCCGTTACGGCATCCGGGTCGACCTGGTTCCGGAGAAGTTCACCGGCGAAGGGCTGGCCGCGGCGCTGGTGCAGTCGCAGGTGGCCGGCAGCCGCATCCTCCTGCCGCGCGCCCTCAAGGCCGGCGACCTGCTGCCGGAAACCCTCACCGACGCGGGCGCGACCGTGAGCGTGGCGCCGGTCTACCAAAACGTGCCGCCCGTTGGCCGCAAGGAGGAACTGCGCGAGCAGTTGGAGAGTGGCGAGGTCGACCTGGTGACCTTCACCAGCAGTTCCACGGTGACCAATTTCCTCACCATGCTCGACGCCCGTGACCAGGAGGAACTGCATCGGCTGCTCGCCGGGGTGGCCATTGCCGCCATCGGCCCGGTCACCGCCGCCACCCTTGCGGAGCACGGCCTGCAGGCGGACATCCAGCCCCGTCGCTACACCATCACCGACATGGTGCAGGCGATCGTTGCCCATTACCGGGACCGGCCCGCGTCCGGTGCGGCCTGAGCGTCACGCCCGCCAGTCCAAACAGCCACCGGCGACCGCCCGGCCGCCGGCCCGTCACCCAGACAGAAAGGAGCGGGTATCCGGCGGTTCCTGGGTGCGCTGCGCCGCCTGCGGCCATGGGATCACCACCCCGGACCAGGCCATGCAGGTCAATGGCCGGCATACCCACGCCTTTTTCAACCCGGCGGGCATCGCCTTTGAGCTGCGCTGTTTCCGCTCTGCCCCGGGAATCAACGCCGAGGGCGCACCGACCGACGAATTTTCCTGGTTCCCCGGCTGCCGGTGGCAGATCGCCCTGTGCTCGTCCTGCCGCACCCACCTGGGCTGGCTGTTCACTGGTGCCCGGTCGTTCGCCGGCCTGATCAGCGGCCGCATCAGGATCTCACCCGCTCACGACTGACGATTGCATGGTTGCCCCTTCGCCCGATCGAACCACCGTCGCCCGGACCGGGCCGTCGGCCGGTTTAATGTGTTGTCAACCACCAGGGCGGACGGTAGAATATTTACAGAAAATTCACCTTCCATGGTCTGCCCCAATCCACCTGCCATGCCGAAACGACGCTTCTTCTCCCTCCTGCCGGTTGTTGCCATCCTGCTGCTCGGCGCAGCGGCGACGGCGGCCTCTGCCGGCGATCCAGGCTCGTCTGCCGGCGGCACGGTATGGGACAATGCGGTGAACAGCCTGCTGGCCACCGGCATGTACGGATTCGACGCCGAGGACCTGCCCGGCCTGAGCGTACAACTGCAGCATTCAGCACACCGCCATCCGGATTTGGACATTGCCGGGACAAGCCCCGGCGGTCAGGCCATCACCTTTTCCTACGAAGGGTCCGCCGGCCTGCTCGGCTTCTCGGCCGGCTACATCCTGACCACGGAACCGGACGAACGCAGCCCCGGGACCGTGTTCCTCGGCCTGGATCCGCAGCGCAGCGGCTCCTTCGACCCGGCCCGCTCCTGGTACATGGCCTTTGACCTGTCCCGGTCCTACCAGGTTGACGAGGATCTCACCCTCCAGCTGGGCAACACCGCCATGCTCCTCAAGAATCCCTTTGACACCGAGGAGGGCCAGTTGTTCTCCCTGCTCTTCAACATGCCCATTTCCTACCGGAACTACCTGACCATCACCCCCATGCTGCAATGGACCCGTCCCGTTGCCGGCGGTGGTGCGGGCGGTGGCGCCCCGGCGGCAGCCGGGCAGGGCACAACCACCCCGAATGTTTTCTACGGCGGCATCTCCATCAGTTTCTCCTACTGATCAAGGCAGGGTAACGGCAACCGTCGCCCCGTCTCCTTGCCGCAACCGATCCATGCCCAATCGCGCCGCCCACCAGCAGTCCGGCCGAGCGGACCGTCCCGAACCAGCACGCCCCTCCCTGCAGGGAGCACACATCCAGGAGTGCCCGTTGTGAATGTTGATACCCGGTTGACCACTTCCGCCCTGCCTGCCCGTTTCGCCAGAGCAGTCCTTGTGCTGCTGACCATCCTGCTGACCGGACCTTTCGGTGGCCCGATCCTCTCCTCCGGCCCCGGCGCCCTGGCCGCCGAGGCGCCGGGACAGACGACGCCAGCCAGACGCCAGGTGCTCTTCCTGCCCTTCTCGGTCGACATGCCTGATACCCACGCCTACCTGCGCAACGGCCTGGCCAGCATGCTGGCCAGCCGTCTGGCCACCCGGGCGAACATCATCGCCGTGCCCCAGGGTGCGGCGACCGAACAGATGGCCGCCGCGCTCAAGGCGGGCAACTACGAAGCGTTCGGCCAGCAGCTGCGGCAGTCCGGCGCGGACTACCTGGTCATGGGCTCGCTCGCGCCCGCAGGGGAAAGCTTGCTGCTCACCAGTTACGTGTTCTCGAAAAACGCTGACCAGGCACCGCGCAGGTTCACCCATGCTCTGCCCGCCGTGGAGGGGGCCATGGGCGCCGTCGACGACCTGGCCTGGCAGATCAGCGGCACGGTCTTCGGCAAACCGCGACCTGAGGAGGCCCCCGCCGCCCCGGCGCAGGCCAAGGGCACGGCCGCCTTCCAGACCGCCCACCCGGAGCGCGCCTACCGTGAGAGCCTTTTCGCCGGCAGCCTCGCCGGACTGGAGGAGGGCGGCGGCTTCGAACTGGTGGCCAGCCACCGCAGCCGCAAGATGCCCATGGAGCTGATGGACATGAACGCGGGCGATCTCGACGGCGACGGCACGGTCGAGATGGTTCTCCTGGCCCGCTCCGAACTGCTCCTCCATCGCTTCCAGGACGGCCAATTCCAGCAGATCGCCGCCGCTCCCCTGCCCGATCACCTGCGCTACCATGGCGTTACCCTGGCGGACCTGAACGGCAACGGTCGCCAGGAAATCTATGTCAGCGCCAGCGCCGGCGAGGTGCCCGATTCGAGCGTGTACGAGTGGGACGGCCACGCCCTGAGCCAGCTGTTCAGCAAAATCCGTTTCTACCTGCGCGCCATGGACGTACCGGGTGAGGCACCGGTGCTCCTGGGTCAGTCGACCCTGGCCGGGGAACAGGGGGCAGGCGGGATCCGGCGGATGACCCTGGACCCGCAGCACGGTCTTGCCGCGGGCGAGGCGTACCCTCTGCCCGCCCCCCTCAACCTGTTCGACTTCGCCGTGGGCGACCTGGACGGCGATGGATCCCGGGAGGTTGTTGCCGTCAACGCGGACAACCGCATGCAGGTGTTCGCCGCCTCCGGGGCGCTGCTCTGGACCAGCACGGAACTCTACGGGGCCAGCGACAATTTCTTCGGCACCCTGACCAGCCAGTCGGATCTCGAAAAGAAAACGGTCTGGGTCAACACCCGGATCATCCTCACCGATCTCGACAGTGACGGCAAAAACGATGTCCTGGTGGGCCGCAACCGCTTGGAAACCGTCGCCTTCATGCCGAACCTGCGCTACTTCGACGGCAGTTCGCTCACCGCGCACCGGTGGGCCAACGGCGCCCTGACGCCGTTGTGGGAAACCCGCAAACTGCCCGGGTACACGGTCAACTACCAGGTGCTGCGCTCCGGCGAGGAGGGGGGCCAGCTGCAACTGCTGTTCGCCGACACGGAAAAGGGCTTCCCGTTCATGTTCTGGCAATCGTCCGCCGCCGCCCTGAACCGCTATCTCCTGCGCACCGCGCCCGGTGCCGAGTGAGTTGAACAACGGTCGTGTCCACCTGGCCCGCCGTTGCTGCGGGGCAGGTGGAACCCCCGAATTTCCGCCCCGTTTGCCAATCCCGCCCCGGCCCGGCCGACCTCGTGTTTTTTTCCCGTCCGGTGTGTCCCTCCACCCGTCCGCAGGGCCGGAGCACACCGGTCCTGTCCGGCCCTTTTCCCGCACCAGCAGACAACCTGCTGTTTTGCTGGCTGTTTTTCCATTGCTCGAATGCAATAAATTGGTGCTTTTTTTTGAGGAACTCATTAAGAGACGGGGAACTTTTTCCCCATAACCTCAAAAAGGAGACGATTCCCATGAAGTACCTGCGCATCTCTCGCGGACACGCGGCTGCCGCCTCACTGCTGATGGCAGCGTCCTGCCTTGCCGGCACCGTCCATGCGGCCGACGCCGAGCAGACCAATCCGCTGCAGTTCTACACCGGCAGCAACAACAGTTACGCCAAGGCCACCCTCCAGGTCGAAGTCGGCCTGTTCGACCAGGGCAACTCCTGGTTCGGCAATGCCCGGGAGGCCCTCGGCGAGGATTCCGATTCCTGGTGGGAATCGATCATCCGCCCGGGTCTCGAGGGCAGCTACTTCCTGCCCAACACCCAGGAGATCTACGGTCGGGTGGACGCCGTGCAGGCCAACACCGGCGGCGGCCTGGATGCGGCCGCCTCCAACGCCGGCCTCGGTGATGTCAGCGACCTGCGCATCGAGAACGCCTATGCCGGCTGGCGCTCGGGCAACCTGTTCAGTTCACTCGGCGAGAACTTCCTCGACATCTCCTTCGGCCGCCAGCAGTACAAGGTGGGCGACGGTTTCCTGCTCTACAGCTACGCCGGTTCCGGCGGCGACCGCGGCGCCTACTGGATCGGCGGACGCCGGGCGGCCGAGTATGCGGGTATCATCCGCATGAAAACCGGCGGACTGGGCATCGACCTCGTCTACCTGGAGAACGATCCCATTTCCAATGACTCCACCGAACTGGGCGGGGCCACGGTCGAGTACACCTTCAACGACAACGCCAGCATCGGCGGCGGCCTCTATACCCTGGATTCGGACATCGACAGCCGGGACGGCATGAACGTCTACGACATCCGCGGCGGGGTCAAGCCCTTTGCCCTGGCCAACGGCCCGGAAGCGCTCCGGCCGCTGCGCTTCGACGCCGAGTACGTCCACGAGGACCGGGACGACGGTTTCGACTCGGGCAACGGCTGGCACATCACCACCTCCTACCAGTTCGAGCAGGTGGCCTGGCAGCCGACCCTGTCCTACCGGTACGCGAGTTTCGACGAGAACTACGACACCCTCTTCTACGGTTTCTCCGACTGGGGTTCGTGGTACCAGGGTGAAATCATCGGCGAGTACGTGCTGGGCAACTCCAACCTGGATTCGCACATGGTCAAACTCAAGGTGCAGCCGTTCGAGCCCGTGGCTGTCAGCCTGTTCTACTACAACTTCACCATCCATGATGCCGGTGACTTCGGCGTCAAGGACGATGCCTACGCGGACGAACTGGACCTGGTGATCGACTGGTCAGTCAACGATCACCTGAGCCTGTCCCTGGTCGGTGCCCTGGCCATGCCGGACGACGGCGCCACCGAGCACACCGGCGGCGACGACGACTGGTCGTACGTCATGCTCTACGGCAGCATCAAATTCTGATCCTGTCCGGCACGCGCCCCTGTCGACCCACCGGTCGCTGGGGCGCGGCCAACGCCCGTCGAACCGCCCGGCCTGCCCGCCGGTCCGACGGGCGTTTTCTTTTTTCCCGCCCCTGACCAACCTGTTTTTTCTTCTCCGTTCCTGCACCCCCGGACCATCCCGAAGATCGTCGACAGTCGACGCCTGGACTGCCGGAGCCAGAATTTTCCCCGTGCCTGCTCCGGACTGCCTGGAGAAGGTGCTTTCACCCGTTTCGCGGTCCTTTTTTCCCCATTCTCCACTGCCTGGCGGGTCTGCCCGAAGCAACAGGTAAAAAAAATTTTACCGGGGTAAAAAAAACTTGACGGTCCTGGTTCCACGCTTTACTCTGCAGCCACCTGAGAAAAGTTCAAAAAGTTTCTTGTTGGCGCGAGAAACACGCAAACCATCACTTATGCGAAAGGAGAGAAACATGAAGAAAGTACTCGTTACTGGCGCTGCCCTGTTGCTGGCCGGCGGTATTGCTTCCACGGCTTCCGCGGCTGCCGTGGAGCCGGGCGTAAAAATCACCGGCGATGCCCGCGCCCGTCTGGTCTACAAGGACAGCTACGACTTCGGCCAGAAGGACCAGGGCGACCAGACCAACCTGGATTCCCGTATCCGCTTCAACATCAAAGGCACGGCTGCCGGCGGCGCCTATGTCATGGCCCGCATCCGCGTCATGGACAACTTCGCCAGCGACCTGAACAGAGACTTGGGTGAGCGGTCCTCTCTCACCGGCGACAACATCTGGGTGGACAAAGCCTATCTCGGCGTGCCCTTTACCGATCAGTTCACCGTCGAAGTCGGTAAGTACAAGGTCACCTACGGTCCGGGTGCGACCACCACCAACTTCTTCTACGATGACGTCAGCCTGGCCGGTATCCGCGGTATCGTCAAGACCGACACGATCGAGTTCAACCCGTTCGTCGAGTGGATGGACGAGGCCCAGGCCTCCTCGATCGGCGTGGACAAATTCGAGGACAACGACGCGATGCGTTTCGGTGGCCACATCAAGGCCAAGGCCAACGATGATTGGACCTTCGGCGGCATGCTCGGCTACCAGATGGACGACCGGGAAGAGAAGGAAGAACTGGAAGATGGCCTGGTGTACAACGAGCAGAACGACGGTCTGTTCGCCTCGGTCTATACCAAGGGTAAATCCGGCGCCATGGGCTTCCAGGCCGAGTTCGGCTACACCGAGTCCAACCTGAACGGGTTCAACAACTGGCGCGAGGATGACAACGGCGACGGCAAGGACAGTATCGGTTCCGAGGACGACGGTTTCGGCGGCTACATCATGCCGAGCTACACCATGGACGCCCTGACCCTGGCCCTGAACCTCGGTTTCACCCAGGACGGTTTCCTGCCTGACATCGCCTACGGTTTCGTCATGATCGGTAGCGAGCAGCCGATCAGCGCGGTCAAGGTCGGCGACACCGGTGACTGGATGTGGGGCGGCCTGACCGCCATGTACCAGGTGAGCGAGAGCCTGAAACTCACGGGTAACGTGGTCTACGCCAGCATCGACGCCTGGGACGAGGGCGGCGGCCCGGTCACCGGCACTGCTGCCCTGGACGATGCCCTCGAGGTCTCCGGCGTGATGCAGTACACCATCAGCAAGGGCGCCGACTTCTTCTGGTATGCCGGTTACCTGCAGCCCTCCTTCGAGGCTGACGATGTCGATGATGATGCGGCCTTCGGTACCTACGCCAAGTTCGAGCTCAAGTTCTGATCCTTGTGAACTGAGTCGTCCTTCGTAACGGTCAAGGGCGGGTTCCTGCACAGGAACCCGCCCTTTTCTTTTCCCCCGTGTTTGCCCCCGGCAGCGGCGCCGGTGCTACATGGCCCGGGGCAGGGTGATGGTCGCGCGGACCCCGCCCCCGGCCCGGTTCTGCAGGCTCAGGCTGCCGCGATGGTCCTCGATAATGCGCTTGACCAGGGTCAGTCCGACACCGGTGCCGACCTGCTTGGTGGTGAAAAACGGATCGGTGGCGTGCATCAGGTCCGCCGTGCCGCTGCCGCCGCCGGTATCGCTGATGACGATGCGCACCTCCTTGTCCTCCACCAGCACCTCGACCATCAATTCCCCGCCCTCGGGCATGGCCTCGATGCTGTTGCGGGTCAGGTGGACCAGGGCCTGCTGGATCAGTTCCGGATCGATCTCCACCTCCGGGTCGATTTCCGGCAGACGCAGCATCCGCCGGATCCCTTTTTCCTCCATGCTGCGGAAATGCAGCAGCAGGGATTTGTGGATCAGTTGGCCGAGCCCCATTCGCCGGCACACCGGCTTGCTCCGGTTGACGAAACTGAACAGATCCTCGAGGATCTTTTCGATTTTTTCCGCCTCCCGGGTCATCATCTCGAGAAACTGCAGCAGGTCTCTGTTGTCTGTTTTCCGGGCCAGCAATCGGGCCGTGCCGCCGATGGCGGTGATCGGATTGCGGATGCTGTGGGCGAGTTGGGCGGCCATGTGGCCCACCGCCGAGTACCGCTCCGCCTCGATGAGCAGGTTCTTGTTGCTTTCCAGGACGGCAGTCACCTCCTCGAGTTCCTTGATCTTTCCCTGCATGGCCATGTACAGGCGACAGTGATCGATGGCCAGGCTGGCCTGGCTGGCGAAACTCTCGAGCGCCCGCACCCGCTCGTCCAGGATCGGTTCCCGGGTGACAAAATGGTCGGCAATGATCACCCCGAGCGCGCGGCTGGGCGAATAGAGGGGGACAACAACGAAGCTGTCCTCCTGAAGCAGGCCGAGCAGTTCCAGCGGCAGGGGACTGTCGCACCGGCCGTTGACCACGTTGATGGACCGCCGTTCGTGGACCGCACGGATGAGCAGGTGGTCCGTATCGGCCGCGTCCACCCGCAGGGCATGGACAATGCGGTTGACCTCGGAATCGGTCTGGCCGACACCGCTCTCCACCTTGGCGAGCAGGTCATCGAGGCGCAACCCCCGACCGACCATGTCCTGCCAGATGCGCCCGCCCTCTTCGCGGTTGCCCGGGCCGATGGCCAGCCTCCCCTCCAGGGTTTCACCCGCCTCGTCGAACAGGGCGAGGAAGGCACGGTTGAACTGCAGCCCTTCCTCGGCGGTGATGCCGATCAGGATGGCATTGAGGATTTCATCCAGTTCGACCATGCTCAGGTAGGCGGTGTTCATCTTCATGGCCAGTTGGTGGGCCAACTGGATGCGGAAGTTCGCCTGTTCGATCTGCCGCTGGTACTGCCGGTTGCGGATGGTCAACCGCCGCTTTTCCAGCACCTTGCGCAGGGTGGTGAGCAGGTCGGCGAAGTGGACGGGCTTGGTGAGGTAGTCGTCCGCCCCGTAACGGAGACAGACCAGCGCCGTCTGCAGATCGGTGACCGCGGTCAGCATGATCACGGCCAGGTCCGGGTGGCTCTGCTTCAACTCGGGCAGCAGCTGCATGCCATCCGCATCGGGCAGACCGATATCGAGCAGGACCAGGGCCACGTTGCCGGTGGCCAGGTGCTGACGCAATTCGCCGGCGGATCCGGCCGCCACCGAGGGAAAACCGCGTTGTTCGAGAAATTCCCGGAGCAGACCGACGATGTCGGGGAAATCATCGACAATGACCACCACCTCGTCGCCTTCCAGCAGTTCGTCATCGGCTATGGTGGCGGCGGGAGGCGGCGGTAAAGTTCGCGCGGGCATGGACGGTCCGGGTTCGGGATTGATGGAGCGGCAGGAAAGAGCCGTTGCCTGGTTTCTCTACTGTCGAAAAAAACAAGTGTCAAGCCGCAGGCGGAATAATTCCCGGATTGCCACCGCCCCAGGACCGTGGTATGGACCCGGTTGACCTTAACCTGCACAATTTTCCATGAAAAATGCACCGACCGAAGCCATTACCGGCCCGCCCTTGCAGGAACCCTCCGACGAAGAACTGCTCCAGGTAATCGCCGACTTCCTCGCCATGGGGCATGCGGACAACATCGTCGCCATGTTCCGCCAGGAGCCTCGCTACTGGCCGTGGACCGGCCGGCTACTCGAGGACGAACGGTTCGCGGTCCGCCTGGGTGTGTCCGTGCTCTTCGAGCAGCTGGTGACGCTCTGCCCGCACTACCTGCCGCTGGCCCTGCCTTCCCTGGCCGCGCAGCTGGACAATCCCATCGATTGGGTGCGCGGCGAGGCGGTCAGCGTGCTCGGCATCATCGGCAGCGACGAGGCCCTCGCCCTGGTGCGCTCGCTCCTTGACGACGCCTCGCCGCAGGTGGCGGAAATCGCCCATGACATCCTCGGGCTGCCCTTCCATGGATAGCCTGTTCGGCCCCGACGGTCTGCTCGCCCGCGGCATCGACGGCTATGAATTCCGGGCCGGGCAGCTGGAAATGGCCCGGACCGTGGCCCGACTGCTCGCCCCGGATGCGGCCGAACCGGCGGAGGGCTGTTCGTCCCTGGTGGTCGAGGCCGAGACCGGCCTGGGCAAGACGCTTGCCTACCTCATTCCCGCCGTGCTCAGCGGCGGCCGAGTGGTGGTGTCGACCAACACCCGCAATCTCCAGGACCAGATTCTGGACAAGGAGATCCCCCTCATCCGGCAGCACCTCGATCCGCAGTTGCAGGCGATGTGTGTCAAAGGCCGTCAGAATTACCTCTGCCTCTACCGCTATCACCAGTTGCAGGCCGCTGCCGCGGGCGAGCTGTTCGCTGACAGCAGCCAACCCCTCGATTGCTGGGTCAAGGAAACGGTCTACGCGGACCGGGCCGAACTGCCCTGGCTGACCTCCTCCTCACCGCTCTGGCAGAAAATCTGCTGCCAGTCGCACTTCTGCCTGGGGCCCTCCTGTCCGGAGGCCAGCGGCTGCTTCCTCAATCGCCTGCGCCGGGACGCGGCAGCCAGCCGGCTGCTCATTGTCAACCATCACCTGCTCTTTTCCGACCTGGCGGTGCGCCGCACCGGCTACGGCGAAGTGCTGCCGCGCTACGAGACGGTCATCTTCGACGAGGCCCACCACGTGGAGAACGTGGCCTCCACCTTCTTCGGTTTCACCTTTTCCCGCTACCAGGTGCTCGATCTTGTCGGCGACGTGGAACGCAGCGCCAGCGAGGACCTGGCTGTCAAGGACCGCCGGGCGGTAAGCGAGGCGGCGGTCCGGCTCACCGGCACGGCGGAGCGGTGGGCGGGGACCTTCCCGCCGGAGCGCGGCCGCTTTCCGCTGCCGCCGCTGCTGGACCAGCGGGCCGATGTCCTGGCGGTTTGCGAGGACCTCGGCACCGCCCTGCACCAACTGGTGAGCGTGCTCGACAGCCAGGCCGGCCGCGATGCCCCCTGGCCCCAGTATGCCGGACGCGCCCAGGAACTGGAGTCCCGCCTGGAGCAGCTGCTGGCCAGCCAAAACGACGATGCCGACGGGGAGGCCGTCCGCTTTACCCGCTGGTACGAACGGACCGAGCGCAACCTGACGCTCTGCGTCACCCCGGTGGATGTGGCCGAGGATCTGCGCGCCACGCTGTTCGCCATGACCCGCCACTGCCTGTTCACCTCGGCGACCCTCACTGCCGGTGGACGGTTCACCTATTTTCTCGAGCGGCTCGGTCTGCCGGCGGACACCCCGACCCTCAGCCTGCCCTCGCCCTTCGATTACCGTCAGCGGACCCTGCTCTACGTGCCGGCCAAGGGTTTTCCCGAACCGGCCGCACCGGGCTACCAGGCATCGCTGCACGACTGCATGGAGACGCTCATCAGCCATGCCGGCGGCCGCACCCTCGCCCTGTTCACCTCCTTCCAGGCCATGGAGACTGCCTACCATGTTCTCCGCGACCGGCTCCCCTTCCCGCTGCTGGTTCAGGGCGAGGCCCCCAGGCGGGTGCTTCTCGAGCAGTTTGCCCGCCGCACCGACTCGGTGCTCTGTGCCGTTGCCAGTTTCTGGGAGGGGGTGGACATTCCCGGTGACTCGCTCAGCCTGGTGATCATCGACAAATTACCGTTTGAAGTGCCAAGCGACCCTGTTATTATGGCGCGCATCAACCGCATCCGCGCCCAGGGAGGCAACCCCTTTGCCGATTACCAGGTGCCGCGCGCCATCCTCACCCTGCGCCAGGGTGTGGGGCGGCTGATGCGCACCGGCACCGACCGGGGTGTCGTCGCCATTCTTGACGCCCGCCTGTTCACCAAGGGATACGGTCGTCACTTTCTCAGAAGCCTGCCGCCCAGCCCGCTCACCAGGGATCCGGCGGAGGTGGCCTCATTCTTCCGGTGGAACGATGAAACAGACTGACACAGGACCGGACAGCGGGCTGCGCACCGTGGCCGCAGCGGTCGGCGGACGGGTCGAGACGGCCATGCGGGTGGATCTGTCCGCGGCGCTCGTCGGCGCCGACCCGTTGCTCACGGAGGTGCTGGAGTACGCCCTGTTCAGCGGCGGCAAACGGATCCGGCCGCTGCTCACCGTGCTCTGTTCGCGGTGCTGCGGCCGGGATGACCCTGACCTGTACCTGCTGGCCGCTGCCTTCGAATACCTGCACGTGGCCTCGCTCATCCACGATGACGTGATCGACCGGGCCGAACAACGGCGCGGCCGCGCCACTGTCCTCGCCCGGTTCGGCATGACTTCGGCCATTCTCGCCGGCGACTGGCTGCATGCGCAGTGCATGAACCTGATCGGCAGACTGGCCGGCAGCGAGGGCCTGGAAATTTTCTGTCGGGCCACGACCTCCATGGTGAACGGTGAATTTGCCCAGCTCCGCCTGATCAGCGACACCACCGCGGGCGAGGGCCCGTATTTTGCCGTGATCCGCCAGAAGACGGGCAACCTCATCGCCTCCACCTGCGCCCTGGGAGCACTCTATGCCGGTGCGGACAGCGGTCGGCGCGAGGCGCTCGCCGCCTATGGCGACCACATCGGCGCCGCCTTCCAGGTGGTCGACGACCTGCTGGATTTTCTTGGGGACGAGCGGTCCACCGGGAAAAAAACCGGAAACGATTTCATCGAAGGCAAGGTCACCCTGCCCCTGCTGCACGCCCTCGATCGTGCCGGTGGAGACGAGCGGCGGGAGATGGAACTCCTCATGCGCGCTGACCGAACCGGGCCAGAGGCCTTTGCACGTCTGCGCGCACTGATCGAACGGTTCGACGGCTTCACCACCGCAGCCCTCAAGGCCCGGCAACTGGTGCAGCAGGCCGCCGCCTGTCTCGATATTTTTCCGGAGCACGCCCCGGAACGGGACAATGTCGCCCTGCTCAGGCAGGTCGCGGCGTACATCCTCACCAGGACAAAATAGCCGCGCCCGTTGCCATGCCCGTTGCCGCCGGCCGCACAACCGCCCTCGCTGCGGTCCTTGCCCTCCTTGCGACGTTCCTCCTCCTGCCCGGATGCGACAGGGCAGAGCCCCCGAACAAAAAAGAATCCGGGGTAGCGCAGCATCACCCTGCGCCGCCGGCACCAGCGCAGCGCCCGGCAGCCGAGGTCATCACCATCGACCCCATGGTCGTTTTCGAAGAACCCGAGGCCGACAGTCTGCAGGAACCTGCCGTCCCGGCCCCATCCGCCACCCAGGACGAGGTCCCGCCGACCACCGCCTGGACATCCCGGCCCAGGGTCGCCATCATCATCGACGACATGGGCCATCACCTGGAGTTGGGCAACCAGTTGCTGGACCTCGATCTCAACCTGACCTTTGCCTTTCTCCCGGATGCCCCGTTCACCGCGCAGCAGGCAGCGGCAGCCTTTGCCAAGGGGCGGGAGATTCTCCTCCATCTGCCCATGGAGCCCGGCAGCGCGGACTGGAATCCGGGCAAAAACGCCCTGTATGTCCGTGACACGCCGGACCGGATCCGGGAGAAAATGGCCGGCATGATCGCCGCCGTGCCCCAGGCAACCGGTGCCAACAATCACATGGGATCGCGGTTTACCGCGGATGCGGCCTCGATGCGGGTGGTGCTCGCCACCCTGAAGGAACGCTCCTTCTTTTTCATCGACTCGTACACAACTCGCGGTTCGCTGGGGTTGGCCACGGCCCGGCAACTCGCCGTACCGGCCGCCCGTCGGAACATCTTTCTGGACAACGTGCAGGACGTCGGCGCAATCTGCCAACAGATTGAAGAACTGGTGGCCATCGCCGAAAAAAAAGGCGCAGCCATCGCCATCGGTCATCCGAACAGGGCCACCCTCAAGGCCCTGACCGAATGCGAGGAGAGACTGCGCGCAATGGTCGAGATCGTCAACGCCCGCCAGCTTGCCGACTGACAGTGGCAATGGCCGGCACCTGGCATGGGTCAGTTAAAAAAGGTACCGGCTGCCCGACCGGCTCTCAGGTTAGACTCAAACGGTAAAGTCCGGGACGAGGAAGCTGATGTGTTCCTCCTCGCCCTTCATTTCCTCCACAGAGCCGGCGCCGTGGCGCCGCAGCCAATCGACCACCTCCACCACCAGATGTTCCGGCGCCGAGGCACCGGCACTGATCCCCACCCGTTCGACGCCGACAAACCAGCGCTCATCGATCTCGCCGGCATCATCGATGAGATGCGCCGGCGTCTGGCGTAATTCCGCCACCTCGCGCAGTCGGTTGGAATTGGAACTGTTTTTTGAGCCGACAATGAGTACCAGATCGACCTGGTCGGCCAGGCGTCGGACAGCCTGTTGCCGGTTGGTGGTCGCATAGCAGATATCCGTCCGTTCCGGCGCGACAACGGCAGGAAAACGACGGCGAATGGCCTCGACCATGGCGGCGGTATCGTCGACACTCAAGGTTGTCTGGGTCACATACCCGATCCGCTCCGCGTTGGGGGTCGTCAGGTTGGCGATCTCCGCCGGTTTTGAGACCAGGTGTACCGGTCCCTCCGCCTGCCCGCAGGTGCCCTCGACCTCCGGATGTCCCTTGTGACCGATAACGATCACGGCAAAGCCGCTGCGATGGAGACTGATCATCCGCCGGTGCACCTTGGAGACCAACGGACAGGTGGCGTCAATGGTCCGTAAGCCCAAAGCCTGGGCCCGCTCCGTGGTTGCCCGGGACACGCCGTGGGCGCTGAAAATGGTCACCGAACCGGCGGGAATATCTTCCAGTTCCTCGACGAAAATCGCCCCACGGTCGCGCAGTGCTTCGAGCACATGGGTGTTGTGTACAATTTCGTGCAGGACGTACACAGGCGGGGCGTACCGCGCCAGCGCCTGGTTGACAATCGCGATGGCCCGGTTGACGCCGGCACAGAAGCCGCGCGGCCTGGCGAGCAGGACATCCATGGCGTTCCCACGCTCCTCAGTCTTCTGTCTTTTTCAGGGCATCGCTGATGGCCAGCGGGTAGGGGTGATGCTTGCGAAGAAACACCGGCATACTGTTACGCGCCTCGCGGGCGGTGTCCATCGAGTCATAAATACCGTAAAAGACGAAAAAGGTCGGGGGGGTTCCCTTTTTGCGAAGAATGTAGAACTGCTCGTGCAATTTGTAATAATCGTCCTGCACCAGCATTCGGGTGATGCCGGCCTGTGCCTGCTCCGAGGTCAGCATCATGAGTTGGATGGTGTACAGGCCGCGATAGGCGCCGGCCAGCCAAGTGGCGCTGGCGCCTCGTCGCTCGCGAAACAATGTGTCGCCATCCCGTTGCGCCTCCTCCCGAGTCAGGGCTGGAAGCGACATGGCGGTTTCGGGTGCTGGTGTACCGGCTGTTTCCGGGGCATTGGTGGGAACCGGCCGATTACCGTCAGCCTGGGGAAGTCCTTGGCCAGGGGATGCGTCACCCACGGTCCCCGCTTGGCTGGAGGACGATGAGGACCGGGGCGGCGGAATCACCTGAATGGCCTGCTCCGACGGGGCGACTTCAGCCCGTTTATCCTCGTTTCCCCCACTGAGGAGAATACCGATGAACAGTACGAGCATTGCCGCGGCGACCAGTGCTCCAGCCACCAGTTTGTTTTGCCGCAACAGGTCGTAAACCTCGATCACCCTGTTTTCGATCTTGTCGCTCTCAGTGGCTTCAGGATCCACGTGGTCGAGCAGTACCATGAAGGATTTTTCTTCACAGGATATCTGCAGTGATTCCTCGGCCAGGATATTGATCATGCGCAGATTGCCCTGGGCCGACGAAAAAATTTTTGCCACGGCCCCTTCCGTGAAAATATCATCGTGTTGGTCGTGACTCACGCCCGCGGCATGCAGGCGATAGCGGAGGTATTGACGGGTTTCGCTTTCTGTGAGTGGTTCAAGAAAATAACCGGCCTGAATGTCGACGTTGTTGCAGAAGGCGGAAAGTTGTTCAAGGTTGGCGTCCAGTCCGGGGCGTCCCGCAAGGATGATAGTCAGGCCAAGGGTGTCCGACTGCTCACCGATATGCCTGACCAACCGTTCAAGGGTCGCCAGGAACATTTTTTCCGCCTCGTCGATGATGAGTACGGTTTTCTTTTTTTGCGCACGACGCTTTTCGAGAAGATTTCGCAGTTCCTCCAGAAAATTGAAGGAGTCGTGCTTCATGGACGGATTCATGCCCAGATCGAGACAGGCTATCCGCAACAGGTCATCAAAGGCTCCGGCGGGATTGTCAATGTAGACGACCTTGTATTCCGCCGGCAGTCGATCGATGACCACCCGACAGATGAGCGTCTTTCCAGAGCCTTCGCGACCGATAAGTTTGACCAGGGGGCGGCCTGCCAGAACATCAAGAATGAGCGATTGACAGACTTCCTCCCGCCGGGCTCCGGGAAAAAAGACCTCGGGGTCGGGCTCTTCCCTGAACGGAGAGTGGGTAAGATGAAAGTGTTCAAGATACATGCGGATAACCAGCCCTCAGAGGGAAAGGACAACCATGGCAAAGGATCCAGAAATGTAGACTTATTTTATATTTGTAACCTGTTAGATGTTTTTTTGCCAAAGGATACCTCGAAAAAAAAAGACTGCTCTGCACCGTGGTAAACTGGCGGACAATCCCCACCGCCATATCTTCCTCCTTATCCCGTCTCACCAACCGCTACGCCGACTGCGTGACGTTGCTAACGCGGGGTCATAATTCAAGATCAGCCCCATTGGTGTTCCAGGACCTGAATTGAAGTTGTAGTGGTTATCAGTGAGGATCAGACGCAAGAAAGCCCTTATGACCTGGGGTCATAAG
>CAZMNU010000038.1:22795-24623 GCA_964567725.1 uncultured Desulfobulbus sp. | reverse complement strand
TGCGTCTATGACCTCAACCAATCGGTCCATTCCTGCCGGCTGCAGATCGCCGACGTTGACGTGGCAAAAATTGTTGCCCTGCAAAACGCCCAGGGTCTGGAGGCCACCGGCACGGTGGCGGGCCAACTGCCCCTTGCGCTCAGCCGCGCAGGGATAACGATTGAGGATGGCGAGTTGCACAGCATCAACCAGGGGGGTATCATCCGCTACCAACCGCCCGGCGGCACCTTTGCCGAGTCCGGGCTTTCCGCCTATGCGCTCAAGGCCCTGGAGGAATTTCGGTATGAGCAGTTCTCGGCCGGAATCAGGTATCAGCCGGAGGGTACCCTGGTAGCCGAGCTCCGGCTCGTGGGCCAGAGTCCCCGCCTCGAGACGCAGCGGCCGGTGCATCTGAATATCCGCGCCGAACAAAATCTGCTTTCCCTGCTGAAAAGCATCCGATACAGCCGGGGTGTCTCCTCCGAACTGGAGCAGGACATGCGCCGGCATATCCCGCCCTCACCCCCCGACTAAAGCCCTAAGGAGAAAACATGCTGAAAACAATACTGACAGGGGCAGCCGCTCTTCTGGTGGTGGCAGCCTGTTCACCGACGGTTAAGGTGGCCCCGCCGGACGAGCCGATCACCATCAATCTCAACGTTAAAATTGAACACGAAATCCGCGTGAAAGTGGAAAAAGAACTGGATTCGGTCATCAACCAGGAAAGCGGTTTATTCTAAGGGAAGGAGAACATCCATGAAACGATTGCTGTTGTCTGTGGTCGCCCTGCTGTTGCTGAGCGGCAACGGTTTCTGCCTTGATCTGCAAACAGCGAAAGCCCAGGGACTGGTCGGCGAAACGCCCACCGGTTACCTGGCGCCGGTGCAGCCGGCACACACCGAGGCAAAAAACCTGGCCCAATCGATCAATGCCCAGCGCAAAAAGCAGTACGAGGCCATTGCCAGGCGAAACAACACGCCACTGCAGGCGGTTGAACAGCTTGCCGGGCAAAAGGCCATGGAAAAAACCCCGGCAGGCCAATATATCCGGATGAACGGAGCGTGGCGGAAGAAATAAAACCGGCGACCACCCGTGGACCATGGGACAGGGGCTTTACGTAACCTGGCCTGCAATCTGGACCGATACGGGACCGCGGCCCTGGCGCAAGGTGGGCGGCGTCCGGATGTCGAAAAGGCATTTTCCGGAGGCATCCGGGGTCCGCAAACGGGCCGAAAGATGATCGAAAACGATCGGGTTCCAACAGCAGGGTACTGTTTCTCGTTGGCTGAATCACAGGGGCAGATGCACCGGTGAAAACAAACAGGGAGTACCGGCTGGCATGATGACACGGCAGCTGGCGGAAGAGAGGGGGGAAGAGAACCGGAAGATGGTACCCGGCGAGCATCCACTGGCGTCGGAAAGGTCGCCTGCGACCGCCGAACCGCTGCCTGCGGACGCCGAAACCGTTTGCCGGTTGGCCGCGCAGCTGGCCGGAGAAGTTGATCCTGGCCGCAAAAACCTGCGCCTTGATCTGGACAGCTCGCTGGAGCGTGATCTGGGTTTCGATAGCCTGACCAGGGTGGAACTGCTGTCGCGGCTGGAAAAAGGGTGCGGCCTGACCCTGGGGGAAGAGGTGCTCACCCGCGCCGAAACGATCCGCGATCTGGTGCGCGCCCTGACGCAGGGTTCGGCCCGCAGCAGACCGGCCGGTGCCGACCGGCAACTGCCGCCGGAGCGGGAGGCACACCGGGCAGGCATCGCCGACGAGGCGCAGACCCTGGTGGAGGTGCTGCGCCTGCAGACAGCCCGGGCAGGGGAGCAGACGCACCTCCTCCTCTATGCAGCCGGG
>CAZMNU010000038.1:8110-22695 GCA_964567725.1 uncultured Desulfobulbus sp. | reverse complement strand
ATCCTCAACAACTGCCAGGCCCGGCTGCTCGTTACCGTGGCCGAGGCAAGGCCCCTGGCCAGGTTTCTCAAGGCCCAGGTGGCGAGCATGCGCCGGATTGTCACCGTCGAGGGGCTGCGGGCAGCGGCTGCCACCTGCACGCCGCCGCCGCTCACTGCGGAGGACACCGCCTTTCTCCAGTACACCTCGGGCAGCACCGGCATTCCCAAGGGGGTGATCCTTAGCCACGCCAACCTGCTGGCCAATATCCGGGCCATGGGCCGGGCCATCAACGCCGGTCCGGACGACGTCTTTGTCAGCTGGCTGCCCCTGTACCACGACATGGGGCTGATCGGGGCCTGGCTGGGCAGCCTGTACCATGGCTGCCAGTTCGTGGTCATGTCGCCGCTCGCCTTCCTCATGCACCCCGAGCGCTGGCTGTGGACCATCCATCGCCACCGGGGCACCCTGTCCGCCTCGCCCAATTTCGGCTACGAACTCTGCCTGAACAAGATCGACCCGGCCCAGCTGGCCGGGCTCGATCTGCGCAGCTGGCGTCTGGCCTTCAACGGCGCCGAACCGGTGAGCCCGGAAACCGTGCTTCGTTTCTCCCATCGCTTCGCTTCCCACGGTTTCCGCCCGGAAGCCATGGCCCCGGTGTACGGCCTGGCCGAATCCACGGTCGGCCTGGCCTTTCCACCGGTGGGTCGGGGACCGGTGATCGACCACGTGCGCCGCCTGCCCATGCTGCAGAGCGGCCGGGCCGAACCGGCAGGGCCGGATGAGACCGATCCGCTGCGCTTCGTTGCCTGCGGGCGGGTGCTGGCCGGTCACCAGCTCAGGGTGGTGGATGCCAACGACCATGAGCTGCCCGAGCGGCAGGTCGGCCGCCTGCAGTTCTGCGGACCGTCGGCCACCAGCGGCTATTACCGCAGTCCCGGCCAGACCGCCGCCCTGTTCCACGGCCAGTGGCTCGACACCGGCGACCTCGCCTACCTGGCCGGGCAGGAACTCTATCTCACCAGCCGGGTCAAGGACATCATCATCCGTGGCGGTCGCAACATCTCCCCGTACGAACTGGAGGAGGCCATCGGCGAGATCGAGGGCATCCGCAAGGGGTGCGTGGCTGTTTTCGGCGTCCCGGACAAGGTCTCCGGCACGGAGCGGCTGGTGGTGCTGGCCGAGAGCCGCAGCCGCGATCCCGAGGCCTGTGCCGGATTGCGCGAGCAGGTGACGAACCGGGCGGTGGACATCCTTGGCCTGCCGCCCGACGAGGTGGTGCTGGCCCCGCCGCACACGGTGCTCAAGACCTCCAGCGGCAAGATCCGCCGACAGGCGAGCCGGGAGTTGTACGAACAGAACCGGATCGGCCGGCCGCCGCGGGCTGTCTGGTGGCAGCTGGTCCGACTGGCCGCAAGCGGCCTGCGCCAGCAGGCCCTGCAGCACCTGCGCCTGGCCGGCTCGACCGGCTATGCCGCTGCCTGCTGGCTGCTGTTCGGGCTGCTGGCCCTGACCGTCGGCCCGCTCGCCTTTCTGGTTCCGTGGGCCGGTGGCCGCTGGCGGGTCGCCCGTGGCGCAGTCCGCCTGCTGGCCCGTCTCACCGCCACCCGCCTCACCATCCACGGACAGGAGTCACTGGCGGCCGGCGGACCGATGATCCTGATCGCCAATCACCAGAGCTACCTGGACAGCCTGGTGCTCATGGCCACGCTGCCGCTGCGCGTCAGCTTTGTCGCCAAGGCGGAACTGTCCCGGCAGACCGTGCTGCGCCAGGCCTTGCAACGGCTCGACGTGGTCTTTGTCGAACGGTACGACTTCAAACAGGCCGTCGAGGATGCGGCCCGCCTCAAGGCGCTCGCCGCCGCGGGACGGTCGCTCTGCTTCTTTGCCGAGGGGACCCTCCAGCGGCTGCCCGGTCTGCAGCCCTTCCACATGGGCGCCTTCCTCATCGCCGCTGACAACAACATGGACCTGGTACCGGTCACCATCCGGGGCACCCGCTCCAAGCTGCGGGCCGAGTCCTGGTTCCCACGACCCGGACAGGTGCACCTGTTCATCGGGCCCCGCCTGCGGGCCCGGGGGCCCGGCTGGGAAGCGGCCCTGGCGCTGCGCAACGAGGCAAGGCGCCAGATACTGCTGCACTGCGGGGAGCCGGATCTCGGCGGGGACAGCGAATGAACGGAGAGGAGGGAACATGCACCAGAAGACCGCGGAATCGAGTGGGCACGAGGTGATCAGCGCGGCCGAAGCGGTCAGCCTGGCCGGTCTGTTTGCGGAGCGCTGCCGGCGCACGCCGGACAAGGTGGCCTACCGCCAGTTTGACCGCGCTGCCTGGGTCTGGCGCGATCACACCTGGCAGGAGGTGGCCACCGGTGTCCATCGCTGGCGGCACGGTCTGCGCCGGCAGGGGCTCGTCGCCGGTGACCGGATTGCCCTCTGGCTGGCCAACAGCGTGACCTGGGTCTGCTGCGAGCAGGCAGCCCTTGCCGAGGGGATGGTGGTGGTCCCTCTCTACGTCCGGGACAATCCGGAAAACCAGGCCTACATCCTCAACGACTGCAGCTGCCGCCTGCTGGTGGTCGACAGTCCGGAACAGTGGCATCAATTGCGCGACTGCGGCTGCGATCTGCCGGCACTCGAGCAGGTGGTCTGCGTGGCTGCGACCGGGCCGATCGAGGCCGGGGACCTCCTCCGCCCGGAGGCATCGTGGCTGCCGCCTGACCCAACGGAGGGAGCGGGTCCGCACCTCCGGCCCGAAGACCTGGCGACGATCATCTACACCTCGGGCACCACCGGCCGGCCCAAGGGGGTGATGCTCTCCCACCGCAATATCCTCTGGAACGGCGAAGCGGTGCTGCAGGTGCATCCCTCGCGGCCCGACGACCTGTTCCTCTCCTTCCTGCCCCTGTCCCACGCGTTTGAGCGGACCGTGGGCTACTACATCCCGATGATGGCGGGATGCCCTGTCGCCTTCAGTCGCTCCATCCAGGAACTGGCCGAGGACCTGCGCGTCATCCGGCCAACGGTGCTGATCTCCGTACCCCGCATCTACGAACGGATCGCCGCACGGCTGCAGGACCGGCTGGCAGGGCAGGGGCGTATGGCGCGCCTGGTGTTCACGGCCGCGGTCACGGTCGGCTTCCGCCGGTTCGAGGCCCGGCGCGACCGGTGCGTGCCTGGTCTGCTGGACCGCCTGGCCTGGCCGGTCCTCAAGCGGCTCGTTGCCGATCGTCTCCTTGCCGGGTTCGGCGGCCGGCTGCGGCTGGCCGTGACCGGCGGGGCCCCGGTGCAGGGGGATATCGCCCGCCTGTTCCTCGGGCTTGGCCTGCCCCTGGTGCAGGGTTACGGGCTCACCGAGGCGGCGCCGGTGGTCAGCACCAACGAACCGATGGACAACCGACCGGCCTCGACCGGTCGACCGCTGCCCGGAGTCGAGGTCCGCCTGAGCGAGGGGGATGAACTGCTCGTGCGGAGCCCGGGGGTGATGCTGGGCTACTGGGGCCAGCCCGGTTTGACCAGCGAGGTCCTGGACAGCCGGGGCTGGCTGAAGACCGGCGACATCGCCCGGATCATCGACGGCTTTGTCCACATTGTCGGGCGCAGCAAGGAAATCCTGGTCACCTCCACCGGGGAGAAGGTCTCACCCGTGGCCATGGAAATGGTGCTCGAACAGCATCCCCTGATCGACCAGGCCATGGTCGTGGGCGAGGGCAGGCCCTTTCTCACCGCCCTGGTCGTGGTCAATCCGCAGGCGTGGCGGCGAATGGCGTCAACGATGGGGCTGCAGCCGGACGACCCTGCCGCCCTGCATACCGAGGCGGCGGCCGGTTTCGTGCTGCGCACCCTAACCGGCCGTCTTCGCGATTTTCCCGCATCGGCCCAGGTTCGCGGTGTTTTTTTGCTGGATGCTCCGTGGACCATTGACAACGGCCTGCTCACCCCGACCATGAAGCTCAAACGGGAGCAGATCTTCACCCGGTATGCCGAGCATATCGAGGAGATGTACCGGAAGAGCTGCGCCCTGTGACCTGCAGTGGCAGCCGTACAGTGACCGGAGTGGCCGGATTATTGTTCACCCCGCAACCCCATGAGCGACCACAACATCCATGTGCGGCAGATTCGCTTTCTTCGCTAAAGGCCAGTTCGGCTACGAGTCCCTGGAGTTGCCGGAACCACCCCCGGTCGAGCGGTACAACATCGCCCCAACCCAGGACATCCTCGCCATTCGCTCCTCACCGGTGACGGGAGGTTCAGAGTGGGCCATGCTCCGCTGGGGACTGGTGCCATCCTGGTCCAAGGAATCCAGGACCAGGCATCTGCTCATCAACGCCCGGGCCGAGGGGATCGAGACCAAGCCCTCCTTCCGGGGAGCTGTACGCCACCGTCGCTGCATCGTCCCCGCAAGCGGGTTCTACGAGTGGGGCCGCCAGGGTACAGGCAAGCAGCCCTATTTCGTGCGTCCTGCTGAGGATGAGGTCTTTGCCCTGGCCGGCATCTGGGAACACCGGAAAGAGCAACAGGGAGGTGCGCTGGAAACCGTGGCCATTATCACCACCTCGGCCAACGAACTGATGCGGCCGATTCATGATCGCATGCCGGTGATTCTCGGAAAAGAGGATGTGGCTGCGTGGATCGCACCCGCGACAAAACTCGACAAGGCGCTGGCGATGCTTGGGCCCTGTTCATCGGCGAGGATCGTGGCCTACCCCGTGAGCAGCCTGGTCAACAATGCCCGCCATGACGGGCCGGAGTGTGTTGCCAGAGTGAACGAGAGGGTGCCTGACCAGTTTTGAGGACAGGTCAGGTTGGTCGTTCTCGTAAAAAGCCCCGAGAACGACGTCTCTTTCTTCGTAACAGACTGTTTTTACCAAACATGATGTTGCGGGTTTTGACTTTCTCCGATGCCATCAGGTTTGGATCTGCGAATCCATCGACGGCAACTCGGCCCGGGACAGGCCGTGCCGGCTGGTCAGCGGAGCGATGATGATCTGCCTGCGATGCTCTTCTGCCGGGGATGGGACCGTTCTTTCCGGTTTCTTCTTTTTCGAGGCGGGGAGGACACCAAAGGGGACGCCGAAAAAACGATCTGTTTTCGGATTGCCCTGACTGGAGCAAAAAAAGGGAGGCGGACAGCAGCCATTGCCTGGTTGCCGCCGCCTCCCTGAGAGGGGTTGTCCCCGGTTCGGGGTTGTGCTGTTACAGCGCGTCGGCGCTCAGCACCTTGAGGGCCTTGACGTCCGCCGCGGTGGCGGCGCGTTCGGCCTCGGGCGCCGGGATGAGGCCCTTGTCGGCCAGGTAGCCCTCCTCGCCCATGGCGCGGTCGCTGGCGTACTCGCCCAGGAACTCGGCGATCCCCGGGATCACGCCCACGTGCGCCTTCTTCACGTAGATATAGAGCGGCCGCGATACCGCGTAGGCGCCGCTGGCGATGTTCTCGAAGGTCGGCTCACCGCCGTCTACCGTAGAGCCCTGAATCTTGTCGCTGTTCTGGTCGAGGAAGCTGTAGCCGAAGATGCCCAGGCTCTTCGGGTTGGCGTCCAGTTTCTGCACGATCAGGTTGTCGTTCTCACCCGCCTCGATGTAGGCGCCGTCCTCGCGCACGGTCTGGCAGACCGTCTTGAACTGCTTCTCGTCCGTCTTTTTCATCGCCTTGATGGAGGCAAAGGCCTCGCAGCCCGGGTCCATCACCAGTTCGAGGAAGGCGTCGCGGGTGCCCGAGGTGGGCGGCGGGCCGAGCACCTCGATCTTCGTTGCCGGCAGGGCCGGGTTGATCTCCTGCCAGGTTTTGTAGGGGTTGGCGACCAGCTTGCCGTCCGCGTCCGGTACCTGCTTGGCCAGCGCCATGAACAGTTCCTTGCGGGAGAGGGAGAAGGGCTCGGCCTTGCGGCTGTTGGCCACGACAATACCGTCGTAGCCGACCTTGACCTCGACCACCTCGTTGACGCCGTTTTTGGCGCAGGTCTCCATCTCGGTTTTCTTGATGCGGCGCGAGGCGTTGGCGATGTCCGGGGTGTCCACGCCCACGCCGGCGCAGAACAGCTTGATGCCGCCGCCGGTGCCGGTGGACTCGATCTTCGGGGTTTTGAATTTGGTGGTCTTGCCGAACTGCTCGGCCACCGCGGTGGTGAAGGGGTAGACGGTGGACGAACCGACCACGGAGATGTAGTCGCGGCCGTCCGCGGCCTGGGCGGAGGTGGTGGCGGCGAGCATGATCGAGGCGGCGGCCAGGGAAAGGGTCAATTTCTGCATGGGATGTCTCCTGAAATGGGTGTTGGGGAAAACGATGGTCCTCTTGTACCGGACGAGCATGAGTATAGGGTCAGGGTTGTGTTCGGATTGTGTTTGCCTCGGTGACCGTTCGAGGTGCCTCGCCGGGGGCAGATCCGTGCCCCGGGCGGTTGGCCCCCGACCGAAAGTCGTCGTTCGGGCGGCCCGAGATTTTTGCCTTCTTTCAGTTGAGCCGTGAAATTCGGCCCTGGATACCGGCTTCGATGGGCTGGGGGCATGAGGCCAGGTAGCCGGCCAGGGCCTCGGCGACAAAGGGTCCGACCACCGGGTTGACGCCGCGGGTGAGCACGCTGAGCTGCTCGCCGCCGCCGGCCAGGTGCTCGTTGACGGCCACGGTGTAGCGTGCCTCGGGTCGCAACATTTGCCCTTGGGCGCGCACCGCGACGATGCGCTGTCCGGCCGGCCGGCTGGCGTCCCAGGTGTAAGTGAGGCCGGAGACCTGCAGCCGCCGACCTTCGTCGTCCGCTCCCTGCCACTGCTGCTCGAGCAGGTCGCGGACCTGAGCGCCGGTGAGTTCCAGCCGGATCAGGTTCAGGTTGTGCGGCTGCACCGCAAACTGATCGCCCCTGGTCAGCAGGCCCGGCGGCAGATCGGCGCGCAACCCGTCCAGGTGGAGAAAGGCGAAGTCCGCGGCCATGGCCTGGCGGTAGCTGTCGGCCACCAGGCTGCCGAGGGCCGACTCACCGGCCCGGTTGACCTCCCGGGTGATCGGGCGGGAGCTGCGGGCGATGGCCTCGCCGGCGATGGCCGCGCCCAGGTGCTCCATCTGCCGGGTGAGGGCCGCGACCCGCATGTCCGGCAGCAGCCCCGGTCCACGGTCGGCCCAGGTGGTGACGATGCGCGCGCCCAGGGCCACCACCTCGCCGCTCTTGCGGTCGATCTCCAGGTCGATGTCGGCAAAGCCCGTTCCCCGGGGCCAGGCCTGGGCCACCAGGGTTGTGCCGCCGCCGTTGTCCACCAGCACCTTGTGAAAGGTGTGGGTGTGGCCGCCGAGCACCACGTCCACGTCAGGGTCGAGCCGATCGACCACGCCGGCGATGTCGCCCACCAGCTGGGCCGTGCCGTCCGCCGGTGGTTCGGCGTGCTGCAAGCCGCCCTGGTGCATGATGACCACAAAAGCGCGCACCCCTTGTTCGTCGCGCAGCCGTCGCACCTGGCGGTTGATCGCCTCGGCCTCGTCCAGGACGCGCAGCCCGGCCAGCCGTTCCGGCGGGAGAAACTGCCCGGCCTGGCGGAGGATGGCGCCGATGAAGGCTATCTTGATGCCGTCCACTTGGCGAACCACGGCCGGCGGGAACAGCGGCTCATCGGTTGCCGCGTGCACCAGGTTGGCAGAGAGATAGGGGAAGGCGGCGCCGCGATACGGGTTCTGGAGAAAGGGGCCATGCGGGTGATTGCCGCCGTGGACCAGGCGCAGCAGTTCCTCCACCCCTTCGTCCAGTTCGTGGTTGCCGGGCACGCCGAGCAGGTTGCAGTCCGGACCGGCCGCACCGCCGGTGCGGCAGTGTTCGTTGCCCATCAGGTTGAAGAACTGGATGGCCGGCTCGTCCTGCAGCAGGGTGGACTGCGGCGGCGAGGCACCGACGTGGTCCCCGGCGTGGACCAGGAAGGTGCGGCCCGGGGCCGTCTCCTGCGCCTCCCTGAGATAGGCGGCGAGCACCGGACCGCTGCCCACCGGCCGACCCGATACCTGTTCCCCGGAGGACAACTGGCCGTGGAAATCGTTGATGGCCAGCAGCTGGACCGGCACGGTCGGCCCGTGGGCCGCCCGGGTCCGCCAGACAAGGGGCTGTTCGGCCAGGGTGCGCACCTCCGTGGCTCCGGCCGGGGCGACCACCGTCAGTCCGGCCAGCACACCCAGTCCGGCCAGCAGCAGCCGATGGCCGGTTCTCTGTTTTGTTCTGTGCATCTCGTTTCCTCCTCGCTTGCACGCTCTTCTGGAATAACGTCGTCCGGGCAGGATCGCCGCGGCGGCGGCCCGGCAGGGGCACGGGTCGCGACAAGGAAACCCCCATTCTGTTAGCGGACGATCAGCGGTTGGTACGGAAACGGTCTGAAAATGGTGTCCATTCGGTCAGGACGTGGGGGCAGGGGGATCCGGTCCGGGGTGCTCATCGAATCCTCACGAAACGCTAACCGGCGGCAAACCCGGGCCGGGCAGGATGGGTGGTCAACCCTCATTCGCCCTTTCATCCCTGCAGGACCGCCATGCCCGAGCCCACTGCCCAACCGGCCGTTTCGCCGCCCGTCACCAACCTCGATCAACCGCAGTGGTATCTCAACCGGGAGTTGACCTGGCTCGCCTTCAACCGGCGGGTGCTGCACGAGGGTCAGGACGACCGGGTGCCGCTGCTCGAGCGGGTCTTTTTCCTGGCCGTGCATGCCGGCAACCTGGACGAATTCTTCATGAAACGGATCGGCGGGCTCAAGCAGCAGGTCGGTGCCGGGGTGCGCGAACGGTCGGTGGACGGGCTCCAGCCCCAGGAGCAGATCGACGCCTGCGCCCAGGTGGTGCGGGAGCAACTGCGCGAGCAGGAGGCGCTGGAGGCGGAATTGCGCTACCTCCTCGCCACCAGCGGTATCCGCCTGGTTCCGTATGCGGATCTGGACCTGGCCGAGAAGGCGCTGGCCGATCGGTTTTTCCTCGACCAGGTCTATCCGCTGCTCACCCCCCAGGGCATGGACCCGGCCCACCCGTTTCCGTTCATCTCCAACCTGTCCGTCAACCTGCTGGCCACGATCCGCTACCCGGACAGCGAGCACCCCTCGCTCGCCCGCATCAAGGCCCCGGTGAGCGACGATCTGCCGCGCTTCCTCGGCTTCGGTGACCGTGGGCACCGCATCACCCTGGAGGATCTGATCGCCAACAATATGGAGATGCTCTTCCCGGACATGGCGGTGGAGAGCTGCGAGGTGTTCCGGGTGACCCGCAATGCCGTCACCGATCCGGACCAGGAGCCGGCCAACGACCTGCTGCAGGTGATCGAATCGGCCCTGCGCGACCGCAGGTTCGCCGAGATCGTCCGGGTGGAGGTGGGGGCGAACATGGACCCTGTCCACCGGGGCATGCTGGCGGCGGAACTGGGGGTGGACGAGGCAGGCGACGTCTACCCCATGGACGGCCTCATCGGTCGCCGCGACCTGTTCGAAATCGCCCGGCTCGACCGGCCGGAGCTGCAGTGGCCGCCGCACCGGCCGGTGGACAACCCGGAGCTTTCGGTGAGCGGCACGAGCATCTTCCGGCAGATCCGCGACCACGGCTCGGTGCTCGTCCAGCATCCCTACGAGTCCTTTGTCACCTCGGTGGAGCGGTTCCTGCGTGAAGCGAGCAGTGACCCCAGGGTGCGGGCGATCAAGATGGCCCTGTACCGCACCGCGGCCGGTTCCCGGGTGATCGAGTCGCTCGTGGCGGCGGCGCGGAACGGCAAGCAGGTGGCGGTGGTGCTGGAATTGCAGGCCCGTTTCGACGAGCAGAACAACATCCGCTGGGCTGCCTGCCTGGAGGAGGCGGGCGTGCAGGTCACCTATGGCGTGGTCGGCCTGAAGACCCACTGTAAGGTGATCTTCGTGGTCCGCCGCGACCGGGACGGGCTGCGCCGCTACGCCCATATCGGCACCGGCAACTATCACGCCGGCACGGCCCGGCTGGACAGCGACCTCGGCCTGTTCACCTGTGATGCGGCTATCGGCGCCGACCTGACCGAGTTGTTCAACTCTCTGACCACCGGCTCCACGCCGATACGCCAGTACCGCAAGCTGCTTTGCTCGCCGCTGCAGCTGAAAGCGGCCCTGCTGGAGAAGATCGCCCGGGAGATCCGCGGCCACCGGCCGGATTCGCCCGGCCTGATCCAGTTGAAGGCCAACGGACTGGAAGACCGGGACATCGTCGCCGCCCTCTACCGGGCCTCGCAGGCGGGTGTGCGCGTGGACCTCATCATCCGCGACACCTGTCGGTTGCGGCCCGGTCTCCCCGGCCTGTCCGCGACCATCCGGGTGGTGTCCCTGGTCGGCCGGTTTCTTGAACACGCCCGTGTCCTGTATTTCCGCAACCAGGGCGAGGAGGAATACTTCCTCGGCTCGGCCGACCTGATGACCCGCAACCTGGAGAGCCGGGTCGAGGTCTGCGTGCCGGTGGAGTCGCCACCGGCACGCAAACGGCTGCGGCAACTGCTCGACCTGCAGCTGGCCAACCGCCGCAACGCCTGGGAGATGCAGGCGGACGGCAGCTACCGGCAGCGGTCCGGCGGCAGCCGCAAGAATGCGGTCTGCATCCATCGCCGCCTGATCGAGTTGGCCGAGCGGCGGGCTGCGGCCGGCCGGCGTGTGCCGCAGGCGAACAAGGGGACGCCGGCGAGGGGCTGAACGACCCTCGTTTCAGGCTGCCGCGGCGAAGACCGCGCTCACAGCGCGTAGGCGCGGAAACACTCCTGGCTGCCCAGCCATTGTTCCCGGTAGGACAGGGGCACGCGCAGCCGGTCCGACGGTCGGGCCGGGTGGTGCTCAATAGTCAGGCGCAGGGTCCGGCTGCGCGCCGCCGCGGGCAGGTCCGCGGGCTCGATCGGGCTGACCCTGGCCGTGGTCCCGCGTCCGGGCGCGGGCACGAACAACAGCGGCCCCGTGTCCGCAGCCGCAGTGGGGCACAAGGCGTAGCCGCTGGCGCGGGCCAGGCCGCGCAGCACCCGTTCGCCCACCTCCACCGGGCGGTCGCTGCACAGCACCACGCCGCTGTAGCGCTCCTTGAACAGGGGATGGGCAAACACCGCCCCCAGGAGCGCCTGCTGCCGTTCCGGCGCGGGCGCAAACCGCAGGTTGAACACCAGCAGGCTGGCGTTCTGTTTGCGGACGTGGAGAAACTGGACGATGGCGCCGAGGTCCCGGTCCTCACCGCTCGGGCGCAGGCGGCCGCTGTTCAGGGGCCACAGGCCGGCGCCGGTGAGGATGGCCAGTCCCGCCGGTTCCCCGCCTGTCTTCGAGGACTTCTGGTCCGGAACGAAACAGCTGCAGGTCAGGCCGAGACCCTCGAGCACACGCCGGATCCGGCCGCCGCTCTCCCCCTCCGGCCGCACCAGCGCCCGGCAGCAGACCACATCCGCCCCGGCCAGGGATCGCGGCTCCAGGTGCGCTTCGCTGCCGTCTTGTACTGTCACTGTGAACATGGCGGTCGCTCCTTTCAGTGCACCGGTTCCCGGGCCGGGAGCGGTGCGGGCAGCAGTTCGGTTACCGCCTGGCCGCGCCAGTCGGGATGCGGGTCCACCCCGAGCAGCGCGGCCATGGTCGGCGCCAGGTCGAGCAGGCTGAGCGGCCCTTGCCGCTCCACCCTGGCGACGATGCCCGGACCGGCCGCGGCCAGCGGCAGCATCGCCACCCCGCCGGCCGGCAGCGGTCGATGGCCGGGACAGCCCAGTGCCAGCACCGTGTACTCCTCTCCCATGCCGACAAAGTTCAGGCTCTCCAGAAGCAGGCCGAGCACCTGGTCGGCCTGCTCCACACTTTCCCGGTAGGGCTCGGAATCAGCGCCGAAATGCACGGCCGCGATGTCCGGGCCCTGGAGCACGATCAGGCAGAAGTCGGGCTGGTCGCGCTGCAGGTGACGGGCCGCGGTTTCGCCCAGGTCGCGGTCCACGTTGCCGATGTCCTCGGCGCTCTGCAGCACTCCGGTGTGCAGGCAGCCGGGCGGAAAGAGCGGCCGCAGCCGGTCACTCTGGTAGAAGGCGGCGGCGCGCAGCTGCCGGTAGCGGAGCAGGGCAAGCAGATTGACCGCCTGCGGGCTGGCCGCTGCCGTGGCGCTGGCGCTCTGCACGCCGTGCTCCTCGGGTGGCAAAGAGGTGAACAGGGTGGTCAGGGCCGGCAGGGTCAGGGCCGGCGGCGGCGCCAGCAGGCGACGACAGCTGGCCCCGCGGCGGCCGAGCCGGTCCAGGTGGGGCGTGCGCACCGAGGCCAGGGTCTCGGTGTGCAGGCCATCGATGACGAAACAGAGCAGTCCGGGCATGGGGTTTCTCCGGTTGGGGTGAACCGCCGACCGGCGGACCGGGGCGGTGGGCGAACGGTTGCGCCTCTTCTACCCCCGGGGTGTTACGACCGGGTTAGCCGACCATTACATTTCGATGCAGCCGTGCCCGGGCGCGGCGGCGCACCTCCTTTTTCTGACGCAATCGTAACCGGATCATAACCCGGCACGAAAACCGGCAGGGCATAGTGGAGACATTCGGGTGGGGCCGGCGCAGCGCGCCAGCCGGCGCCCGGCAACTCCACCGTGGACCCTGTCATGCGTTATGCCATCTCCCATGCCCCTGCCGCGGTCGCCGCCCTCTGGCAGGCAGGGTGCCAGTGGCTCGGCCGGGATGGCCTGGCTGACCGGGCCGTTGTCCGGCCCCGTTTCCCGGACCTCGACCCAGCCCTGCTCAACGAATTGACCCGGGTGCCGGGCCATTACGGGTTCCAGGCCACCCTGGCCGGTCCGTTTCGCCTCAAGCCGGGCTGCACCGAGACCGAACTGGTCGATGCCCTGATCGATTTCGCCGGCCGCCAGCGGCCCATCGACCTGCCGCCCCTGACCATCGCCCGCCTGGATGACTTTTTCTGCCTGCGACCGGTCCGTCACTCGCAGCCGGTGCAGGTGCTCGCCTCCCTGTGCGTGCGCCATTTCGACCGGTTCCGCGCCCCCTTGAGCCCCAGTGAAATGGCCCGCTGCCGGGCCGCCCGCCTGAACGGGTACGAACGCAAGAACCTGGCGCTCTGGGGCCATCCGTATGTGTTCGAGGAGTTTCGCTTTCACTACCCCCTGACCGCGCACATCCTCGAGGCAACCCTGGCGTCCCGGGTGCAGGCCGCCCTGCACGCCCATTTCGCGTCCCGCCTGGACCTGCCCCTGACCCTGGACAGCCTCTGCCTGTTTGTCGAACCGGAACCCGGGCGGCCCTTTCGCGGCCTGCACGCGCTGCCCTTTCCCGGCCCCTCCCGCCCGCCCGAGGATCATTGTGACCACAACCCGCCGCACCTCCCGCAAAACGTTTCTTCTGGATACGAATGTCATCCTGCATGACTCCACCTGCCTGCAGCAGTTCCAGGAACACGACATCGTCATCCCGATCACCGTGCTCGAGGAACTGGACCGTTTCAAAAAAGGCAACGAGAGCATCAACTTCCACGCCCGCGAATTCCTCCGCACCCTGGACGAACTGAGCGCCGGCAGCCTGCTCAACGGCGGGGTGCGCATCGCCCAGGGCAAGGGGCGGGTGGCGATCCGCCTCGAACGGCCGCTGCACGAGGACCTGCGCGCACAGTTCCCGGCTGCCGACAAACCCGATCACCGCATCCTCAACCTCGGCTACCACCTGGCCCGGGAGACCGTGTCCCGCCGTCTGATCCTGGTCAGCAAGGACGTCAACCTGCGCATGAAGGCCAAGGCCATCGGTCTGCCGGCCGAGGATTACACCACCGACCACGTCCGCAACCCGGGCGAGCTGTACACCGGCTGCCGTCGCCTGGAAGGGGTCGACACCACCCTGGTCGAGCGGCTGGCCGGGGACGAACGGAGCGTCGGGCCGGCCGACCTGGGTCTCGACCCCGAACCGCTTGCCAACGAATACCTGATCGTGCGCAACGGTCGCAAATCCGTGCTCGCCACCTGCCTGGAAGGGGGTGTCAGCCGCATCCAGACGCGCACCGTGTACGGTATCGCCCCGCGTAACGCCGAGCAGCACTTCGCCGTGCACGCCCTGTGCAACCCGGAGGTGGCGCTGGTCACCCTCACCGGCAAGGCCGGCACCGGCAAGACCCTGCTCGCCCTGGCCGCGGCCCTGGAACAGCGCGCCCGCTACCGGCAGATCCTGCTCGCCCGGCCGGTGGTGCCGCTCTCCAACCGCGACCTCGGCTACCTGCCCGGCGACATCACCGCCAAGATCGGCCCCTACATGCAGCCGCTCTACGACAACCTGGCGGTGATCCGCGGCCAGTTCGGCGAACAGACCGAGTCGCACCAACTGCCCGGCCGGCTGCTCGATGAGCGCAAGCTGATCATCGAGCCGCTCGCCTACATCCGCGGCCGCAGCCTGGTGCGCATGTACATGATTGTCGACGAGGCCCAGAACCTGACCCCGCACGAGGTGAAGACGATCATCACCCGGGCCGGCGAGGGTACCAAGATCGTGTTCACCGGCGACATCCACCAGATCGACCACCCCTACCTGGACAGCCGCGCCAACGGCCTGAGCCATCTCATCGAAAAGCTGCGCGGCCAGCCGCTGCACGCCCACGTCAACCTGGAGAAAGGCGAGCGCTCGGAGTTGGCCGCGCTCGCCAGCGAACTGCTATGAACC
>CAZMNU010000038.1:0-8010 GCA_964567725.1 uncultured Desulfobulbus sp. | reverse complement strand
CCGTCCTTCGCCGTTTCAGGCCATCCTGCCGCTCTGCCTGGCCCTGCTGTTCATGGCTGCGGCCAGCCCGGCCGCCCCGGTGTTCCGCTACCTGGAGCAGACCGGAACAGACAGCTTTATTTTCACCTGGCGGCTCGAGCGCGAGCGGGACACGGCCACCCTGAGCGTGGTCCAGCGCCAGGGCAGCGAGACCTTCCTCAGTCGGAACACCGCTGCGGGCGAGACCCTCGCCTGGCAGTACGTCCACCAACCCGATACCGACGTGCGGGCCGAGCGGGAGGGCGACCGCATCCGCCTGAGCGGCCGGTTCCAGGGCAAGACGGTGGACGAGGTCCAGACCATTGACGATCGGCCCTGGTTCCAGCCGCTGTCCTTCTCGCTGCGGCCGCTGGCCCTGAACGATCAGGCGACCGCCGAATTCTGGACCATCCGGGTCGACACCCTGGAACTGGTGGCCATGCGGGCCGAGGCGGCCGGCCGCGAGGAGATGGACACGGTCCGCGGCCCCCGGCTGACCGCGGCCAGGGTGGTCATCCGTCCGGACGGGCTCCTCGGTCGCCTGTGGCGGGCCGAGTACTGGTTCCGGGCCGAAGACGGCCTGTTCATCCGCTACCGTGGGACCCACGGGCCGCCCGGCACCCCGGAAACCGTGATCAGTCTGCTCGATTTCTGAAACCCCGCGCCCCGACCGGACGCGGGTTGACGGCCAGGTTGGCGACGAACTGGCGGGTGCAGGCCTCCCAGGAATAGGCGGCCACACTCTCCCGGCAGGAGGCCCGGTCCACCTGCAGGGCGCGCTCCACCGCGGCACGCAGGTCACTGTCGAGGCAGCCGTTTTCCCCTTCGCGCACCAGGAAGCGCGGCCCGGTCACCGGAAAGGCGGCCACCGGCACGCCGCAGGCCATGGCCTCGAGCAGCACCAGGCCAAAGGTGTCGGTCCGGCTCGGAAAGACGAACACATCCGCCGCGGCCAGCAGACTGGCCAGTTCCTCCCCGCGCTTCGTCCCGAAGAAGCGCGCCTCAGGGTAGTCCCGACGCAGTCCCGCCAGGGCCGGCCCGTCGCCGATCACCCACTTCTCTCCCGGCAGATCCAGATCGAGAAAGGCGGGCAGGTTCTTTTCCACCGCCACCCGGCCGACCGAGACGAACACCGGGGGCCGCTGTCCGCCCTTCGGCCGTCGCCGCGGTCGGAACAGGGTCGTGTCCACGCCGCGCGACCAGGGCACCAGGTGGGGAAAGGAGCGGGCCGACAGTTCGTCGATGATGGTGGGCGCGGCCATGGTCCGCCGGGCGGGCCGGTGGAAGCGGCGCACCACCGCATAGCTGAGCGCCAATGGTACGGGCAGGCGCAGGCGCAGGTATTCGGGGAAGCGGGTGTGGTAGCTGGTGGTGAAGTCGAGCTGCAGCCGGCGGCAGGCGGCCCGGGTGGTCCAGCCGAGCGGGCCCTCGGTGGCGATGTGCACCGCGTCCGGGGCAAAGTCCGCGAGCAGGCGGCTGACCGCAACGGTGGTGGCGAGCGACAGGCGGATCTCCGGGTAGGTCGGACAGGGAACCGTGCGGAACCGGTCCGGGGTGAGCAGCAGTACCCGGTGGCCCCAGGCCGTGAGCGTTGCCGCGGTCCGGCTCAGGGTGGTGACGACCCCGTTAATTTGGGGTGACCAGGCATCGGTCGCGAGGCAGATCTGCATGGGCGGGTACCGTTACGGCGGCGGAAGCGGGGGCGCTCAGGGGTGAGCGGTCGGGCCATTCGACCAGGCCGAGCTGGCCGGCGCTGTTTTCGACGAGCGCGGTGCAACTTTCCACCCAGTCGCCGGCGTTGGTGTAGAGGAGGCCGTTCATCTCGTAGACCGCGGCCCGGTGGATGTGGCCGCAGATGATCCCCTCGGCCCGGTGGGCGCGCACCTCGCGGGTCACGGCCCGGTCGAAGCGGCCGATGCGGTTGACCGCGACCTTGGCCAGCTGCTTCATGCGCGCGGAAAAAGACGGCTGCGGCCGGGCTGTCGCCGGGGCGGGCGCGCCTGCCCGCCGCCGGCTGCCCGCGGCCAGCAGTCCCTCGTAGATGAGGCTGCCCAGCCCGGCCAGCCAGGGCAGGTGGCGGACCACCGGGTCGAACCGGTCGCCGTGCACCACCAGGTAGCGGCGTTGGTCCACGGTCTCGTGGACCAGGTGGTCGCGGATGTGCACGCCGCAGACGGTGCGGCCGTTGAACTGACGGAGCAGGTGGTCGTGGTTGCCGGGCAGGTAGAAGACCGTGGTGCCCCGTGCCGCCTTGGCGATGACGGTCTGCACGATACGGTCGTTGACCGGCGGCCAGTGCCATTTTTTCTGGGCCTGAAGCAGGTCGAGGATGTCGCCCACCAGGTAGAGGTGGGTGGATTCGGTGTGCAGGAGAAAGTCGAGCAGTCGCTCGCCCTGCTGGTTTTTCGTGCCCAGGTGCAGATCGGAGATCCAGATCGAACGGAAACGAAGGATGGGCATGGTGTTCTCCTTGGGGTCGGTTGCCCGTTGGCCGGGAAGTGGTTGCACTGCTGATGCGTCCGCCTGGACGCGCCTGTTCAGATGCGGTCCCGGCGGACCGCGAAGTCCAGGGTGGCCTCGGTGACGGTGCTGCGGCCAAAGCGCAGGAACAGAAGCCACCACAAGAGCTGCAGCCCGATCAGCACCACCGGCTCGGCCAGCAGGGCCAGGCCGCGGTCGAGCTGCACCGTGTTCGCCGGCCCGGCCGGCAGCAGCCAGGCCAGGGCCAGGGCATAGGCCACGGCCGCCAGCCCCATCTTCTGGTAGGCGGAGACCATGGAATACCCGCGAAAATCCGCACGCAGCCGCTCCGACAAGACCCGCCAGCCCTGGCTGGCGAGCAGGCAGAGCAGGAAGGCGGCCCGGTACCGCTCCTGGAAAAACAGCCAGGTGGCGACGAGCGCGGTGATGGTGAGCACCGCCGCGGTCAGCCCCTGCACCGGCACCAGCCGGACCCCGGCCAGGCCGCCCTCGTACACCGCCTTGCGGGTGGAGGCGGAGAAAACAAAGGCGATCGGCGCGAGCAGGGTGCGGGTGAGGTGCCTGCACTCATCCAGCGGCCGGCCGTAGCAGCAGCCGAAACTGATGCAGGCCAGCCGGCCGAGCCCCTCGCCGAGCACCCCGCCGACGGCCAGCGCGGCGAGCAGCACCCACGGTTCCAGGGTCGGCCGGCCCAGCCGGGCGCAGGCGCCGTTCACCAGCAGGATGAGGGGCAGGGCCGCCAGCAGGCCGCAGAAAAAGGCGCCGCCGATGGTGAAGGTGTGGCGCTTTTTTTCCACCACCCGGGCGACCAGGCGGCTCGCCGGCACGCAGAGGACGAGCAGCCCCAAGAGCACCGCCAGCATGGGCGCGGCCGGGACACCGCCGCTGGCGGCAAGCGTGAGCACGAACAGCAGCCCCATGACCGCGGCCGAGGCGAGCAGGGCCCCGTACCAGGTGAGGTTGCAGCCCTGCCAGCGGTTGGCGCCGACCGGACGGAGCGGCAGGCTGGCGAGCACCTGGAAGCGGTCGTGGGGCAGCAGCCGCCAGCCCAGGCCGATTGCCAGGGCGAACAGGGTCCCGCTGAGGGCGAGAAAGAGGGTTTCGGTCATGCGTCCTCCAAGGTTGATGGGGCAGGGGCGGGCGGGTCAGCCGGCGGCGCGGGACCGAGCGGCTCGCGCCGGGCAATGGTTTCGCGCACGCGTACCTCGGTCTCGACCAGCGGCCGGCCGAGGCCGGCGGAAAAGCGGCTGGCCACGTCGACCCGGGCGAGATTGTGCACCAGGTCCTCACTGAAGCGCACCGCCCCCTGCTGGAAGAGCAGGATGACCGTGCTGCTGCCCGGCCGGAACAGGCTCTTGGGCGCGCCCTTGGCAAGGCGCATGGACCGGGCGAGCGGCTGCGGGTGGTTGTAGCGATGTGTGCTCACGCACTGGACGATGTCGCCGATCATCAGCGCCACCACCTCGATCATGGCCACCAGACCCACCCCGGTGCCGCCGGGCAGATCGGTGTCGATCACCGTGACCACCCGCCGGTTGCGCGCGTGCAGGGAGGCCAGGGCCACGACCGCGCGCGGGTTGCAGGAGTGGTAGCTGCCGTCCAGGGTGTACAGGTCGACCACCGTGCCGGCGACCGGCGCGTGGTTGTAGTGGTACTTGTCCGGGGTCAGGCGGAACACCGCGTAGCTGCCCCGGTTGAACAGCTCCGCCCACGAGGACCCGGGCCCGAGCAGTTCCCCGGTGGTGAAGAACTTCTCCTTGACGAACAGGGCCGGGGTCTCGGCCAGCTCTCCGCAGAGCAGGCGGCTGTCCGCCGGCGCGACCACGGTGTCCGCATCCTCCTCCATGGGGCGGCAGTCCCAGTAGCGGATCTGCCGCTCGAACACCTGGCGCGGGCTGACAAAGGTGTCGGCCGGGTGCAGACACTCCCGCCAGTCGATGCCCATGTGTTGAAAGAGGGGCATGCCGCGCGGCCCGGGTCTGCGGTCGTAGCCGAGATGGCCGAGCAGGGCGCAGGCCCGCCGGCCGGTGAGGGCGCGGAACAGGGCGGGCGCGCTCTCGCGCAGGCGGTCGTAGAGCAGGCCGACGCTGCGGTCGGCCCGGAAGGTCTCGCGCACGGCGGCGCCGGTGCGCCGGTCGATGTAGTGATGGTCCATGGGGACTCCGATGGTGTTCACCCAGCGGTGGGCTGGTCGGCCAGGCGCATGCGCACGATGAGCACGCAGAGAAGGATGAAGGCGTGCAGTTCCTCGACCGTGGCCTCACCGGCCAGCACCCTCCGGCCGGTCATGCGCACGAACAGGGCCACCGGCACCCCGCCGGTGAGTTCGTCCCGGGCCCCGCCGATGGCCGGATCGCCGCACCGGTCGAGTTCCGCGCCGTCGTCGGCCAGGGTGGCCAGGCCGTCGGCCATGTGCCGGCGGCAGAGGGTGGTGCGGTAGTAGTGCTCGGCCGCCTGGTTGAAGGCGCGCGCCTCGGTGCGCATCGGGTTGACGGGCCGGCCGGTTGCTTCGAGGATGGCCGTGGAGAGCCGTTCGGCCGCGGTGGGTGCGCCGCCGCCGAGGATCGCCCCGAGCCGGTCCAGGGGCTCGTCCGCGGCCGCGCCCCAGCCGGTGATGGAGATCTCTCCCCGGAGCAGGGCCAGGCAGGCGCGGCGGTAGCTGGCCAGTTCGATGCGCACCATGCCCCGGTAGCGGCGGCTCGGCCGCTGGTGCTCGACCAGGCCGAGGATGCGCCGCAGCAGCCGGTTGGGCGTGTCCGCGCGGACAAACACCGTGGGCAGGCCGATGGCCGCGGCAAAGAAGATCTGGCGGCGTTCGCTCTCGGTGTGCGGGTCGTCGGGGATGTGGCTGTGGTCGATGCGGCCGTTCTGCACCCAGGCGCAGGCCAGGGCACAGACCAGGGTCTGCAGGTTGACGGCCTGGGCAAAGGTTTCCCCCAGGTCCGGAAAGAGCGAGTAGAACCGTCCCTCGAAACCGGAAAAGCCGTAGTGCGCCACATCGCGCATCCGGCAGGGCAGGTAGATGGCCATGCGCTGGTCGAACACGCCCATCTCGAACAGGTCGCGCTTGAGCCGCTCCTGGTTGCCGACCCGGCCGTCCAGGGCCGGGCTCCGGTCCACCCCGGGCAGGGCCACCAGGTAGTCGAGCAGGCGGACGTCGGGCAGGTAGTCGCCGCGCAGGCCGAGCACCCGGCCGAGCAGGCGGTCCAGCCAGGGCGGGCCGAGCGGGGTCAGGCTGTGGCCGCAGCAGCGGTTGGCCGCCTTTTTCTTCCAGCGCCGCCAGAGCATGCGCAGGTGGCTGGCCTCCAGTTCGTGCGGCAGGTAGCCGAGCACCTTTTCCGGGTGGAATTCGTCAAAGGCGATCCGGTGCGGCGCGGCAGTGCAGGTGGTGACGAACAGCGGCAGGAAATGCTCGACGATCTTGATCACCAGGTCGCCCTGGTGCTTCTCGGTGCGGTCGTGGCCGGCCTCGCGGACCCGGCGGGTGAGCAGCCGGCTGCCCAGGGTGATGTGGGTGCCGTTGTTGGCCAGCGAGGTGGACGAGGTGTTGGGCAGGACCACCAGGTTGTTGACGATGATGCCCGCTTCGCGCAGCCGGGCGATGGTGTGCAGCTGGCTGCGCGACAGGGCCTGGTGACAGAGCGCCATGTACGCCTTCTTCTCCTCGCCCCGGTCCCAGCCGGACAGGCAGGGGTTGCAGAACAGCTCGCGGTAGAACTGGTCGGAGATCAGGTCGTTGAGCCGTTTTTGCCGGGCCGGCGGGTTGGGCGCCAGGTAGAGGTGGCAGGTCTGGCCGTGGTCAATGAGGGCAAAGGCCTGGTTGGCGAACTGGACGAGCAGCTGCAGCAGGAAGAACTGGCGGCTCGTTTCGGCGGCGGCTGCCCGACCGGGCAGGGTGGTGGTCGCCCCGCCGGTGAGCACGAAGGAGGTGACCTCGGGCGAGCAGTTGTCGCAGATGAGATGGCGCATCATCTGCTCGCCGGTGTGGCGCAGGGGCGCGAGCGCGCCCGCATCCCGGCCGAGGGCCTCGGCCAGTGCCAGCTTGAGCAGGTAACTGACCGGCAGCCGCAGCCAGACCTCGCCGCAATGGCGCAGGTGCAGCTGGCCCGCGTCGGCGCGCAGCGGGCTGTTTGCCCTGGATTTGTCGGCGCGCAGGTCCGCGGCCAGGGTGGCGGCCGCGTAGGCGCTGAGCAGGCTGCGGGGAAAACGCACCCAGGAGTTTTCCCAGATGCGGTTGGTGCGGTCGTCGAGGAATTCGTCCAGGTCGGCGAGCGCGGCCGGCGGCAGGTCGCCCCGGCGGGCACGGAGTACGAGGTTCTGGTAGTAGCGCGAGCCGCTGATGGTCAGGGGCAGGTCCACCCGGTCCCGGCGCCCCTCGATGGCCACCTGGAACTCGTTCTCCACGCCGACGGTCACGTCTTCGCCGACAAAGGGCAGGGTGTCTGTGGCCAGCGGGGCAGGGGCCGCGCCGGGCAGTACGGCGCGGGGATGGAGCACGGCTAAGGGCAGGGGGACAGTCATGGGGCACCGATCGGGAGGTCTTGGGGTTGTGGTCTGGCGCAACCCTAGCCCTGTCCTGTTCGGTTCCGGTCAGGAGCGTGTCAGGCTTCGGTCAGGGACCGGCCGGTGCGGGCGTCCCTAACCGCTTTGTAGCCGGAAGATAACCGAAGGGTAACCCGATCCTAACTTCGCCCTGGTCTGGTGGGCGCGTTCGCGGACGACCGCCGTCCGCCACCCGAAGAAGCCCCACCACCACGGAGGAACCCATGCACCTGAAACGAATGCTGTACAGCACGACCCTGGCGGCAATGCTGCTGTCCGGGACCACGGCCCTGGCCGAGATGCCCAGGTATGTCTTTTTCTTCCTGGGCGACGGCATGTCCGCCACCCAGACCCAGGCGGCAGAGGCCTACCTGACCACCTTCAACGGCGGTAAGGCGACTGAAGCCGCGGATCTGCTCCGACCGGAAAACCGGCTCAACATGAGCACCTTCCCGGTGATGGGCATGCAGACCACCTATGACGCCCACGCCCTCATGACCGACTCCGCCTCCTCGGCCACCGCCTTTGCCTGCGGCCTGAAGACGCAGAGCGGCGTGATCGGCATGGATGACACAAAGGAACACAGCTACAAGAGCATCGCCCAACTGGCGGCCGAGCAGGGGCGACGGGTCGGGGTGATCAGCAGCGTCTCGCTTGACCACGCCACTCCGGCAGCCTATTACGCGAGTGTCGCCAGCCGCGGCGACATGAACAGCATCGCCCGGCAGATGGCGGCCAGCGGCTACGAGTTCTTCGGCGGCGGCGGCCTGGCGGCAAAGGAGGCCGAATCCATCCTCACCGCGGAGTTCGCGGCCAACGGATACACCGTCCTGAACGATAAGCAGGCCATCCTCGACCTGAAGAAGCGTCCGAAATCCAAAGTTTACTGCATCAACCCGGAGTTGCAGGACGCCAAGGCCATGCCCTATGCCATCGACCGCACCGACAAGGGCTTGAGCCTGGCCGAGA
>CAZMNU010000037.1:0-24949 GCA_964567725.1 uncultured Desulfobulbus sp. | reverse complement strand
CCTGCACCTCGCTGGGCACGCGCGCCTGGATCGCCCGGGAAAGATTCGCCTGAACGGGGCCGGCGCGGCAGCGCCCGCTCACCGCTGGCGGAAAGGGATCTGGCAGTAACTGATTCCCCGGGTGGCCGCAATACCGTGCTGTGCGAGAAACATCTCCAGTGAATTCATGGAGATGTTGATATTGGCGGTGGGTCCGAGGTAGAGGTGGTCGAGCACCGGCGGCCGGCCGTCGAGGCTTAAGTTGAATTCGATATAGGGCACGAGCATGGCGTGCCCCTCGCGGAAGAGAATGGGCGCACCGGCCTCGTTGGCGATCACCGGCGAGACGATGCGCCATTCCTTTTCCTCGCGGAACGAGGGATGCTTGAGGATGGCGGCGATGCGCAGCAGGTCGGTTTCCACCTCCTCGAAGGCGGTGTGGTAGAGGGTTGCCCGCTCCTGGGCCGCCAGCCCGCGGTCCCCGGTCAGGCGCGCGGCATGGGCGACCACCGCGTCGACCACCTGGCGGATGAGCGCGTGCTGCCGGCCCGGCTCGTAGATGCACTTGCCCACCATGAACCGCTGGTGCGCGGCGCAGGCGAGGATGTACTCCGGGCAGAAGCCGAGGCTGACGCCCTTGCCCGGCAGGCTGTAGCCGCGCCACTGGCTGAGCAGGTTGCCGTGCGAGCGGAACGAGGCGCCGAACAGCATGTGGCCGCTGGTGATGCGGTGGGCGATCCAGTCGGCGAACTGGCTGAGCAGCTGCGGGTGCGGGTGCCCGCCGTCGATGCGCGCGCGCACCTCGGTGTGGATGAGGTCGGCGGTGTGGCGCAGCTCGGCCGAGTCATTCATGTAGCGGACATCGCTCGCCCACAGCGAGCGGCTGCGGACGATGCCCAACAGGCCGGTGAAGGTGGTGTAGTGGTAGAGGGTGCCGTGGGGGATGTCGGCGTACAGATCCCGGGTCAACTGCTCTATTTCATTCATCAAGCCTCCTCGGCCCAGCAGCCGTTCACCCGGTCGGCGGCACGCCCAGGGACAGTTCGCTGTTGAGTTTTTCCCCTTCCGGTGGTATAAGCGCCTTTCATTAACTCACCGGAATTGAATCATTTCACCGCCCTCGCGCAGGCCGGGCAGCACCCCTTGCCGGGCCTGCGGGCGGAGGGCGGTTTCCCCTGCGGCAGCGCAGAGCACCGCCTCCGACGCGCGCAGCAACATCCACGTCAAGGATACTCTCCGATGTACAGAAATTTCAAAATAGTGCCCAACATCATCTTCGGCCGCGGCTCCTTCAACCAGCTCGGCGACATCCTCAAACCCCGGCGGGTCACGCCCGGGGCGCCCATGGTCTTTGTGCTCGACGACGTCCACCTCGGCCGGGAGTTGGAAGGCCGGCTGCCGCTGGAACAGGGTGACCTGCTGCTGCCGGTCAGCCTCGTCGACGAGCCCAAGACCAGCTACATCGACCAGCTGGTCGCCCGCATCCGCACGGAGCGTTCGGTGCTGCCGGACGGCATCATCGGCCTGGGCGGGGGCGGCGCCATGGACATCGCCAAGGCCATTTCCCTCCTGCTCACCAACCCCGGGTCGGCCGCCGACTACCAGGGCTGGGACCTGATCAAGAACCCGGCCGTGTACCACGCGGCCGTGCCCACCCTGGCCGGCACCGGCGCGGAGATCTCGCGCACCACCGTGCTCACCGGGCCGGAGAAGAAGCTCGGCATCAACTCCGACTACACCCTCTATGACCAGATCCTGCTCGACCCGGAACTGCTCGTCGGCGTGCCCAGGGACCAGTGGTTCTACACCGGCATGGACTGCTACATCCATGACGTCGAGAGCCTGAACGGCACCTACCTCAACGAATTCAGCCGCGCCTACGGCGAGAAGTCGCTGGAACTCTGCCGCCAGGTGTTCCTCGAGGACCGGCCGGACAAGGACGACAAGCTGATGATGGCCTCCTATTTCGGCGGCATGAGCATCGCCTACTCCCAGGTGGGGGCCTGCCACGCCCTCTCCTACGGGCTCTCCTTCGTGCTCGGCACCCACCACGGCATCGGCTGCTGCATCACCTTCGACCAGTTGGAGGAGGTGTATCCCGAGGGGGTGCGCGAGTTCCGCGAGATGATGGCCAAACATGACATCCGGCTGCCGCGCGGCCTGACCAAGGACCTGGACGATGCGGCCATGAACACCATGGTCAACGTCGCCCTGGGCCTGGCGCCGCTGTGGGAGAACTGCTTCGGCAAGGACTGGCAGCAGGTCATGACCCGGGAGCGGGCGCTGGAACTGTTCCGCCGGATGTAGCCACGCCCGGACCGCTCTGCGAGGAGCGGATACGCACACGGCCCCGGTCGTTGCCACCGCCTTGCGGGCGGGGCAGCGGCCGGGGCCGTTTTTGTTCCGCCGGACCGGGCCGGGGCCGAGCCGGTCGCTCAGATGAACCGCTGCATGAGCGCCGCGCACACCCGGTCGACATTCTCCGAGGTGATGGCGAACCGCTCCACCCGGTGGCGGGCGTGGCTGCGGCGGACCGGATCCTGCAGATCGTCCAGCCGCTGAAACACGCCGGTGCGCCGGCCGACCTGGTAGAGCACCTGCTCGGCCGGATCCAGGGCGAGGAAGCGGCGGATCACCCCGGTCATCCGTTCCCGGTCTTCCGGCAGCCTGCCCTCGATCTCCTCGAACAGGTTAAGGATATGGTCGCTCACCACCCGGCTGGTGATGCCGGTGAGCGCTTCGAGAAAGAGCAGCTGTTCCTCCGCCACCTCCCGGTCGTTCAGCGGGTCGAAGCGGCCGCGCGCCGCCTCGCCGGCCAGTTCGAGCCCGTCCGGCAGGGCCAGGGTGCGCACGCGGATGAAGTCCGGATCGATGTGGCTGAGCGCCGCCGCGCTGTCCAGGGCGTGCCGGCGTGACAGCTCCCGGCCGCCGAGGCCGGGCATGTAGTATTCGGAGAGTTCGATGCCGGCCTGTTTCACCTTCTGGCCGGCGCGGACGTGGGTGGCCTGGTCGGCGCCCTTGCGCACCCGTTCGAGCACCGCGTCGCAGCCGGATTCGAGGCCGATGTGGATGCGGTTCAGACCCGCCGCGCGCAGCCGGGCAAGGTCCTCGTCAGGGATGCGGGCCAGGGTCTGCGAACGGGCGTAGGAGGTGACCCGCGCCACCGGGGGAAACAAGGCGCGCAGGTGGAGGAGGATGGTTTCCAGGTCGCCGGGCGGGATGATCAGGCTGTTCGAATCCTGCAGGAACACCGAGCGGCAGCCCGCCTGCAGCCAGGTGCGGGCCGCGTGTTCGGCGAGCCATTCGCCCTCGTCGGCCATGGACGAGGCAGCGGCGGCCGACGCGCCGGAGAGCCGGTCCACGGCCCGGCGGACAGCGTCGATGTCGCGCAGCACGTGGGCCACCGGCCGCCGACTGAACCGCTCGCCCTTGTACAGGCCGCAGAAGGTGCAGCGGTTCCAGGGGCAGTTGCGGGTCACCCGCACCAGCAGGCTGTGACGCTCGCTGGGCGGCCGGATCGGTCCCTGCTCGAAGCCGCGGTAGGGTTCGTCAGCGGCCATGGCGGTCTGCTCCCGGCAGGCGAGGTCGGCAAACGGATCGCATCCGGGACCTCACCGTCCGGGAGCGGAGGGGGGGATGGCTGTGGCCCGCTCCTTGGCCGCGACCAGGGCGGTCATCCAGGCCCGGGCCGGGTCGGGCAGGTCGAGAAACTGGCAGCCCATGTAGATGCGGCTGAATCCCGGCCGGGCGAAGATCCAGCGGATCACCATGTCCACCCGCATTTCGCAGACCTGGCCGGTGCGGTAGGCCAGATGCAGCAGGGTCAGATGTCCGCCGACGGCGAAGCCGCCGTCCTCCTCGAGGCTCAGGTGCAGGCCGCCGAGGCTCAGGTCATGCACCGCGGCCGCATGGATCGGGGGTGCGGTCGCCTCGCGGGCGAAGCGGCAGCGGAGTTCATCCAGGCCGTCGAAGTAGACCCGCACATGCTGCCGCCGTTCGCTGTAATCAGTTGCCGTCATGATCTGGTCCGCCACCTTGCGGCGTGTTTGCGCCGTTGTTGTTCCTGGTTGTTCTGCCGGCCTGCCCGCTCAGGACCGTCGAAACGTCCAGAAATCCGGGTGGAGCATGGCAATGAAGGGGATGAGTTCCAACCGTCCCACCACCATGTTGCCGATAAAAATCATCTTGGTCAAGGGCTGCAGGTCAGCAAAGCTGCCCATGGGCCCGATGGAGCCGTAGCCCGGGCCGATGTTGCCCAGGGTGGCGGCCGTGCCGACCAGGCCGATGGCCGCGTCGCTCTCGATAAGGGTCACCACCAGGGCGGACAGGGTCATGAGGAAGATATAAAACAGGAGAAAGCCGAGGATCTGGCGCTGCACCTCCCCGGGCACGGAGACCCGGTCGATCTTGATCGGCAGCACGGCCTTGGGGTGGACCACCTGGGCGATCTCCCGCTTGAGGTACTTGAGCCCGAACAGCACCCGCACCACCTTGACGCCGCCGCCGGCCGAGCCGGCGCAGCCGCCGACGAGCATCACGGTGAACAGGATGGTCTGGGCGGGCACGGCCCAGAGGGCGAAATCCACGGAAGAAAAACCGGTGGTGGTCAGGATCGAAATGACCTGGAACAGTCCGTCGCGCAGACCGTCGCCGACAGTCGCCGGGCCGGTGCGCACCAGCGCGAGGCAGAGCGCCAGCGAAACGACCACCACGATGACCGCATAGAGCCGCAGTTCCTCGTTGTGCAGGAGGGAGCGGTAGCTGCGCTGGAACAGCACCCGGTACTGGAGGGCGAAGTTGCCGCCGGCCAGGAACATGAACAGGGTGATGATCCAGGTGACGGTATCGCTCCGGTACCCCATGATCGACTGCGGGTGCGGCGAGAAGCCGCCGGCCGCCAGGGTGGACAGCGAGTTGCACGCCGCATCGAAGAGTGGCATGCCGGCCAGGCAGAGCAAACCGGTCTCGGCCAGGGTGAGCAGCACGTACACCGTCCACAGGGCCTTGGCGGTGTGGGTGATGCGCGGGGTCACCTTCTCCTCGGTGGGCCCGGGCGCCTCGGCGAAGAACATCTGCCGGCCGGCCACCGCGAACTGGGGCAGGACGGCGACGAACAGGACGATGATGCCCATGCCGCCCAGCCACTGGCTGAGGCTCCGCCAGAAGAAGAAGGCCTTGGGGTAGGGCCCGAAATCCTTGAGAATGGTCGCCCCGGTGGTGGTGAAGCCGGAGATCGACTCGAAATAGGCGTCGAGCGGGTGGAGGCCGAAAAAGAGGTAGGGGATGGCGCCGACAAGACCGGTGACCACCCAGGCGAGGCAGACGATGAACATGCCCTCGCCTCGCCGGAGGCTGTCGAAATCACTGGAAAAGCCGCCGCGCCAGCGCAGCAGGGTGCCCAGCCCGGCCGAAACCGCCGCGGCCACCACAAAGGGATGGATGGCGGTGAACTCCATGGCCAGCAGGGCCACGGCCACCGGCGCGAGCATAATCAGGCCGAGCGCCACCAGGATGAGGCCGAGGGCATTGCCGATAATGGCGGTCTTCATCGGGTGAAGGCCTTCTTGATGGCCTCGGCGTCCCTGGCCATGGTGAAGATGATCAGCTGGTCGCCGGCCTCGAGCTGCGTATCGCCGTGGGGAAAGATGACGTTGCGGCCCCGCTTGACCAGGCCGATGATCGCCCGCGCCGGCAGCACGAAGTCGCGCACGAGCACGGTGGCGAAATCCTCCGGCAGGTTCACCCGCAGCACCTCGCCCTGACCGCCCTCGACCAGGGCGAGGATGTTCACGTCTTTCGCCTGCAGCCGGTTGAGCAGCTCGCGCATGGCCGAGTCACGGGGCGAAACGACCACGTCGATGCCGACCCGCTCGAACAGCATGGAGTTGCGCAGGTTGCCGACGCGGGTGATGATCCGCTTGCAGCCGAGTTGCTTGACCAGGAGTGAACAGAGCAGGTTCTTCTCATCGTTGTTGGTGACGCACACGGTCACGTCGCTCTCGCCGATGGCCTCGCCCTCGAGCAGTTCCAGGTCGGTGCCGTCCCCGTGCAGGATGAGGCTCTGCTTGAGGGTGTCCGCCAGGAAGGCGCAGCGCTTGCGGTCGTGCTCGATCAGCTTCACCCGGATATCGGCCTCTTCCAGCTGCTGGGCGAGCATGGAGCCGACGCTGCCGCCGCCGATCACCGCCGCTGTCCGGATCTTGTTGACATTCCGGAAAAAACTGGCGGCCAGCAGATCCAGTGCCGGCCCGGTGCCCATGAACACGACCTTGTCATCGGTCTCGATGGTGGTCGAGCCGTTGGGGATGAACAGGTTGTGGTTGCGGGTGATGCCGACGATGAGGACGTTGTCCGGAAAGGAGCAGTCCATGATGCGCTGGCCGCGGATGATCGAGTTCTCCTTGATGCGGTACTCGAACAGCTTGGCCTTGCCGCGGACGAAGTACTCGACATCGATGGCGTCGGGCACGGAGATGATGCGGAAGATGTCCTGGGTGAGCAGCTGTTCCGGCCAGATGATGGTGTCGATGTCGTAGCGGGTCTGGTAGCGGTTCTGCGCACCGGCACCCAGGTTGCGGTACAGCTCCATCCGGCGGACAAAGCAGATGGTCTCCACTTCCCTGATTTTCTTGGCGGTCCAGCAGGCGACGATGTTGGATTCGTCCACCGCCGAGCAGGCGATGAACAGGTCGGCGGTGGCGACGCTGGCCGCCTCGAGCACGAGCACATCCGCGCCGCTGCCGGCAACGAAGCTGATGTCGAGGTTGTTGAACTTGTCCGGCAGCCGGTCGGAGTCGTCGATGACCGTGATGTTGTGTTTCTGGCAGAGGTGGGAGGCCACCATGTAACCGGTGTCGGTGGCGCCGTAGATGAGAATGTTCATGCACCCTCGCGGGAAAAAGGCGGTCCAGGCGGCGCCCGGTGGTGGCCATGGCGCAGGGACGAGTGCGGACGGTTCGCCCGGGTTCGGCCGAACGGTCCGCGGCAAAAATTCCGGCCCTGCGGCAGGCGGCCATTATGCCCCGGATGCGGACATTTTGCGAGCAAATCGTTGCCGCCCGGCAGGCCTGCGGGACAAGGGCCGACAAGATGGAACCGGCAGGGGGGCGCTGCAAAAAGGGGTTGAAAAAATCCGCTTCGGACTGATAGTAGTCCTTGGTACATCGCTCCGGTCCCAGGCTCGCCGCACGCGCGGACCAGCGACCGGCCCCCCCGCGCCCGGCACGGCCGCTGCGGCGCACAACCCGGCAGAACCCATGCAGTCGTTTCCTATCACCGAGGCCGCCGTGGCCACCATCGTCACCCGCGACCCGCTTCCCGGGGTGCTGGTGCTCAAGCGTCGGGCCAACCCGCGGGACCCCTGGTCCGGCCACTACTCCTTCCCCGGCGGCCGCCGCGACCGGGACGACGGTTCCCTGCTGGACACCTGCCTGCGCGAAACCTTTGAAGAATGCGGCATCACCCTGTCCACCCGCCACCTGGTCAAACGCTACCCGGTACGCCGGGCCGGTAACGCCCTCGACCGGCCGGTACCGGTCACCACCTTCCTGTTCGAGCTGCCCGAACAGCCGCATATACGGCTGCAGACCACGGAGATCAGCTGCCACGAGTGGCTCGACCTTGACTACATCGCCGACCGGGACAACATCATCCGGCGGCCCATGAGCCCGCGCTGCCCGGATGTGCTCTTCCCCTGCCTGCCGGCCACCGACGGATTTGTCTGGGGCTTCACCTACGAGACCCTGATGATGGTCATCGCCGACCGCTACGAGGCCCTGCCCGGGGCCACCGCCACGGCGCCGCGCTGGTAACCGAAAAACAAAGAGTTCTTGACTTTTACCGCCCGGGTCGGTATCACTAGCGGCGGATTTGCGGGGGTTCACCAACAGGCCGGAATATTGCGCTCTTCCGGCTCAAACCGCCCGCCCCGGCCGGGATGCTTCTGTCCCGGCTTCTGTCTTGTGCGTGTTCCACCTTCCTCAGAGAGGAAGGTTTTACCGTGTTTGGCAGGTTGCCAGATTTTTTTTGGCCGTCTAACCGTTCAGGATCAACAACAAGGAGAAAATGGAATGAAAGCACCCGTACGTGTGGCAGTCACAGGCGCTGCCGGCCAGATCAGCTACTCCCTCATCTTCCGCATCGCCAGCGGCAGCATGCTCGGCCCGGACCAGCCGGTCATCCTGCAGCTGCTCGAGATTCCGCCGGCCATGGGCGCCCTGCAGGGCGTGCTGATGGAACTCAACGACTGCGCCTTCCCGCTGGTTGCCGGCGTCATCGCCACCGATGACCCGAACGTTGCCTTCAAGGATGTGGACTTCGCCCTGCTGGTCGGTTCCCGGCCGCGCGGTCCGGGCATGGAGCGCTCCGACCTGCTCGACGCCAACGGCGCCATCTTCACCGTCCAGGGCAAGGCCCTGAGCGACAACGCCAAGCCTTCCTGCCGCGTGCTCGTGGTCGGCAACCCGGCCAACACCAACGCCCTCATCTGCCTGAAGAACGCCCCGAAACTCAATCCGCGCAACGTCACTGCGATGATGCGTCTGGACCACAACCGGGCCATGAGCCAGATCGCCGAGAAGACCGGCACCCACTCCACCAAGGTCGAGAAGGTCGTTGCTTGGGGTAACCATTCCTCCACCCAGTATCCGGACATCAGCTACGCCACCGCCGATGGCAAGCCGGTCAAGTCCCTGGTTACCGACGAGTGGAACAAAAACGAGTTCATCCCGGTCGTGCAGCAGCGCGGCGCCGCCATCATCAAGGCTCGCGGCGCTTCCTCCGCCGCCTCCGCCGCCTCCTCCGCCGTGGACCATATGCGCGACTGGACCCTGGGCAGCGGTGGCAAGTGGGTGAGCATGAGCATCTACAGCAAGGGCAACCCCTACGGCGTGGACGAGGACCTGATCTTCTCCTTCCCGATCGTTTGCGAAGGCGGCGACTGGAAGATCGTCGAGGGTCTGGAGATCAGCGACTTCAGCCGCGAGATGATCAAGAAGACCGAGGCCGAACTGCAGAGCGAGCGCGACGCGGTGGTCAAGCACTTCAAGAAATAAGCTTTCCTTTTCAGCAGTTACCGGGGGTGCTCGACGAGCACCCCCTTTTTTTTTACTGCATCCTTGCCCGTTTCGGGCGCAAACCTGCTATAGTCGATCAGGCTTGACCCTTGTCGAAAAAATCGGGAGGAACGCGTGGAATCCATAACGGCCCAGGAGATTCGGGAGACGATGCTGACGGGACGGACCATCGAGGCGCGGGCCATGCTCATCGGCGCCGGCGACACGATTTCCGTCGAGGAACGAAGCGGCCTGGCCCAGGAACTGCTTCGCCTGCAGACCGAAATCGAACGGCTGCTGGCCAGCGCCGAGGCGCTGGAAAAAGAGGGACGCATCGAGGAGGCCAGGGAGGCCTGCCAGGAGGCCCGGCAGCTGTCCTCGGATTTCCCCGGCATCGATGAGGAACTCAAGCGGCTGGACGAATCCCAACAGTTGGCCCGGGCCGTTCAGCACCGCAACCAGCGGACGCGGCAGACCGCACCGGAGCAGACCGCGGCGGTCGACTGGCAACAGCGGCTCCGCCCCCTGGTTCCGGCGATGGCGGCCGCGCTCAGCGTCCTTGTCCTGGGATTCCTGCTGCTGCGTGGCAACGGGCCGACCGTGGAGCAGCCGCCGAAAGAGGCGCCAACCGCCCAAGAAACGACGACCACTGAACAACCGGCCCCGCCGATGGCCCCCGAACCTGACCGAGGGACCACGGCCACGCCGGCCACCGCACCTATCCCGCCAGCGACACCCGATACGGCCGCGGGCGACGACGCGACACCTGCCGAGGCCATCGTGTACACGGTCCGACCGGGCGACTCGCTGAGCATCATCGCCACCCGTGAGCTGTGCCGCCAGCCGGCCTGGGAAGAGATCTACGAGCGGAACCGGGACGTGCTCGCCGACCCGACCAAATTGCAGCCGGGCATGCAGCTGCGCCTGGACGGGATCGAGAACCGCTGCGCCCGGCCCCGCTGATTCCACCTGATCCGCTCACAGAAAGGGAGGCGGCGAAGCGAAGGCCAGCCACTCACCATTGGCCGGGTGCATAAACTGCAGGGCGGCGCTGTGCAGCAGGAGCCGGTCGCCCGGGCGGCCGTGGCCGTAAAGGCTGTCACCGACGATCGGGCAGCCCAGGCCGAGAGGATGGGCCGCATGCAGGCGCAGCTGATGGGTCCGGCCGGTGAGCGGTTCGAACCGGACCAGGGGCCGGCCGTGACGCTCGCCGATCCGTTGCCAGCGGGTGACGCCTTCTTTCCCGCCCTCCGGGTCGTACACCTGGCGCGGCCGGTCGTCGGGATCCAGCCGGAAGGCCAGACGAATCTCTCCCCCCTCCCCGTCCACCCGCCCGTCGAGCAGGGCCACATACTCCTTGACCACCTGGCGCCGGGCGAACTGCGCCGACAGGTGGCGATGGACCGGTGCGGTCAGCGCCAGGACCATCAGCCCGGAGGTGGCCTGGTCGAGGCGGTGCACCGCCGGCTGGGCCAGGCACCAGGGCAGCAGGCTGCGCAGCCGGCTGACCACCGAGTCCTGTTTGTCCGGCCCGCGCCCGGGCACCGACAGCAGGCCGCCGGGCTTGTCGACCACCGCGCACCAGCCGTCCAGATGGACCAACTGCAGGCCGCCGCTCATCCCCCCTCCATTCCGCAGAGCAGGAAACCGAGAATCGGCTGACATTTGGCCGCGCAGCCCGGATAACCGGCCCCGTGCATCCGCGCGGCCGAGGCGCCGGCGGCCCCCCAGAAAAATTCAGCCAGGCTTTCCGGGACCAGACCGTTTGTGGCCGCGTGGTGGAGCAGCTTCGGCCCGCAGCAGTCCCCGGTGCCGGACGGCGGCCGGCCCGGGCCGAGAAAGGCCTGGACCAGCGGCAGCCGCTCGCCGCGAACATTGACCAGCTGGTAGAGGTCGTGCAGTCGATGCATCAGCTCGCGGCTCAGGGCCCGGCGGCGGCGCACCAGGTCGCGGCGACTCGCCGACCCTGCCGGCGTGCGGGCAATGACCGCACCCAGCCGCTTGATCTCCGGGTCGGCCGCGCCGGCCAGCGCATCGAAGAGCGCCGCATCCTGCACCGGCCCCACCCAGCCCGGTACCTGCCAGCGGCCACCGTACTGGCCGGAAAAGGCGCGCAGCACCACCCGCCGGCCGTGCCGGTCGCGGCAGCAGAGCACCCCGAACATCTTGCCGCCGCCGGGGGCGAACAGCGGCCCGGTGGCGCAGCCGGGATCGGCGTCGCTCGCGGCCGCCTCCAGGTCGATGCGGCCGCTGTGCGCCAACTGCGCCATGAGCCGCGCACACTCCACCCAGGCCTCGTCCGACGGCAGCAGGTGGACGCGGCCGCAGCGCCGGCACCAGCCGCCGCTCGGCGGCGGCGCACACGGCAGCCGATCGTTCGGGACGAACAGGGCAGTGGCAGAGGCCATGGCTACCGGCGAAACAGCCAGAAGAGCAGGGACAGCACCAGGCTGACGAGGATCGAGCTGGTCAGCGGGAAGGAGAAGCGGAAGTTCTCGCGGACGATGACGATGTCGCCTGGCAGGCGGCCGAGCGGCAGCTGGCGCAGCCAGGGCCAGCACAACCCGGCCACGAGACAGCCCAGGCCGATGAGGATCAGGGTCCGGTTCATACGGCACCTCCCGTGTTCCGATCCTGGCTGAGCAGCACCCCGAAGAAGACCAGGGCGCAGGCGCACAGCTGCCAGGGGGTCATGCGCTCGCCCAGGATGAGAAAGCCGAGCAGGATGGAAAAGACCGGGATCAGGTTGACAAAGGCCGCCGCCTGGCTGGCCGGGATGCGGCTGATGCCGAAATTGTACAGCCCGTAGGCGCCGACGCTGACCACCGTGCCCAGGTAGAGCACCGCCAGCAGGCCGCCCACCGGCAGGTCGGCCACCACCCGCACCTTGGCCAGGAGCAGGGCCGGGGCGAAAAACAGGGCGCCGCTGAAGGCCTGCAGGCCGGTGAGCAGAAACGGGTGGAACTCTTTGCTGAGCTGCTTCATGAGGATGGTATAGGCGGTGGCGCAGACCATGGCCAGGAACTCGAAAAAATTGCCCAGGGCCGGGTTCGGCGCCTGGCCGCTCGCCCCGCCGGCCACGCTCAACCAGATCGCACCGGCCACGGCCACCACGAAACCGCCGACCGTGCGCGCGGACACCCGTTCGCCGAGCACCAGGCCGGCCGCCAGGGCGACCATCAGCGGCAGCATGGTGGTGATCATCGCCGCCTGCGAGGCGCTGGTGTGCACCAGGGCCGCGGACTCGAACAGGAAGTACAGGCAGGGTTCGCACAGGCACATGGCCGCCAGCGGGAAAATATGATGCCGACGCACGCCCATTCTGGTAAAGGACCGCAAAAAAGGCAGGAAGCAGAGCGATGCGACCACCATCCGTCCGAAGATGACGGCCAGGGGATGCATCTCCTGAAACGCGTATTTCAACGCCACGAAGGAACTGCCCCACAGGACCATGGCCAGAAGCAGCGCCATGACGGGCAGCGTCTTCTCATACCCAGGTACCATCACCCCCCCTTGTTTCCCATGCGAACGCACACCTCAAGACCTTGCCCGACCCTTCGCCGCACCTCGCTGACCCTGTTGCTCGCCGTCCTGCTCACCGCCACCCAGCCGGCGCCCCCGGCCCTGGCCTCGACCGCCAACGACGCCAGCGCCCGCCAGACCTTCGAGATCTTCCAGGCCATCCCCGGTCTGAGCGCCGACCAGCTGGTCCAGGGCCAGGCGGTCATCGGCGGCATGCACTATAACGCCCAGCGCATCTTCCGCAAGGTCTGCGCCCTGCCCGGGGTCACCTTCGACCAGGCGCGCCAGGTGGCCGACCGGCTCCAGCAGGAACGCTTCACCTTCGAGCAGGTGCAGGCCTTCGAGTCCCTGAGCAGCCTCCCCGGGGCGGACATCCGCACCTCCATCGCCGGCCTGGACACGGTGCGCAGCCTCTCCTTCTCCGCCTCCCGGGCCTTCCGCAGCTACACCGGCATCAGCGGGGTCACCGTCGCCCAGGCGCAGGCCGCCATCCCGCTGCTCAACACCCTGGACGAGGCGCACATCAAGGCGGCGCGGGCCCTGTTCGCCGTCCAGGGCATGCAGGTCGACACGGCCCACAAGGCGCTCAACGGTCTCAACCGCATGCGCATCAACCAGGCCAGGGCGGTGGAGACCTATGCCGCAGTGCCGGGCATGGACACCCAGACCCTGCTCAGCGGCATGGAGATCATCAAAAAGCTGCGCTCCGAGGACGCCTGGAACGCCCGCTGGCTGTTCACCGACACCTCGCTCACCCCCCGGGAGGCCTGGGACTGGCTGATCAGCTACTTCACCCTGCCCACCAGTGCCCAGGAGGGTCGCTACGACCGGCTCACCAACCGCCAGAAAACCACCCTGCTCAAGGGCCTGTACGGTGGCGGCGAGGAGGTCGTCTGGAAGATCAACAATCTGCACGCGGTCACGGACCACAACGGCTACGAGTTCCCGGCAGCGGTGCTGGGCGGTTTCTCCCGCCAGCGGCTGCAGGAACTGTTCAACCGGCTGGCCCCGTCGGTGCAGGGCCGGTTCCGGGCCCAGTTCAACTCGGGCAACGGTGTAGCCGTGCTGCGCCAGGCCACCTCGGCCGCGCGGGTGCAGGCCGCCCGCGACCTGACCACGGCCAACGCCTACGCGGTCATGGCCTTGGGGAGCGACCTGTACGACTCCTCCTTCCGCGACATCCTCGTGCCGGTGATGCAGGAGCGGGTCAGCAGCCGCAGCAACGGCAACCTGCTGCACTTCCTCAGAAGCATCGACCCGGAAAACCGGCTGGTTTCCGATTTCATCGTCAGCTGCGCCCAGAAGGGCAAGCTCACCGTGTTCTTCCCCACGGACGGACAAAAGCAGATGGAGATCCTCAACCTGGTGGCGGCCTCGGCCTTCCGCGACGAGGACTCGATCCTGCTCTTCTCCGCCACCCTGACCCACCTGCTCAAGGTGCTCGCGCCCGAAGCCCGCAGCCATCTCATCACCCTGATGGCGCGACAGACACAAACCGGCAACCCGGTGTTCGCCAAGCTGATCGGCGTGATCCTCCAGTACTACCTGCAGACCTACCCGGAACTGCTCGGCCCGGCCGATCGTACCCTGATCAGCCGCCTCCTGGTGCGCCACGGCGCGGTCAACCTGGAGCGCTACCAGGTCACGCCCTTTGCCGAGTGGAAGCAGGACGGCCGCATCGGCTCGGTGTCCATGTACCACCCGGACGACGACGGCCGCCAGTCGTTTGCCTCCAACGGCAACCTGCTCCTGAACAATGGCTACCGTTTGTCCGCCTCGCGCCAGTACAGCCCGCGCGGAGGCGCCGGGCTGGAGCAGGAGGTGCAGCGCTACGGCGCCGGCGGCCTCGGCTCGCTCTTTTCAGCCATGCGCCAGCGCCACTTCGCCGTGGCCTTCACCAAGCAGGTGAACGGCATCACCATTGTCCACACCCAGTTCGTCTACACCGACAAGAACAACCAGATGGAGATGCTGCGGCGGTTCATCAAGTCGGGCGACGAGATGCTCGCCCAGCGAGGGCACAGCTACTGGCGCTCCGAGCAGATCATCGAACCCCTCGGCGACCTGCTCAAGGAAAACAAGATCACCGAACAGGATCTGCGCGCCAAGCAGCGTTTCCTCAGCCTCGGCTCCTGCGGCGGTGTCAAGGTCTACACCAGCCTGACTCGGCTGTTCTCCGGCTCGGTGGACATCCTCGCCACCATCGGCACCGGCCTGGCCATGATCAACGACCCGTACAACAAGAGCTTCTTCGAGATCATCGCTGCCAACCCGTCATCCATCTCCTGGAAGACCGTGGCCCGGGACACCGCCTTCATCTTCCAGGGCGGACGGGGGCAGGACTACCTCCAGCCCGGCTCGCTCACCGCCATCCTGCACAAGATCCTCGACGAATCCGAACAGGCCGCGGGGACCGCCACCGGCAACCGGCCGGGCCGCCGGCAGGGGTGAACCGTTCATGCCGCTGTTCACGCGCCAGAACCTGCCGGGTCTCTTCGGCAAGCCGGAGGAACTGAACGCCCAGGTCTACCTGCTGGTCGGCGACCGTTATCTCTGCCGAAGCGCGTCCGAACAGCTCGAGGCGGCCCTGCTCGCAGAAGGCGGCACCGTCCACCCCATTGACGGCGACCTGGAGGACATCAACGCCACCATCGCCCGACTGCGCAGTTATAGCCTGCTGCCCGGGCGCCAAATCTTTCGGGTCACCGACACCCGCCTGTTCCACTCCCGCCAGGTGGCCCGGGGACTGTGGGAGCGGGCCTGCAAGGCCCACGCGGCGGGACGGACGGACCAGGCCGGCCGCCTGCTGCGCGCCCTGCTCCAGGCCGGCGGCCTGGACGCGCACGGGCCGGACAGCGACCTGCCGACACTCGCCGCCGCCGAGTGGCAGCAGTGCTTCGGTTTTTCCCGGCCGGACGGCGACCTGGGCTGGACCCGGGACTCCCTGCAGGCCGTCGCGCCAGCCGGCAACCCGGCGGCGGGCGCATCGACCGATCCGGCCGACGCCCTGGCCGCGGCCCTGACCGCGGGGCTGCCGAAGCAGAACGTGCTGGTGCTGCTCGCCGAGGAGGCGGATCGGCGCAAACGGCTCTTCAAGCTGCTCAAGGACGAGCAGGTGGTCATCGACCTGAGTGTCGAGACCGGCGCCGGCGCCAGGGCGCAGAAGGAGCAGCGCAGCGTGCTCCAGGAACTGGCGCGCGCCACCCTGGCCGAGCAGGACAAGACCCTGGCCGCCAACCTGGCCGAACTCCTGTTCGAGCGGGTGGGCTTCCATCCCGTGGCCCTGGTCATGGAACTGCGCAAGGTCATGCTGTTCGTCGGCGAGCGCCGGCAGATCACCCGCGAGGACCTGGACCAGGTGATCGGCCGCACCCGCCAGGAGGCCTTGTTCGAGCTGACTGCGGCCATCGGCCGCCGCGACCTGGAGCAGGCCCTGGCCATCGGTGACCGGCTGCAGGAAAACGGCATCCACCCCCTGGCGGTGGTGGCCACCCTGCGCCAGCACGTGCGCGGCCAGCTGCTCTGCCGGGCGCTCGCCGAACAGCCCGACCTGCAGTTCCGGCCCTCCATGTCCGCCGCCGCCTTCCAGCAGGAGTGCCTGCCCCTGCTCAAGACCCGCGCCCCGTGGCAGAAGGAGATGGGCGGCCACCCGTACGCCCTCTACATGCAGTTCAAGACCGCCGCGGCCGCGCCCCTGGGCCTGCTCGCGCGCTGGATGCGGCTGCTGCTCGAGGCCGAACTCCGCCTCAAGGGCTCACCGGTCGCCCCCGCCCTGGTGCTGCAGCACCTGCTCGTCGCCATGCTCACCGCAGCCCCTGTTACCGCCGGGAAATAACCGTCCCGGCCGGTCTTGCAAATTCGCCGGCCCGCATTACAATACTCCCACGGATCACCGTTTCCGTCCGCTCCTGCCGGTGTCGGCGGGGAAATTGGAAATGTACAGCTGCTGGCGTTTATGGCGAAAGAAGACTCCATCCTCCAGGACAAGATCAGCCCGATTGACCGGGAAGCGCTCCAGGAGCCGCCCCTGTACAAGGTGCTGCTCCACAACGACGATTACACCACCATGGACTTCGTGATCATGGTGCTTGTGACCGTGTTCGGCAAGAACAGCGACGAGGCGACGCGGATCATGCTCAATGTCCACCACCAGGGCATCGGCCTTGCCGGCGTATATACCCGGGAGGTCGCCGAGACCAAGGTCGCCACCGTTCACCGGCTGGCCCGGAGGCATCAGTTTCCCCTGAAATGCACGCTGGAAAAAGACCGCTGACCCGTCGACGATCATCCCGCACCCCGATTCAACCGCGGAGGAGCTGAATCGTTCGCGCCCCCCATCGAGGATACGCATCATGTTGAGTAAAGAATTGGAACTGGCCCTGATCAAGGCGATCAAAGAAGCGAAGAGCCATCGTCACGAATATGTCACCGTGGAGCACATGCTCTACGGCCTGCTGCACGACGACCTGGCCCGCCACATCATCGACAAGTGCGGCGGCAACAACCAGAACCTGAAAGAGCGGCTGGAGCGCTTCTTCGAGACCGGCATGCCGGTGATGAAGAGCGGCGACAGCGAACCGGCCCAGACCGTGGCCTTCAACCGGGTGCTGCAGCGGGCCGTGAGCCACGTGCAGAGCTGCGGCAAGAAGCAGGTGGACACCGGCGACGTGCTTGTTTCCATCTTCACCGAACAGGACTCGCACGCCGTGTACTTCCTCGGCAGCGAGGGGGTGGGCCGCCTCGAAGTGGTCGAGTACATCTCCCACAACCTGCCCGAGTACCTGCAGAGCGAACCCCTGCGTCAGCCTCCGCCCGGCCAGCACCAGCAGAAAAAGAAACCGGAAAAGCCCACCGACGCCCTGGAGGAGTTCACCGTCAACTTCGCCCGGCGGGCGGCCGAGGGCACCATCGATCCGCTCATCGGCCGCGACCGGGAACTCTACCGGATGATGCAGGTGCTCTGCCGGCGCAAGAAGAACAACCCGCTCCTGGTGGGCGAGCCGGGTGTGGGCAAGACCGCCATGGCCGAAGGACTGGCCCTGCGCATCCACGAGGACGCGGTCGCCCGCAAGGCGCCCAAGCCGGACCCGAAAAAACTGGTGCCCGACCTGCTCCAGGACGCGGAGATCTACATGCTCGACCTCGGCACCCTGGTGGCCGGCACCAAGTACCGCGGTGACTTCGAAAAGCGGCTCAAGGAAGTGGTGGCCGCCATCGAGAAGAAGGACAAGGCCATCCTGTTCATCGACGAGATGCACACCATCATCGGCGCCGGCGCCACCAGCGGCGGCTCCATGGACGCCTCCAACCTGCTCAAGCCGGCCCTGCAGAACGGCACCATCCGCTGCATCGGCTCGACCACCTACGAGGAGTACAAGAACCACATCGAGAAGGACCGGGCCCTGTCGCGCCGGTTCCAGAAGATCGACATCGACGAGCCGTCGGTGGCGGACACCTGCCGCATCCTGCGCGGGCTGCAGTCCCGTTACGAGGAGCACCACCAGGTGCGCTACGCCAAATCGGCCATCGACGCCACCGCGGAATTGGCGCACCGCTACATCAACGACCGCTTCCTGCCGGACAAGGCCATCGACGTGCTCGACGAGGTCGGCGCCTCCTTCCGGCTCAAGGGCAAGACCGGCCGCACCGTGGGCATCCGCGATGTGGAAGAGATCGTGGCCAGGATCGCCCGCGTACCGGTGACCACCAAGGCCGGTGACGACACCCAGTTGCTCCTGCACCTGGGCGATCAGCTCAAGTCGTTCATCTTCGGCCAGGACGAGGCCATCGAGGCCCTGGCCAAGGCGGTCAAGCGGTCCCGGGCCGGCCTGGGCAACCCGCAGGCGCCCACCGGCTCCTTCCTGTTCGCCGGGCCCACCGGCGTGGGCAAGACCGAGGTCGCCCGCCAGCTGGCCGCCGCGCTGGCGGTCAACTTCGAGCGGTTCGACATGAGTGAGTACATGGAAAAGCACGCGGTGGCCCGGCTGATCGGCGCGCCTCCCGGCTACATCGGCTTCGACCAGGGCGGGCTGCTCACCGACGCGATCCGCAAGCACCCCTACTCGGTGCTCCTGCTCGACGAGATCGAAAAGGCCCACCCGGACGTGTTCTCCATCCTGCTGCAGGTGATGGACCACTCCACCCTGACGGACAACGCCGGCCGGCGCGCGGATTTCCGCAACGTCATCCTGATCATGACCACCAACGCCGGCGCCCGCGAGATGAGCGAGCGGGCCATCGGTTTCCTCGGCGACAGCAGCGGCAAGGAGCAGAAGGCGATCAAGAACCTGTTCTCGCCCGAGTTCCGCAACCGGCTGGACGCGATTATCAGCTTCACGCCGCTGTCCGTGGACACGGTGGAGCGGGTGGTGGACAAGATGGTCGGGGAGTTGCAGCAGCAGCTCGCTGACAAGAAGATCACCATCGAACTCAGCCCGGCGGCCCGCGGCTGGCTGGCCCGGGAGGGCTATGAACCGGCCTTCGGCGCCCGGCCCCTGCGGCGGCTGATCATGAAGGAGATCGGCGACGTGCTCACCGAGGAGATCCTCTTCGGCGCCCTGAGCAAGGGCGGCCGGGTCAAGATCGGCCGGAAGAACAACAAAACCACCTTCACCTACCTGTAAGTCGACTCCGGACCGGCCCGAAGGTCCGGTCCGGAGTTCTTTTCCGTACCCGCGCCACGCACCTGTGGCGCGGGTACAATTTTTTTTACTCTTCCCGCCCCGGCGCATTGACTTTTTTCGGCCGGCACGCTACGGTTCTGCAACCGTGTGGTATGTCCACCGTTGTTGACGACCACTGCCGGCCGGCCTGTCCGACCCTGAAAAAGTCGCCGCAACACGCTGATTCATTGCACCGCAGAGGAGGAAGCAACATGGTCAAGAGAATTTCCGTACTGGCCCTGGCCGGACTGCTCGCACTGCCCGGCCTGGCCGCGGCGGGCGGGACACAGAGCGCCGCCGACCTGGAAAGCAGGATCGAGGAACTGGCCCGCCAGGTGGACGAACTGAAGGCGCAACTGGCCAAGCAAAACGAAACCGTCACCGAGTACGGGACCAAGGTCGACGACATGGACACCCTGCTCGAAGAGAAGTCCGAGTCCTGGGACTTGGCCGCCCGCTTCCAGTTCAGCGGCGACTTCCGCGCCCGGGGCGACATCTATGATGCCAGCACCCTGTTTGCGGCCGGCACGCCCCTGCTCATGACCGGCATGAATCCGGCCACCGGCATGCCGACCTTCGGCGCGGTCTCGGGCGGTGACCAGAGCAACGACACCATCCTCACCAACCGGCTGCGGCTGAACATGCGCGTCAACGCCACCGAGGACCTGGAGTTCAAGGGCCGGCTGGCCATGTACAAGGCCTGGGGCATGCAGTCCACCCCCACCGGGCTGGCCGACGGCTACCCGATCTTCGACGGCAACACCACCCGCACCCCCAACGACAGCGCCCTGTACGTGGACCGGGCCTATGTCAACTGGAACAACATCGCCGACCTGCCCATCTGGCTGTCCGTCGGCCGCCGGCCCACCACCGACGGCCCACCCGCCAACCTGCGCATGAACAACGACGAGCGCATGGCCACTTCGGTGGCCTACATGGACTACCCGTTTGACGGCTTCACCCTCGGCTACGGCTATGACTGGGGCAGCGAGGAACTGGGCAGCGGCCGCATCCGCTTCTGCTACGGCCGAGGCTTTGAGAACGGCCTGCAGTGGGATCACGACCCGGACGCCTTCCCGGTGGATGACACCGATTTTGCCGGGATCAGCTGGGATGTGTTCAGTCAGGGCGCCCGCTTCCTCACGGTGCAGGCCTTCGGCGTCTACAACCTGTACAACTACCCGGCCTTCAGCAGCGATTTTGTCCGCTTTGGCGCGGCCATGCCCCAGGACCAGGGCGGCTACGGCGAGCAGCACGACCTGGGCCAGATGTACCACACCACCGGCGTGTTCATGGACAAGGTCAGCAACCTCAATTACTTCCTGGCCGGCGGCTGGAGCCGGACCGATCCCAACGGCCGGGGCATGTTCAACGACTACTATGCCATGGCCATGGGTCAGGCGGGTGCCAACACCGACTCGGAGAACGGCTATTCGGTCTATGCGGGCGTGCGCTACGACATCGACGCCATCGGTCTCAAGCTCGGCGCCGAGTACAACTGGGGCTCCAAATACTGGGTGGCCTTCACCCCCGGTCACGACGACCTGTACATGTCCAAGCTGGCCACCCGGGGCAACGCCTACGAGATCTACCTGATCTACGACCTGCCCACCGGCGAGGCCATCTCCAAGTTCGCCAAGACCTTCGTGCGGCTCGGCTGGCAGTACTATGACTACAACTATGCCGGCGGCTCCAACTACAATTTCAAGCCCTACGATCTGGACGACGACCGGGCCGCCCTGCAGGCACTCGGCATGAACCCGGTGGAGAGCGCCAACCAGGTCTACCTGACCTTCGAGGCCTACTTCTGATCCGACCGGCTGTCCCGGTTCCCGCCCACCCAAGGGAAAGCCGACCCGGCTTTCCCTTTTTCATTTTCCCGCGCGCCCATGGACCTGCACCACCACCCCCTGCCCCGCTACACCAGTTCGCTTTTGAGCGTGCCCCACGGGCTGTTCACCGCCGCCGGCGGGGTCAGCACCGGCCCCTTTGCCGCCCTCAACCTGAGCTACCATGTCGGCGACCGGGAGGACAACGTGCGCAGCAACCGGGCATCGGCAACCAGGGCCCTGGGGTTGAGCCGGCTGGTGTCGGTGCACCAGGTGCACGGGGACCGGGTTCTTGTGGTCGAACTGGCCCACGCCGCGACCGAGCCGGCCGGCTACGATGCCCTGATCTCCAACCTGCCGGGCACGGGGTTGCTCATCCAGCAGGCGGACTGCCAGGCCATCCTGCTCGAGGCCCCGAACGGACAGGCGGTGGCCGCGGCCCACTGCGGCTGGCGGGGGAGTGTGCTGAACATCATCGCTGCCACCGTCGCCGCCCTGTGCGCCACCTTTGCCGTCCGCCCGGACAGCCTGCGGGCCGTGATCAGCCCGTCACTTGGTCCCTGCTGCGCGGAATTCATCCACTACCGCACGGAACTGCCGGCGTGGATGCACGCCTACCAGGTACAACCGAACCATTTCGACTTCTGGGCGATCAGCCGCCGCCAGTTGGTCGAGGCCGGCCTGCGGCCCGAGCATATCGACACGGCGGGCCTCTGCACCCGCTGCCGACGTGAATTTTTCTCGTACCGGCGGGCCGCGAAAACCGGGGGCGGCGTCACCGGCCGCAACGGGTCGATCATCGGTCTGAAGTAAAAAGGGCGTGGCGGGTCACGGCCCGCCGCCCCATCGTTCAGCGCATCTCGAAATCGCAGAGCAGGGGGGCGTGGTCGGAGTAGATGACGGGCGGAATCAGGAACTGCGCCACCCGCAACTCGGGGCTGTGCAGGATGAAGTCCAGTTCGCGCTTGGGCGCGCGGCTCGGGAAGGAGGGTTTTTTCTCGGGGTTGGCGCTCACCAGCCCGGTGGCGCCAAGAAAGAGCTGCAGCTCCCGCTCACCCCAGAGGGCGTTGAAATCACCGGCCAGGATCACCGGCCGGTCGACCTGGCGGATGAGCCGGTAGAGGCGTTCGAGCTGGTACTGGCGGTTGCGGTAGGTGAGCGACAGGTGGACGAGGAACACGGTCAGGTATTCGGTGCAGGCCTGGATGACCAGCCGCTTCACGCCCTCGTCGAAGAAGTGGAAGCGGTGGCTGATGATCGGCATGCGGCTGAGGATGGCGTTGCCCTGGGTGCGCAGGAGCGGCAGCCGTTTGGCCATCGAGGCCGTGCCGTACTTGGTCTCACTGACGAAATGGTAGTTGAGCTGTTCGGCGATCAGTTCGGCCTGGCTGAGGCGACCGGTGCGGAACGAGCCGCCGTCCACCTCGACCAGCCCCATGACATCGGGCTGCACCGAACGGATGAAGTCGACAATCCGGTCGAATTGACTGCTGGACCGGCGCAGGTAGCCGGCATAGGGAAAAGGCAGGTGAAAGCGGGTGCCGTTGCCGGCGCCGTAACGGATGTTGTAGAGCAGAAAACGCACGCAGCAGCTCGGGCGGCGCTCAGCCACGCTGCCGGCGCAGACCGAACACCCCGTGCGGCTGGCTGCTGAAGGCCGGGTTCATGCCGCCCCGGCCCCGGGAGCGGGACTCCCGGCCACCGCCGCTGTCCTCGAGGACACTGACCACCTCCACCTCCCGGGCCGCACTGCGCTCGTCGATGAACCGGTCCATTGGCGCCTCGGCCAGGCCTTTCGATTCCAGGTAGAGATCGTAGAAACGGGCGCAGTCGCGGTAATAGCTCTTTTTCCGCAACCACTTGGGATCCTCGCCCTGGGTGCGGGCGTGGTGGAAGGTGGACAGGTTGACCAGCAGGGTGGTGACAAACTCCTTGGCCATGCGCTGGACGTTGAAGGGTTCGCCGAAATGGAGGTCAATGTCGTCGCGAATCGTACGCGACAGCTGGTTGAACCCCTGGCCGCGCACGTTGGTCTCGGGCAGGGCGTAGCGCGCGCAGGCCCAGGGCAGCAGCAGGGCCGCGAACAGCAGGGGTTCCGGCACCTTCACCGGCATGGCTTCGTCCGTGCGCAGGTGGAGACGGTCCAGAGCGGAGAACAGGCGCAGCAGCTGGGCCCGCACCACCTGGCCCTGGTCGCCGCCCAGGCATTCGTTGTAGAGCGGGAACAGCGCCGACCAGAGGGGCGTTGTCAGGCACAGTTCCGCCCACGGGCGGCTGGCGCCGGACTGCAGGTCCTTGAGGATCTCGTCGCGGATGCGCGACGGCGGGCAGAGGGCGAGTTTGTCGCAGTGGCGCTGCAGCCCCTCGAGGGTCGCCGGTTCGATGGTGAAGCCGGTGCGGGCGGCATGACGGATCACCCGCAGCATGCGCACCGGGTCGCGGGTGAAGCGCCGGTCCGGGTCGCCGACCATGCGGATGACGCCCTCCTCCAGGTCCCGCACCCCGCCGGTGTAATCGATGATGGTGCGGTTCTCGATCTCGTAGAACAGGGCGTTGATGGTCAGGTCGCGGCGGAAGGCGTCCTCCTCGAGTGTGCCGAAGGTGTTGTTCGCCGCCAGCACCAGGTCCTGGCCCTCGAGATCGAACTCGCTGCTGGAGCGCAGGGTCGACACCTCGATGATCTTGTTGCCGCGGAAAAACACCTGTACCAGGCGGAAACGCCGGCCAATGGTGCGGCTGTTGCGGAACAGCTGCCGCAGCTGACCCGGACGGGCGTCGGTGGAGATGTCGAAGTCCTTGGGCGTACGGCCCAGGTACAGGTCGCGCACCCCGCCGCCGACCAGGTAGCCCTTGAAACCGGCGTCGCGCAGCCGGTAGAGCACCTTGAGCGCCTCCCGGTCGAGCTGCTGCTCGCGGATGGGGTGCGCCGATTCGGGAATGATCCTGGCGGCGGGCGGTGCGTCCGCCGCCTGAACGTCGGCCGGCCGGCCCGGGTGGTCCGTACTCATGCGGGCCAGCCCGACCTCTTTGCTGCTCTCTGCGGCCTGTTCACGAGGCCACCGGTTCCGCCGCGCGTATTCCCGGCACATTTTCCTTGTACACGGACTCGGCCGCCTTGACGAACCGCTCGAAGATCTCGCGCACCGAAAGGATTTCCTTCATTTTGAAGGCGTTGGCCCCGGCAAAGACCAGGCCGTTGTCCACATCGCCCGTGCACGAGGCGTTCAGCCGGTCGCTGATGCAGTACTTGTAATTGCATTTTTTCAAGCACTTGAAACGACAGGTGTCGGCCTTGATTTCGTCGCCGCGCAGCATCTTGTCGACAAAGGGCGTACGCACCGCCCGTCCGGGCATGCCCACCGGCGAGGTCACCAGGACGATATCCTCCTCGCCCGCCTTGAGGTAGGCCTCCTTGAACTTGTCCGAGACCGAACACTCCTTGCTGAGCACGAAGCGGGAGGCGATCTGCACCCCGTCGGCGCCGTACTTGTCCATCATCTCCGCCATCTCGTAGCCATCGGTGATGCCGCCGGCGGCGATCAGCGGAATTTTCGAGATCACCTTGCGGATGGTCGGGAAGAGTTCACGCAGGGGCTTGTCCGTGCCCAGATGACCGCCGGCCTCGGTCGCCTCGACGATCACCGCGGCCGCGCCCAGTTTCTCCGCCAGGGTGGCGAAGGCCGGGGAGGAGACGATGGAGACGATCGGGATGTTGTGCTCCTTGCCGATTTTGAAGATGTCCCGGGAGAACCCGGCGCCGGTGATGATCATGTCGGCCCCGGCCTCGATGGAGCCCATCACCAGGTCGTAGAAATCCTTCATGGCGTACATGATGTTCACGGCGACCACACCCGTGGTGGCCTTCTTGGCCTTGCGGATATCTTCCTGCAACTCCGGCACGGGA
>CAZMNU010000036.1:6344-25020 GCA_964567725.1 uncultured Desulfobulbus sp. | reverse complement strand
ACTTTCAGACAACTGGAAATTTTCATTGCCGTGGCCGAAACCCAGCAGGTCACCCGGGCGAGCAAGAAGCTGCATCTCACCCAGTCGGCGGTGAGCATGGCCCTCGGCGAACTGGAGAACCAACTGGGAGGCCCGCTGTTCGACCGGCACGGCCGCAGCCTGCTGCTCAACGACCGCGGCCGCTACCTGCTGCCGCTGGCCAAGCAGATCCTCCACCAGGTCGCCAACATCGAAACCATCCTCACCGAGCAGCAGGACCGGATCGCCGGCGTCCTTGAAATAGCGGCCAGCTCCACCATCGGCAACTACGTGCTCCCCTACCTCATCGGCGCCTTCATGCAGCTGCACCCGGAGGCGCACATCAACATGCTGGTGGTCAACACCATGACCGCGGAAAAGATGGTGGCCACCGGCCAGGCGGACCTGGGGTTCGTCGAGGGGGACATCAACGTGGACTCGCTGCTGGCCACCAGCTGGTTCGAGGACGAACTGGGCATCATTGTCAGCGCGAACCATAAACTGGCGGGGCGCAGCGCCTTTCACATTCCCGAGGACCTCAAGGAAACGGCCTGGGTGATGCGCGAGGAAGGGTCGGGCACGGCGGAGATCTTCACCAAGAAACTGGGCCGGTACGCCTCGATGCTGAAGATCGTCACCAAGACCGGCCATACCGAAGCGATCAAGAAGGCGGTGGAGTCCGGGGTGGGCGCGGCCTGCCTGTCCATGCTCACCGTCTGCCGGGAGGCCGAGGAGGGCTGGCTGAAGATCCTGCCCATCGAGGGGATCGACATGAGCCGGCAGTTCTGGATCATCCAGCACAAGGACAAGATCATCACCCGGCTGATGGCCGAGTTTCTCAAATTCTGTGAACTGGTGGCCGAGCACCACCTGGGCAGGGAATGCCTGTCCTCACCGTGGAAGCTGCAGACCCTGCTGGCAGAGAGCCGCTTTGCCGGAACGACCGGCGGCCAAAAGAAAGCCCGGGCCTGAAGACCCGGGCTGTGTGAAAAATCAGGGAAACGCCGCGGAACCGGGCGGTCGGCGGAAGCCATCGGCCCGAACCCTTCGCGGGGGGTACTAGCGCAGGGCGGCGAGGGCCTTGCGGATCCGCTCCATGCCCTCCTCGATGACCTCCATGGAGGTGGCAAACGAGAAACGGACAAAGGCGTCCGCGCCGAAAGCGGCGCCAGGCACAGTGGCCACTCGGGCCTCGTCGAGAAAGTAATCGGCCAGGGCCACGGAGCCATCGATCACCTTGCCGTTGAAGGTCTTGCCGAAATAGGCGGAGAAGTTGGGGAACACATAGAAGGCGCCCATGGGCGTGATGCAGCTTGCCCCATCGATCGCCCTGAGCGCCTCGACAAAATACTTGCGCCGTGGCAGGAAGGTTTCGCGCAGCAGGCGGGGGAAATCCTGCGGCCCGGTGAGCGCGGCCAGGGCCGCGTACTGGCAGGGCGCCGCCGGGTTGGAGGTGGACTGACTCTGGATCTTGTTCATCGCCGCGATCACCTCGGCCGGGCCCACCGAATAGCCGATGCGCCACCCGGTCATGGCAAAGGACTTGGACACGCCGTTGGAGATGATCGTCTGCCGCACCAGCCGCGGGTCGGTGTGGAGGATGTGGGGGATCCGGCCCTCGCCGTAGTACAGATCCTCGTACATGTCGTCGGAGACGATCACCCAGCCCTTTTCAAAGGCCATGCGGCCCACCGCCTCGAGCGCGGCCCGGGAATAGACAGCACCGCTCGGGTTCGAGGGGCTGTTGAGCACGATGACCCTTGTTTTCTCGGTCACGTAGCGGGCCAGCGTGTCCGGATCGAGGTCGAAATCATTTTCTTCCTTCAGCGGCACGATCACCGGTGTGCCGCCGGCAAGCTGCACCATGGGCGGGTAGGAGACCCAGTACGGTGCCGGGATGAGCACCTCGTCGCCGGGGTTGAGCAGGGCCTGGAAGATGTTGTAGAGGCCGTGCTTGCCGCCGCAGCAGACCTGCACCTGGCCGGGTTCGTACTCCCAGCCCTGTTCCGTGCGGAACTTGTCGCAGATTGCCCGGCGCAGTTCCGGAATGCCGGCCACCGGGGTGTAGCGGGTGTGACCATCGTCGATGGCCTGCTTGCCGGCCGCGCAGACGTGCGCCGGCGTGGGCAGGTCCGGTTCGCCGACACTGAAGTTGAGAATATCGGCGCCGGCGGCGCGCAGTTTCTTGGCCTTGGCGTTGACGGCAAGGGTCGGCGAGGGTGGAACCTGCAGAACCCGGTCCGCGAGAACGATGGTTTCAAACGACATCAGGGTGCTCCTTCGGGAAGAACTGTCAGCGGTCAAAAAAATAGTGCGCTGTACTGTTTTTGGCGGTTTTTCACAAGTGCAAAACAGCGCCATGGCTTAATTCGCAAGCGAAGGCGTCGCTAGGGCTCCGTGAACACCGGGCAGGGCCGTTTCGGGTCGTAGTTCCGGTAGGCCGGGTCGTCGGCGCCGCGATGGCAGTCGAGGCACAGGCCGACGCGCAGGATCCGGTGCAGTTCGTCGCCGTTGAACGGGCGCAGGTCCTTGCGTGAACCGTGCTGCAACGGTGTGCCGTCGATGGCCACGAAGCGGTCGAATCCCGGGGTCCGCTCCCCGCCGCTGTGCACGCCGCGGTCCACCGGGTGAAACGACCATTTCCCGTCCTTCTTCATCACGGTCCCCTCGCCCAGGCCGACGGTTTTCGGCGAGGCGTGGCAGTCCTTGCAGTCCCTGCCCTTGGCCTGGATGGTGTGCGGGTTGATGGCGGCCATGGTGAAGCGGTTGAACCCGCCCTCGTGCTCACCCTTCTCATCGATCAGGGTCACCAGGTCCTGGCAGCCCGGGGTGACCACCACCACCTCGTCGGCCCACACGGCCAGCATGGGTTTTTCGTAGCGGATGTAGGATCGACCCTCCTCCCACCAGCCCGGCGTCTCCTGGAGGGTGAGCTTGTCCAGGTGGGTCTCCCGCTTGTCGCGCTTCACATGGCAGCCGTAGCACTGCGGCACCCAGGTGGAGTGACAGGCCTCGCAGGTGACCCGCCGGTGAAACGACCCGCTGCAGGCCAGGTCCTTGGGCGGTCGCAGTTCCCGCTTTTTGCCGTCGATCTTGCCGGTGAGCACGAACCGGCCGTTCTCGGCCGTGACGTTGGTCAACCGGTTCCCTTTGCGGGTCAGGCCGGGTTTTGTATCGTGACAGCTTTGACAGGTAATTTCCAGTTGTTCTTCGTAATGGGCGTAGTTTGTGCCGTCACCCATGATTTCGTCGCGGGTGTGACAGTCGATACAGGCCATCTGCTTGGTATGATGGATGTCCTCGGCAATTTCCAGGTAGAACCGACCGCCGGCGAGCCTCCGGGAGGACAGGTCCCCCTGCTCGTAGGGCGTACCGTAGCCCTCGGCCTCAAACAGGCCGACATAGGAAAGCCCGATGCGGCCGGAACGGTTGTGGCAGCGGATGCAGTTGTCCTCGGGCACCTGCTTGACCACCAGCGGGTGCGGCCGGTTCCTTCGCTCCTCTTCCGTGGCCGGCGGCGGCACCTCGCTGGTCACCGTGTTCCGCGGCACGCCCGGAGGGAGCACGTAGTGGCAGGCGGAGCAGCCGCCGCCCTTTTCGTTGAAGAAGGCCGGCGCACCGGGCAGGTCGTTCTTTTGCTTCCAGAGGTGGCAGGTGGCGCAGAGCTTGCGGAAATAATCGATGGCCAGCGAGGTTTCGCCAGTTTTCAGGAGTTGTTCCACCGAGATGTCCGCGTTCTGGTGCTCCCGTTCCCCCCAGTAATAGAGCAGGGTGGCGAGAATGCCGCGGTTGGTGGCCATGAGCGAATTCTTCACCTTGTGGGCATCGGCCGGGTGACAGCCCTCGACGCTGCAGGTTCTCTCGACCACCCGCAGGTCGCCCGGGTTGAGGACCATGCCCCGGTGCGCCTCCTTCTTGCCGATGGCCAGGGGATCCCCCAGGTGACAGGGCGAACAGCCGACCACCAGGGTGTCGTGGGCGCCGTCGAGTTTTTCCCGGGTGTGGCAGTTCAGACACATCTCCACCCGGCCGTCGGTGGTCACCGCCAACTGCTGCGGTCGCTCCACGGTTTGCTCCCGGAAGACCAGGTAGCCGACCAGCAGGATGACGAAGGGCAGGAAGATGAGCGTGGACAGGAGGGAACGCGGGGTACGGGCCATGGATCGCGACTTCGCCTCAGGAGCCGGCGCCCCGGGAAGGTGGCGCACAGGGGGCGGCAAGGACAGCCGTGCTTGCGGAGGCGACCGGGCCGACGTCCGCCGGCCCTCTCATTCGCGGAACCCCTGCACCAGCGGGTAGCGGCGTCCCGGCCCGAAGGCCTTGGTGGTCACCTTGATGCCCAGCGGCGCCTGCTTGCGCTTGTGTTCGTTGCGCTGCATACGGCCGACGAGGTCCCGAACCAGCAGTTCATCCACTCCCCGGGCAACGATCTCAGCGATGTCCCGGCCTTCCTCCAGGTAGTCGTGGAGGACCGCGTCGAGCACCTCGTAGGGCGGCAGGTCGTCCTGGTCGTACTGGTCCGGCTTGAGTTCCGCGGTGGGCGGCCGCTCGATGATGCGCCGGGGGATGATCTCCTCTCTGGCGTTCATCAGTCCGGCGATCTGGTAGACCATGGTCTTGGGCACATCGGCGATCACCGCCAGGCCGCCGCTCATGTCACCGTACAGGGTGCAGTAGCCGACCGCCATTTCCGACTTGTTGCCGGTGGACAGCAGCAGCCGGCCGAACTTGTTGGACAGGGCCATGAGCAGGTTGCCGCGGATGCGCGCCTGGATGTTCTGCTCGGTGGTGTCCTCCGCCAGTCCGGCAAACAGGGGCGCCAAGGCATCCCGGTAGGCGGCCATGGCCTCGCTGATGGCGATCACGGTAAAGTCGCAGCCCAGGTTGGCCGCCAGCTGGCGGGCGTCGTCAACCGAGGCGGCGGAGGTGTACGGCGAGGGCATGGCCACGCAGAGGACGTTTTCCGGTCCCAGGGCCTGGCAGGCAATGACCGCGGTCACCGCCGAATCGATGCCGCCCGACAGGCCCAGCACCGCCCGGGTGAAGCCGGACTTGTGCAGGTAATCGCGCACGCCGAGGACGAGGGCCTCGTGCACATGGGCAACGGAATCGGTGAGGGGCTGGTCCGGCCCCGGCCGATGCCAGTCGTCACTGTCGACGATGAGCAGGTCCTCGGCAAAGCCCCGGGCCACCGCCCGGGTCCGGCCGCAGGCGTCGAGGCACAGGGAGTGGCCGTCGAAGATCAGGCCGTCCTGGCCGCCCACCTGGTTGACGTAAAGCAGCGGCAGATTGTTCTCCCGGCAGAGCCGACCGAAGATCTCCTGTCGCTCGGAAAGCTTACCATGATGGTAGGGCGAGGCGGAGATATTGATGAGACAGTCGGGCACCACCGCGCCGAGCACCAAATCCTTGAGCGGGTTGGTCGGGTAGGCCTGGCTGCTCCACCAGATGTCCTCGCACACGGTCAGGCCGCAGTGCAGGCCGGCCAACGGGAAAATGGTGGACACCTCGCCGGGCTCGAAGTACCGGGTCTCGTCGAACACGTCGTAGGAGGGCAGGAGCTGCTTGCGCGCCCGGAACAGAATGCGATCCTTTTCCAGGACAAAGGCGGCATTGTAGAGCGGCTTGCCCGGACCGGTCCTCCGCTCGAGCACCCCGACGATGCAGGTAATCCCCTCGAGGCGGTGGATGAGTTCAGCCAGGGCCCGGTCGTGGGCGTCGAGGAAGGCGGTACGCTCGAGCAGGTCCTGGGGTGGATAGCCGCACAGGGTCAGTTCGGGAAAAACAACGAGATCGCACCCGGCTCGCCTGGCCGTATCGACGCGGTCAAGGACGCACTGCAGGTTCCGGGCAAAGTCGCCGATGACCGGGTTGGTCTGCGCAAGAGCTATCTTCACGGTGAACAGGATCCGGGGGAAGGAGGTGGGGGCACGGGGTGCCGGTCCTGCGACCGACCGGACGAGGGCGCACACAACCGCAGGGGAGAGAGGAACAGCGGCCGGGGCCCGCACCGCACCCGCTGTTGAGGCGGTGCCGGTGTCGTCGCCCGACCGGACAAACAAAAAGCCCGGCGGAGTAGGATCTCCTGCCGGGCTCGATGCACTACCCGATTATTGTTTGGTGACGTTCGCCGCTGCCGGCCCCTTGGGCCCGTCAACGATCTCGAACTGCACCTTGTCGCCCTCATTGAGTGTTTTGAAGCCTGAGCCAGCTATTGCAGAGTAGTGGACAAAGACATCCTTGCCTTCTTCCTGCTCAATGAAACCAAAACCTTTGGACTCGTTAAACCACTTCACTGTTCCTTTCAACATCGCTCCCTAGATCTCCTTGTATTGGGCTGAATGTTTTTGCCTTGCAGGTAATGCAGCGCTTTTACAGATAAAATTCCCTAAAAAAGGCACTTCACACCCTTCAAGGTCTACTCCTGAGCGCGAAGATAACACTAATTCCGCTAAAAACAAGAAATTTGATGCCCCTCCCCCCTTGACACCGCACTATTTTGCCTCCAGCACAGGCCCTGCCGCCCGAGGCGCCCGGCCGGCGAAGAGCCTTGCATGCTCCGGCCCGGTTGCTGCGGCGGCCATCCGTTCTCTCCCCGGTCGACCGAACCGGAGGTCGCCAGGATACTAGCGGCTTTTCTGGTAGGCGCGGACCGCACGGTTGTGGTCCGCCAGGTTGGTGGAAAACACATGCGTACCGTCGTTTTTCGAGACGAAGTAGAGGGCGTTGGACTCGGCCGGGCGCAGAACGGCCTCCAGGGCGGCTCGGCCCGGGCTGCAGATCGGTCCCGGCGGCAGGGCCGGGATCACGTAGGTGTTGTAGGGGGTGGCCTGGCGGAGGTGGTTCCGGGTCAGGTTGCCGGAGAAGTCGGCAAGACCATAGATGACGGTCGGGTCCGACTGCAGCCGCATGCTGCGGGCGAGCCGGTTGAGAAACACCCGGGCGATGAGCGGCCGTTCCCCGGCCACACCGGTTTCCTTTTCCACGATCGAAGCCAGGGTGACCAATTGGTGCCGGGTCATGGGCCCCTGTTGGGCGGGCCGGATTTTCGCCCACTCGCGCTCGAACTGCGCCACCATCAGGCGCAACACCGAGGCGGCCTCGGTTTCGTGGCGGAGCAGGGTGTAGGTCTCGGGAAAGAGATAGCCCTCGAGGTGCTCCACCGTGAGGCCCAGTTCGGCGATGAAGCCGGGGTCGCGGGCCAGGGTGAGGAACCGGTCATGCTCCACCCAGCCGCCGCGCGCGAAGATATCCGCCACCTGTTCGAGCCGGAGCCCTTCCGGAACAGTGACCTGGTGCCGAAGGGTGGCGCCGGTGGCGAGCAGCTGCAAAACTTCGGGGGGGGTGAGACCGGCGGGGATGCTGTATTCACCAGCCTTGAGACGGGTGGTCAGCCCGGCGAAATGCACATAGGCGAGATAGCGGATGTCATCCCCGAGAACCCCCCGGGCGGCCAGGATCGCGCCGATGCCGCGCACCCCGGTCCCCCGGGGGATGACCACGACCACCTCGTCCCGCCCGTCCGGGGCGGTGGTCAGGTAGGACCAAAACCAGAGCCCCGCCCCGCCGGCCGCGATGAGCGCGGCGGCCAGCAGGACGACAAGCAGCCTACGCATCGCCGGTCTGCCCCGAGGCCGACCGGCTCAGTCGGCCACATCGCCGGTTCATGGTTCCGGCTGGTCCGTGGCTGCCTGCTTGCGCCGGCGCGGAATCTTGCCCAGGGCGAGTTCGATCACCTCGTCCATGTGACCGACCGGAAAGAAATGGATCTTCTTGCGCAACTCCTCCGGGATCTCCACCAGGTCCTTCTGGTTTTCCTCGGGGATGATCACCTTGTCGATGCCGGCCCGGAGGGCGGCCAGGGCCTTGTCCTTGAGGCCGCCGATGGGCAGCACCCGGCCGCGCAGGGTCACCTCGCCGGTCATGGCCAGGCGCGGTTTCACCGCCTTGCCGCTGATCGCGGAAAAGAGCGCCGTGGTCATGGTGATGCCGGCCGAGGGGCCGTCCTTGGGAATGGCGCCTGCCGGCACGTGGATGTGGATGTCCACGGTGTCGAAATACTCCGGTTCCACCCCCAGCGCCTTGTTGCGGCTGCGGCAGTAGCTGAGCGCCGCCTGGGCGCTCTCCTTCATCACCTCGCCCAGTTGGCCGGTGAGCAGGAGCTTACCCTTGCCGGGCAGCACCGAGGTTTCGATGTGCAGCAGTTCGCCACCGACCTCGGTCCAGGCCAAGCCGTTGACCAGCCCCGGGTGGCCGCTGGTGTCGAGCAGGGATTCGGGCAGAAACTTGGGCGGTCCCAGGTACTTTTCCACCGTCTTTTCCGAGATCACGTACGGGCCCTTGCCGCCCTCGGCCACCTTGCGGGCAATTTTCCGGCAGACCTTGCCGATGGCCCGCTCCAGGTTGCGCACCCCGGCCTCGTGGGTGTAGCGCTTGATGAGGATCTCCATGGTCGCATCGTCCAGTTTGATCTGGCCGACCTTGATGCCGTTTTCGCCGATCTGCCGGGGCAGCAGGTACTTGCGGGCGATCACCATTTTCTCTTCCAGGGTGTAGCCGGACAGCTGGATCACCTCCATGCGGTCCAGCAGCGGCCCGGGAATGGTGTCGCTGCGGTTGGCGGTGGTGATGAACATGACCCTGGAGAGATCAAACGGCAGATTCATGTAGTGATCGGAGAAGGTGTTGTTCTGCTCCGGATCGAGCACCTCAAGCAGGGCCGAGGAGGGATCGCCGCGGTAGTCGTCGCCGATCTTGTCGATCTCGTCCATCATGAACACCGGGTTGTTGGTGCCCACGTTCTTCAATCCCTGCAGGATGCGACCCGGCAGGGCACCGATGTAGGTCCGCCGGTGGCCGCGGATCTCGGCCTCGTCGCGCATGCCGCCCAGCGACAGTCGGTAGAACTTGCGCCCCATGGCCTTGGCGATGGCCTGGCCGAGCGAGGTCTTGCCCACGCCCGGAGGACCGACAAAGCAGATAATCGGTCCCTTGGTATTCTCGTTGAGCTTGCGTACGGCCAGGTATTCGAGGATGCGCTCCTTGATCCGGTCGAGCCCGTAGTGGTCCTCGTCGAGGATGTCGGCCGCCACCTTGAGGTCGAGCACGTCCGTCGACGACTCCTTCCAGGGCAGGTCGAGGAACCAGTCCAGGTAGGTACGGACGATGGTCGCCTCGGAGGCGTCGGGGTGCATCATCTCCAGCCGCTTGAGCTGCTTCTTCGCCTCTTTCTTGGCGTACTTGGGCATCTTTTTCTTGCGCAGCTGCCTGCGCAGGTCCTCGATCTCCTGCGAGTAGCCGTCCTCGTCGCCGAGTTCGCGCTTGAGCGCCTGGATCTGCTCGCGCAGGAAATACTCGCGCTGGCTGCGCGACATTTCCTCCTTGGCGTCGGACTGGATCTTGGCCTGGACTGTGGACACCTCCAGTTCCTTGTGCAGCAGGTCGGCCACCAGGCGCAGGCGCCCGACCGGGTCGATGGTCTCGAGGATCTTCTGCGATTCGGCGATCTTCAGGCGCAGGTTGGAGCCCACCAGGTCGGCCAGCCGGCCCGGCTCCTCGATGTTGTTGATGATCATCATCAGGTCCGAGGAGAGCAGGCCGCGCAGGCTCATGATCTTCTCGGTCTGCTCGCGCACGGTGCGCATCAGCGCCTCGGTCTCGACCGTGATCTCGCCGGTCTCGGGCTCCTCGATGAGGTCGATCTCCACCCGGTAAAACGGCTTCTGCTGCTGGAAGGAGCGCACCCGCGCCTTGGAGATGGCCTGCACCAGCACCTTCAGGCGGCCGTCGGGCAGCTTCAGGGTGCGCATGATCATGGACACCATGCCCACGCGGTACAGATCCTTTTCCTCCGGGTCGTCCTTGGTCGGATCCTTCTGGGTGACCAGCATGAGCAGCTTGTTCTTGCTCAGCCCCTCGTTGACCGCCTCGATGGATCCGGGCCGGCCGACAAAGAGCGGGATGATCATGTAGTTGAACACCACCACGTCACGCACCGCCATCATGGGCAGGGACTCGGGGATCTCCAGGTCCTGGGTGTTCTCCCCGAAATCTCCCATGCTGGTCGATAGTGAATCGTCGAATTCCACGTTATTCCTCCTTCATATCGCTCAGGGGCGATGGAACGTCTTTCTGGACAGTCGGTTGACAGTAAACATGACCCCGAACGAAGTCAAGCGGACGCACCTGCCCGTCCGGCAAAGAAAATTTCCCTTGAATAATTGTTGGTGCATCAATATAGAGAGCCAGTCCCCGCCGCCTGTCCCAGACCACCAAGGAGCCGGTTATGCTGACCACAGGGTCCTTTTTCGATCTCGCCGAATCCCCCTTCCGGGATCTGTTTGCCGACTGCGCCCAGGTCTGGGAGCCGCTGAAAAGGCTCAAGGGATACATCGACGCCCGCACCCGGCCGACCTTCCGCCACGTCTGCCTGACCGAGGGCGTGCCGCTGGACAGCCCGTACGTGTTCCACAACGGCAAGCTGCGCAATGCGCGCGAGTGCATCATCACCTACGGCGACACCGGCAGGGGCGGATTGAGTGTCTGGGAAAACGGACAGATCCTCGAGGGCGCCTCGGTGATCATGGGCGGGGCGGTGATGGTAGGCCGGCACATCAACATCGGCCGGGGGGTGCTGATCGAGTCCGGGGCCATGGTCAAGGCACCGGTGATCATTGGCGACCACTCGGAAATCCGCCAGGGCGCCTACCTGCGCGGGTACTGCCTGATCGGCCGACGCTGTGTGGTCGGCCACACCACCGAGGTCAAGCACTCCATCTTTCTCGACGACGCCAAGGCCGGCCACTTCGCCTACATCGGCGATTCGATCCTCGGGGCCAACGTCAACCTGGGCGCGGGGACAAAGTTCGCCAACCTGCGCTTTCTTCCCGGCGCAGTCACCGTGCGCACGCCGCAGGGCACGGTGGACACCGGCCTGCACAAACTCGGCGCGATCCTCGGCGACCGGGTCCAGACCGGCTGCAACTCGGTGACCAGCCCGGGCACCCTCATCGGCCCGGACAGTTTCCTCATGCCGAACGTTACGGCCCCTTCCGGAGTACACCCTCGAAAAAGCGTGATACGCTAGCACCCGGCCGCTCCCGTTCCTCCACGGCCAGCGGCGACCCCTGGCCCGCGTACTCGTACAGGGCGAAGAAAAAGGCGAAGAGAATGCCGAAGGTGAAAAACAGCCGGAGCAGCCTGTCCCAGGGCGGCCAGCCCCGGCCGGACAGGCGTCGGACCACGGTGGCGACGATGTAGGCAAAGCCGATGGCGTAGGGCGCGGTGAGCAGCATCTGCGAGAGGGTGCCGGTGGCGATCTGGCCCAGGTCCGCCCCCATGCGCAGATGAAAGAGCAGGTAGGCCAGGGCCGTCAGCACAAAGGTAATTTTTTCCCGTAATGTCGTCATTTATGAGCCAGTTCGCTGTCTGCGTGTTTCCCGAATCGGTCCCCCGAGAGGACCAGGTCGCCCCCCTTGTACAGGCTTTCGGACAGGTTGTCCACCTGCAACCGGTCGAGGACGAACCCCTTGCCGCCCCCTCCCCGGCCATCCTCGAACTGCTTCAGGCGGGCCGCCTCCGCCTGGTCACATCGGTGCCGCTCGGCGACCGGCGGGACCGATTCCTTGCCCTGGTGCGGGACATGGCACAGCGCCGGGACGACTACCTCAGCCAGCTCGCCCTGCTCACCCTGGCAGACCTGCACCGGCACAGCCGGCCGGAATCGGGCCGGTCGATCCTCTCCGGCCTGCTCTCGCGCGCGGCCATCGATCAGCAGGAGGAGGAAACAGCGATGCGCCTCTGGCAGGCGCGGCTGGTGCTGAAACTGGGGGAACTGTTCGATGCGGAGCAGGCCGGCCTGGACGAGGCGCTGCAGGCCATCGACCGGCGGCAGGAGCATTTGCTGAGGGAGTTGCGCGAAGAGACGGACGACCTGTTCGCCCTGACCGACAGCCTGCAGGAGGGGGGCCAGCGGACCGAGGCGATGCTCGCCCACCGGCTCAAGGCGTGGAGCCGGTTGTTCTTCCACCGGCCATCCCTGCCTGCGCCGGCACTGTTCGTCACCGCCCACCCGGCCGCAATGGACACCCTTGCAGACCGCTACGAAGCGGAGCAACGGCAGAGTCCGCAACAGCTGGTCAGCCTGGAACTGCCCGTCGCCAGCGGCACGGCTGCGGTGTCGGCCGCGCCGCTCATCGACACCTGTCCACTCCTGCGCGCGACCCTGCTGTCGGCCGACGGGCAGAACCGGGCCGCAGACCTGCGACAGGGGGCGGCGGACTGGGCGCACCGCCTGGACGAGGTGTCTGCGCAGGTCGAGGGCCGCAGCCGGCTCGACCTGTTCGTCTTCCCGGGCATGAGCGCCCGGCAGCTTTTTCTCGCCGCTTTTGCCGGCGAACGGACCGGGCCGGGCCAGACCGACCCGCCCCCCGCCCTGGTCGGCACGCTCACCGCCCGCTGATCCAGCCCCCTTCAGCCATCGCGGCGGCCGGCCGGTTCAAGGGCGTGCACATAGTCGCGCCACCTTGCCGGGGGTTCGGCGATCTCCACCCCCATCCGTTTGTACAACCGATCGGCGGTCTGCCACCGCGGCCGCACCCGGAACTTGAACAGGCGGTCGCCATGGGTGACGACCACCGTGTACGAGGCCGATTTACGTCCCACCCGGGCCGGCAGGTCGTACACACACAAGCCGGACCGGGAAATATCGTGGACCGTGCCGGAGCAGGCGCCGATGCCGTCGGAGATATCGACGTGCATGTTCCTGACCATGATGCGCGGGTACTGCCGTTTGTCCATGGGAGCCACGCCAACCACCCCTGCCCGGAAATTGCCCTGCCGCTGCCCGCCCTCTGCGCGCAGGCGGCCTCAGACCGCCTTGTCCTCGCACTCCTCCCGGTAGGGGTTGATGGTCATCACCGGGCAGCAGGCGGTTTTCACCACCTTGTCGGCAACGCTGCCGAACATGATCCGCTCCACTCCCTTGTAGCCGTGCGTGCCCATGACGATCAGCTGCACATTCCTGCGGGCGGCGTACTTGAGGATCTCCTCGGCCACGTCGCCGGCCAGCACCTTGCTGGTCACCTCGGTGACCCCGGCGGCGGCAAACATCTCCCGCTGCTCCTCCATGAACGACTCCATCTGCTGCTGGGCCGAGGCGAACAGTTCCTCCTCCAGGTTCGGCAGGTTGATCGGCGGCACGAAGAAGCCGCTGTAATCCTCGAAGTTCTGCACCACGAAAATGAGGTGCAACTCCGCCTGGAAGGTGCCGGCCACATAGGCGGCGGCCTTGGCGATCTTGCCGGCGTTGTCGGAAAAGTCGATGGGGGTCAGGATGCTCTTGATGTTCATCACGCTCTCCTTCCTGGAAAAGGCTGTTGGTTTGAATTCCTTTAAAAATAAAACGATTGCACAGAATTGCCACAACTATTGTCGGGTGCACACCCCTGCGACCCGCCGCCCGTCCCGGCCCGGACAAAGCGGTTGACCCGGCCGGCGGGGAGGAATATAGTCTGGCCATCTTCGTTGCCCGCAAGCCCATTGCCACAGGGTGGCGGCAGCCGACAGGCGTGCCGCGCCGGCCGGCCGCCGCGCCCCCTGCACCGGTCCCCGCTTCCCCCGCCGCCCGCGCACCTTGAGACCCCCTATGGAATTTTCGCCGAAATGGATCGCCTGGGAGATCACCCGCCGCTGCAACCTCCGCTGCGTGCACTGTCGTTCCTCGTCCCAACTCGAGGTCGAGGGCCATCCGGACTTCTCCCTGGACGAGGCGAAACGGGTACTGGACGACATCCACAGCTACGCCAGCCCGGTGGTGGTGCTCTCCGGCGGCGAACCGCTGCTGCGGCCGGACGTGTTCGACATCGCCGCCTACGGCACCGGACTCGGCCTGCGCATGTGCCTGGCCACCAACGGTTCGCTGGTGACGGCGGACACCTGCCGACTGATCACCGAGTCCGGCATCAGGATGGTGTCGCTCAGCCTGGACGGCTCCACCGCGGCGGTGCACGACGATTTCCGCAACCAGCCCGGCGCCTTCGACGGGGTCATGAACGCCATCCGCCTGTTCAACGCCCACAACATCGATTTCCTGGTCAACTCCTCGTTCACCAAGCGCAACCAGGATGAAGCGCCGAAGATCCACCAGCTGGTCAAATCCCTGGGAGCCACCGCCTGGTACCTGTTCATGATCGTGCCCACCGGCCGCGGCGAGGAGATCATGGCCGAGCTGATCCCGCCGGACGAGTACGAGGCCATGCTCAACTGGCACTACGACATGGAAAAGGAGGAGGACGAACTGCTCGTCCGCCCCACCTGCGCCCCCCAGTACTACCGCGTGGTGCTGCAACGGGCCAAGCAGGAGGGCGAGAAGTTCAAACGACGCACGCTCAAGTTCTCCACCGGCGGCTCCAAGGGCTGTTTGGCCGGGCAGCTCATCTGCATGATCGACGTGGACGGCAACGTCCTGCCGTGCAGCTATTTCCCGCTGCCGGCGGGCAACATCCGGACCCAGTCGTTCCGCGAGATCTGGGAGCAGTCGCCGCTTTTCCTGGAAATGCGCGATTTCGCCGGGTACAAGGACCACTGCGGCCGCTGCGAGTACCTGAACGTCTGCGGCGGCTGCCGGGCCAGGGCCTGGGCCGTCACCGGCGACTACCTGGCGGGCGAGCCGTTCTGCTCCCACCGGCCGGGCCGCTGAGCCCGTTCGCCGGACCGCGCCGGTCACCGGCCTCCTCGTCAACCTTCGGCCGCAAGGCCACCCTCACGGAGACCATGATGAACGACACCTTTCTCAAGGCCTGCCGCGGCGAACAGACCGCCTACACCCCGGTCTGGTTCATGCGCCAGGCCGGCCGCTACCTGCCCGAATACCAGCGGGTGCGCAGCCGGGTCAGTTTCCTCGAACTGTGCAAGCGGCCGGAGTTGTGCACCGAAGTGACCCTGCAGCCCATCGACCTGTTCGGCTTTGACGCGGCCATCCTCTTCTCCGACATCCTCATCCCCATGGAGGCCATGGGGCTCGACCTCGAATTCCACGAGGGCCGCGGCCCGGTGTTCGCCGACCCGGTGCGCAGCGGTCCAGCCGTGGACGCACTCCGCATCCCGGACCCGGAGGCGGAGCTGCCCTTTGTGCTCGAAACCATCCGCCTGCTCCGCCGGGAATTGCAGGTGCCGCTCATCGGCTTTGCCGGCGCGCCGTTCACCCTGGCCACCTACCTGATCGAGGGCGGCAGTTCCAAGGTCTTCCTCAACACCAAGCGGATGATGTTCCAGGAACCGGAGCTGTACGACCGGCTGCTCGCCAAGATCACCGCCTGCACCAGCGCCTACCTGCAGGCCCAGGCGCGCGCCGGCGCCCAGGCCCTGCAGCTGTTCGACAGCTGGGCCGGGGTGCTCGCTCCCTGCGACTACGAACGGTTCGCCCTGCCCTGGGTGCGGTCCATCGTCGCCGACCTGCGCGCCATGACCGACATCCCGATCATCTACTTCGCCAACAACGGCGCCACCCTGCTGCCCCTGACCGCCACCCTGGAGGCGGATGTACTTGGCATCGACTGGCGTCTGCCCATCGGCGAGGCCATCCGCCAGGCCGGCAACCACGCCATGCAGGGCAACCTCGACCCGGTCGCCCTGTTCCTGCCGCGGGAACGGCTCGAGGAGCGCATCCGCACCATGCTCGCCGAGGCCACCGGGGCCAGGGGCTACATCTTCAACCTCGGCCACGGCATCCTGCCGGAGACACCGCCCGAGCAGGCGCGCATCGCGGTCGAGGCTGTCCACCGTTTCAGCGGCCGCTGACCTTCCGGGCAATGGCCCCCTCCATGGACACTGTTTTGTCCGCGCCAGCACCAACGCTCGCCACCTGCCTCCAGCTGATCGAGCTCCACCAGATGCTGCCCCATATCCGCCATCACTCGCTGGTGGTGGCCCGGCTGGCCGAGCAGTTGATCAGCGGCCTGATCGCCGCCAACCCGGACCGGCCGCAGGTCGACCGGCAGCTGGTCATCGCCGGCGCCCTGCTCCACGACATCGCCAAGACCCCCTGCCTGAACACCGACTGCGACCACGCCCGCATGGGCGGCGAGATCTGCCGCGAGCACGGCTACGGGGAGATCGCCGCCATTGTCGAGGAGCACGTGCGCCTGCGCGACTTCAACCCGGCCCGCTACCGGGAGGGCCGCTTCACCGCGCCGGAGCTGGTCTACTACGCGGACAAACGGGTGCGCCACAACGTGGTCGTGCACCTGGACGAGCGGCTGGAATACATCATCGACCATTACGGCCGCGGCAACCCGGTGCGGCATCGGCTCATCCAGGAGAATTTTCAAAGCTGCCTGCGCCTGGAGGAACACCTGTTCCGCTGGCTGCCCTTTCCCCCAGCCCGGCTGGGCGCCTTCTGACCTTCTCCACCGGAGCGATTATGGCCGATGCGACCTTCGACTGGGTGCGGGACTATCCCGCCGCGGTCAGCGTCTGCGACACCGCGGGCACGATCATCGCCCTCAACCGGCTGGCCGCGGAGAACTTCCACCGGGACGGCGGTGAGCGGCTCGTCGGCAGCAGCCTGTTCGCCTGCCACCCGGAGCCGGCCAACGCCATCATCCGTCGCCTGTTGCGCGATCAGACTGCCAACACCTACTTCGTCGAGAAACACGGCAGGCGCAAGCTGGTCCACCAGGCCCCCTGGTACCGGGACGGGGTCTTTGCCGGCCTGACCGAGACCATCATCGAACTGCCCGCCGAGGTGCCGACCAAACGGCGCGACTGACCATCCCGCCCGTCCCCCGCCCCAGTGCGGGGTCCCGGGCGGCCATCGACCATCGCAACCACGGCCCGCAGGCCGTCAAAGGAGCAGCCATGCGCATCGCCTTCCACGGAGCGGCACAAAACGTCACCGGATCCTGTCACCTGGTCGAATGCCGGGGCAAGCGGATTCTCATCGACTGCGGCCTGTACCAGGGCAACCGGGAAATCGACGAGGAAAACCGCAACGATTTCGGCTTTGACCCGGCCGCCATCGACTACCTGCTGCTCACCCACGGCCACCTCGACCACTGCGGCCGCATCCCGCTGCTCACCCGGCGCGGCTTTCGCGGCACGGTGATCACCACCTCGGCCACCCGGGAACTGGCCCGGCTGGTGATGCTCGACTCGGCCCGCATCCAGGAGGAGGAGGCCGGCTACCGCAACTACAAGGCGAGCAAGCGGCGCAACCGGGGCGACCGGGCCGAACCGCTGTACAACACCCTGGACGCGCTCAACAGCATGGACGCCTTTGTCGACATCGCCCGTTTCGAGGAGCCCCACGATCTCTGCCCGGGCATCAGCACCACCTTTTACGATGCCGGCCATATCCTCGGCAGCGCCTGCATCCTGCTGGAACTCGAGGAGGCGGGGCGAAAACAGCGGCTGCTCTTCTCCGGCGACCTCGGCTACAACGACCGGGCCATCCTGCCCGACCCGGCCACGCCGCCGCAGGTCGACACGGTGATCATGGAATCCACCTACGGCGACCGGCTGCACAAACGATTGGTCCCCTCCATCGAGGAACTCTACCTGGCGATCAACACCACCATCGACCGGGGCGGCAACGTGCTCATCCCCAGTTTCGCCCTGGAGCGCACCCAGGAAATCCTCTACTACCTGCGTGAGGGCATCGAACAACGCCATCTGCCGCGCAGCCTGCAGGTCTATCTCGACTCGCCCATGGCCATCAGCGCCACCCAGATCTTCCGCCGTCACCGCGAATGCTTCGACGAGGAGACCTGGGCGGTGATCTCGAGCGGCCGCGACCCCTTCGAACTGCCCGGATTGCGCATGACCCGCGACACCGCGGACTCCATCGCCCTCAAGCAGGTGCGCGGCGCGGTGATCATCGCCGGCTCGGGCATGTGCACCGGCGGCCGCATCCGCCACCACCTGCGCCACAACCTCTGGCGGCGCGAGGCCTCGGTGGTCTTCGTCGGCTACGCCGCCGGCGGCACCCTGGCCCGGCAGATCATCGACGGCGCCGCGGAAGTGCGCGTGTTCCAGGAACAGATCGAGGTCAATGCCGATATCTATACCATAGGCGGCTTCTCGGCCCATGCCGACCAGGGGGAGCTGCTCAGGTGGCACGGCCGCACCGGTTCACCCGAACGCACCTTCCTGGTGCACGGCGAGATCGGGGCCATGGAGACCCTGGCCGGTCACCTGTCCGGCACCAGGGTCGAGATGCCGGCGCTGCACCAGTCGTTCGACCTCTGAGACGACGACCAAAGGTCTTTTCGCGGCGGTCGACGCGGCCGCCGTCCCCGGAAAAACAAAAAACGCCCGGTTCCGGAAAATCCGGAACCGGGCGTTCCTGTCAAAGGACAGGGCCGGTACCCGCGGGGACCGGCAGGAGCGAGCGGTCAGTTATTTGGCGGCGTCTTTCGTCGCGTCCTTGGCTGCCTCGTCCACGGCAGCGTCAACCTTGTCCGTCACCTCGGCGGCCTTGTCGAGAACCGCCTCCTTGGTGTCAGCCGCAACTTCCTTGGTGGCGTCCGTGGCTGCGGCCGCCTTGTCCTTGGTCGCCTCGACCACTGCCTCGGTCTTGTCGGCAACCGCCTCCTTGGCGTCAACCGCGGCTTCCTTGGTGGCGTCCGTGGCTGCGGCCGCCTTGTCCTTGGTCGCCTCG
>CAZMNU010000036.1:0-6244 GCA_964567725.1 uncultured Desulfobulbus sp. | reverse complement strand
CGCGGCTTCCTTGGTGGCGTCCGTGGCTGCGGCCGCCTTGTCCTTGGTCGCCTCGACCACTGCCTCGGTCTTGTCGGCAACCGCCTCCTTGGCGTCAACCGCGGCTTCCTTGGTGGCGTCCGTGGCTGCGGCCGCCTTGTCCTTGGTCGCCTCGGCGGCAGGCGCGGTCTTCTCGACAATCGCCTCCTTGGCGTCGACGGCAGCTTCCTTGGTGGCTTCAACCGCCTTGGCCGCCTTTTCCTTGGTCACCTCCCAGGCCTTGACGGCAGATTCCTTGCCGGCCTCGGTAACGGCGCCGGCGGCTTCCTTCACTTCCTGTCCGGCCGCCTGCCAGCCGGCGGCTTTCTCACTGGCCAGAGCACCGCCCGCGGTCAGCAGACAACCGGCAGCAGCCAGTACACAAACACGAAAGAACTTAGTTCGATACACAGTCGTCATGATCCTTCCTCCTTTGCATGCATTGGTCTGAAATTCACAATAAAGTGTTAGTAATATAAGTTCTCTTCTCCGAAAGGCAAGCTTCTCCCCCGGTTTTTACCGATCCGCCCTCGGCCCGACGGATGGTGAGGCGGGCCATGCGCCGCTGGAACTCCCGGAACAATGGTGGTATACACGGATGATCCGCCGGCACCGGCGATCACCCGCCGAACCGACCGCGCCCCTGCCTGACAACCGACCGTTTCAGGCCTTTTCCGTGCCTTCCGGAGCAACCCCTGCCAACGACCGCCATGCTGCCACGCCCCCTCCTTGTCTGTTTCTTTTGCCTGATCAACCTGCTGGCTGAACCTGGAGCCGCCTCGACTCCAACCGACCCGCCTCCCGAGCGCTGGACCGCCGAGCAGGCCGTGCAGTTCGCCCTGGCCCACAGCCCGGACGCACGCGCCGCCGGCGAGCGGATCCGCGCGGCGGAGGCCGACATCCGCGTGACCCGCGCCGCCTTCCTGCCGCAGCTCGGGGTGAGCGGCGAGTACGGCCGCACCGACAACCCGATGTACTCGTTCGGCAACATCCTCAACCAGGGGTTGTTCACAAGCGACATCGACTTCAACGATCCCGGCATCACCGATACCCTGCAGGCCCGGGCCACCCTCCAGTACCGCGTCTACAACGGCGGTCACGACCGGGCGGCGCTCACCGCGGCCGAAGCGCAGGCCGAGGCGAGGGAACACGACCGGGCGGCGGTCCGCTCCCGCCTCGGGTACGAGGTGGTACGCGCCTTCCACACCATCCGCCAGGCCGAGGACACGGTGTCGGCGCGGCAGAGCGCAGTGGCCGCGATCACCGCCTCGCTGGAGGTGGCCCGCACCCGCCATGCGGCCGGCACCCTGCTCAGGGAAGAGGTGCTCAATCTCGAGGTGCAGCAGGCCCGCGCCGAGGAGCAGCGCATCCAGGCACGGCACGGGCTCGAACTGGCCCGACGGGGATTCAGCAACCTGCTCGGCCTTTCCGGCGGCGAGGTCCGCCTGGACCCGGTGGGCAGCGAGGCGCAGGCAGTGCCGGACGCGCTCTCCGCCGCCGACCGCCCGGAACTTGCGGCCATGGCCGCCACGGTGCGCGCCTTTGAGGCGGAGGTGGACCGGGCCGGGGCCGGACATCGGCCCACGACCGATGCCTTTGCCTCCTACCAGACCGAGACCGGGCTCGAGCACGACGGCTCGGGCAACTCCTGGCTGGCCGGCGTGCGCCTCAACTACACCCTGTTCGACGGTCGGCGGACCGACGCCGCCCTGGCCCGGGCCACGGCCCGGCTGGCCGGGGCGCGCGCCGAACAGCGCAAGTTGCAGCTGGCGGTCGAACTCGAGGCCGAGCAGGCGCGGCTGGCGCTGGCCCAGGAGGAAGAACGGCTCAAGGTCACGGCCCGGATGGTGGCCGCGGCCGCGGAAAGCGCACGGCTGGCCCGGCTGCGCTTCCAGGAGGGCGTGCTGCTCGCCTCGGACCTCATCGACACGGAAAACCGGCTGACCGACGCCCGCATCAGCCACGCCCTTGCCACCGCCGCCCGCGCCATGGCCGTGGCCGACCTGCGCCGGGCCGTCGGCCTGACCCAATTCAACGAAAAAAACTGACGCCATGACACCTGCCGCCCTGTCCCGCTCCGTTCGTTCGCGCCGCTGCCTGCCCGTTCTGCTGTTCGTCCTGCTCGGTCTGCTGCCGCTTCCCCTCACCGCGGCCCCGGCCGACGAGCCGGTCACGGTGCCGGTGGCCCGGGTCGAGGCCCGGGAAATCCCGGCCCTGGTCGAACTGACCGGCACCGTGCAGGCGGCGGAGCGGGCCGCCATCAGCGCCAGGGTAAGCGGCGTGGTCAGTCGCGTGGCCGTGAGCCTCGGTTCGACGGTGGCTGCGGGCGAGGTGCTGGTCACCCTCGAGGCGGGCGAGATCACCGCCCGGCTCCGGCAGGCCGAGGCCCAGCTGGCCCAGGCAAAACGCCACCTGGAGCGCGACCGCAGCCTGCTCGCCAGAGACGCCGCCACCCCGGAAACGGTGCGGACCAGGGCGGACCAGTTCGCCATCGCCCAGGCCGCCCACCAGGAGGCGCGGTCCATGCTCGCCTACACCACCATCACCGCGCCCTTTGCAGGCGTGATCATTGCCAAGCGGGTCAACGCCGGCGACCTGGCCACGCCCGGCACGGTGCTGCTCGAACTGGAGGACAACCGCCGCCTGCAGGTCCGCACCGCCCTGCCGGAAAGCCTGATCGCGCGTGTCCGCATGGGTGACCGGCTCACCGTCCATGTCCCCGCGGCCGGGGTCGAGGTGGCGGCCGCGGTTGCCGAGATCGGCCCGGCGTCCGACCCGTCCTCGCGCAGCGCCGCGATCACCCTGGACCTGCCACCGGGAGCCGACCTGCGCAGCGGCCAGTTCGCCCGCGTGCTCGTGCCGGCCGAGTCGGCCATTGCCCTGCTCGTGCCCGCGTCAGCGGTACTCCCGGCCGGACAGATGGACCGGGTGTTCGTCATCGAGGGGGACACCGCCCGGCTGCGCCTGGTGCGCACCGGCCAGCGCCGTGACGGCCTGGTCGAGATCCTCGCCGGCCTCGACCCGGGCGAGACCGTGGCCACCGGCAACAACCGGCTGCTCGAAAACGGCCGGCGCGTGCGGGTACAGCCATGAGCGGGGAGAGTTCGAATCCGGGCTTCGCCGGGCGGCTGGCCGCGGCCTTTGTCAACTCCAAGCTCACCCTCATCGGCCTGGCCGCCTCGCTCCTCCTTGGCCTGATGGCCCTCGCCCTTTTGCCCCGCGAGGAGGAGCCGCAGATCAAGGTGCCGATGATCGACGTCATCGTCACCATGCCCGGCGCCACCCCGCAGGAGGTCGAGCAGCGGCTGGCCGTGCCCATGGAGAAGCTGCTCTACGAACTGCCCGGGGTGGAATACATCTACTCCACCTCCACGCCCGGCCAGTGCCTGCTCATCGCCCGCTTCTACGTGGGCACGGACTTCGAGGAGGCCATCGTCAGCCTCAACCAGAAGCTGCAGACCAACTTCGACCGCATCCCGCACGGCGTCTCGCGGCCGCTCATCAAACCGCACAGCATCGACGACGTGCCCATCCTCGCCCTCACCTTCCATTCGCAAACCTACGACCACTTCACCCTGCGCCGGCTGGCCGCCCAGGTGGACGACAGCATCAAGTCCATCTTCGAGGTGGCCGAGACCCGGCTCATCGGCGGCACCCGGCGGCAGCTGCGGGTGGAGTTCGACCCGCTGGCCCTCGCGGCCCGGGGCCTGAGTCCAACCGACCTGGCCGAGCGGCTGCGCGCCGCCAACCAGCAGTCGCCCTCGGGCGTGCTGCGCAGCCGGAACGCGGAGATCACCGTGCAGACCGGCACCTTCCTCGCCTCCGCGGCCGAGGCCGGCCGCATCGTGGTCGGCGTGCACGACGGCCGGCCGGTCTACCTGGACGAGGTGGCGCGGATCAGCGACGGCCCGGAGGAGCCGCAATCCTACGTGCTGTTCGGCAGTGGCGGCAGCGGCGACCCGCAGGCCGCGGTGACCCTGTCCGTGGCCAAGCGGCCCGGGGCCAACGCGGTGCACGTGGTCGAGACCGTACTTGCCAAGGTGGAGAGCCTCAAAGGCACGCTCATCCCGCCCGAGGTGGCGGTCACCGTCACCCGCGACTACGGCGAGACCGCGGCCGAGAAATCGAACGAACTGCTCCTGCACATGGGCATCGCCGTGTTCGGGGTGGCGGTGCTCATTCTGTTCTTCCTCGGCTGGCGCGAGTCGCTCATCGTGCTGCTGGCCATCCCCTCGACCCTGTCGCTGACGCTGTTGCTGTTCTACCTGTACGGCTACACCCTCAACCGCATCACCCTGTTCGCACTCATCTTCTCCATCGGTATCCTGGTGGACGACGCCATCGTCGTGGTCGAAAACATCGTCCGTCACCGCCGCCTGCCGGCCAACCAACGCGCCTCGCTCAGGGAGATCGCCGTGGCCGCGGTGATCGAGGTGGGCAACCCGACCATCCTCGCCACCTGGGCGGTGATCGCCGCCATTCTGCCCATGGCCTTTGTCGGCGGCCTGATGGGGCCGTACATGCGGCCCATCCCGGTGGGCGCCTCGGCGGCCATGGTCTTTTCGCTGCTGATCGCCTTTACGGTCACGCCCTGGGCCGCCATCCGCATCCTGCGCAAGCCCGGGGTGCAGACGGAGGCGGACACCGGCCACGACCCGGACCATGCCCCGGACGACTGGTTCACCCGCCTCTACCACCGCATCATGGACCCGCTGCTCGCCCACGCCCGCTGGCGGCTCGGCTTCTTTGCGGTGATCGTGCTGCTGCTCGTCGGCGCCTGCTCCATGGTCGTGTTCGGCGGGGTCAAGGTGAAGATGCTGCCCTTTGACAACAAGTCCGAGTTCCAGATCATCCTCGACCTGCCCGAGGGCTCGACCTTGGAGCAGACGGCCCGGGTGGCCGCGGAGATGGCCGCGGTGGCCGGCCGCGAACCCGAGGTGGTCGACTGGCAGATCTACGCCGGCACGGCCGCGCCCTACAACTTCAACGGCCTGGTGCGCCACTACTTCCTGCGCACAGGGCCCACCGTGGCCGACGTGCAGGTGAACCTGCGGCCCAAGGGCGAGCGGGACGCGCAGAGCCACACCATCGCCACCCGGGTGCGGCCGGCCATCGCTGCCATCGCCGAAAAGTACGGCGCGGCCGTGGCCGTGGCCGAGGTGCCGCCCGGCCCGCCGGTGCTGCAGACCCTGGTGGCCGAGGTCTACGGCCCGGACGAAGAGAGCCGGGTGGCGCTGGCCCGGGAGGTGAAAACCATTTTCGCCGAAACCGACGGCGTGGTGGACATCGACTGGTACCGCGAACAGGACCGCAGCAAGCTGGTGCTGGTGGTGGACAAGGAAAAGGCGGCCCTGAACGGCCTGTCCGAGGCGGAGATCGGCCGTGCCGTGGCCCTGGCCCTGTCCGGCCGGTCCATCGACCTGTTCCACCAGCCGCGCGACCGGGAGGAGATCGACATCGTCCTGCAGCTGCCGCAGGCAGAACGCGCCCGGGTGGACACGCTGCTCGACCTCGGCCTGCGGCCGGAGCGCGACCCGCGGGCGCCGCTCGTGCCGCTGCGCGAGCTGGTGCGGGTGGAGGAACGGCCGGTGGACCAGCCCGTCTACCGCAAGAACCTCAAGCCGGTGATCTACGTCACCGGCGACGTGGCCGGCAGCGCCGAAAGCCCGGTCTACCCGATCCTGCAGATGAACAGGCGGCTGGCCGAACTCGACGCCGGCCGATTCGGCGGCGCGCCCGGGCCGGTGACGGTGTACAACCTGAGCCAGCCGTTTTTCGAGGAACGGCCGGCGATCAAGTGGGACGGCGAGTGGCACATCACCCTGGAGGTGTTCCGCGACCTGGGGTTGGCCTTCTGCGTGGTCATGGTCCTCATCTACATGCTCATGGTCGGCTGGTTCAGGGACTACGTCACCCCGCTGGTGGTGATGGCGGCCATCCCCTTCTCGCTCATCGGCATCCTCCCGGCCCACTGGGCCCTGGGCGCCTTCTTCACCGCCACCTCGATGATCGGCTTCATGGCCGGGGCGGGCATCGTGGTGCGCAACTCGATCATCCTGGTGGACTTCATCGAGTTGCGAATCAGCCACGGCCTGCCGCTTGCCGAGGCGGTGGTCGAGGCCGGGGCCATCCGCTTCCGGCCCATGCTGCTCACCGCGCTGGCGGTGGTGATCGGCGCCTCGGTGATCCTCGCCGACCCGATCTTCCAGGGGCTGGCCATCTCGCT
>CAZMNU010000035.1:1877-25323 GCA_964567725.1 uncultured Desulfobulbus sp. | reverse complement strand
CCGCCGGCCAGGGCAGCCATGGCCTCGAACCGCTGCACCCGCTGCAGCTGGCGTTCCATGGCCCTGGCCTCGGTAACGTCGCGAAAGCTGCAGATGAGCCCGGCCGGCTCGCCCTGCTGGCCGGTGTAGCAGGCGGCGCTGATGGACACGTCGAGCCGGCGGCCGTCACGGGTGGGCCGGCAGGCGGCCAGGTTGCCCACCGGCCGGCCGGAGACGGCCAGCCGGCGCAGTTCGCCCGCAGCCTCGTCGTTGTCGGTAAAGGGCAGGGACCGGCCCTTGAGTTCCTCGAGGTGCCAGCCAAAGGTGCGGGTGAAACTCGGGTTGAGATACTGGACCCGGCCCGCGAGATCGTGGATGACGATGGCATCGGCGGCCGCGTTGATGAGCGACAGCCACAGGGCCTGGTCCCGTTTCGACTCCTCGTACAGCCGCCGGTAGCACGCCTGGCTTTCCTCCAGGGCGCGGGTGCGCTCGATCACCATCCGCTCGAAATCGTTGCGGTGGGCGATGAGTTCGCGCTCCTGTTCCTTGTGGCGGGTGATGTCGATGATGAGCACGAGTGCGCCGGTGACGCGGCCGTCGCCGTCGTGGATTGGCGTGGCGATATGGTCGATGTACACGGTCCGCCCGCTCACGCTGTTGCGCAGCCGTTCAGCCCGGCCGCTGGCCTGGCCGGCGAACACCAAAAGGGCCGGGCAGTCGGGGCAGACCGAGTCGCGCCCGGCCGCCACCTGGTAGCAGCAATGGCCGACCAACCGGTCGCCGTAGATCTCCCGGGCCTTGCGGTTGTGGCTGCTCACCCGGAAGTCGTGGTCCAACTCCCACATGGCGATGTCCATGACATCGATGAGGTCGGCCAGGGTGGCGGCCAAATTCCGGTCGGAGCCGGTCTGTGCACAGGGCGAGAGGGCGTTGGGCATTGGTTGACCGTTATCGTGCGCTGGTCCGAAGGGGAGCCGGGGGCCGGCGTCGGGACCTTTCCCCGGCTGGCGGCAATTGTACGTCATTGCCGGCGGAAGTCAAAGAATAGGTAAATCTACCTAGTGAAAAAAAGGATGGTGCCGGGAAAAATCACCATCTGCGCAGTCACGTTTGGGACAAACAGCCTGTCCTGAAGCAAGAAACGTCGCTCGTGCGGCTTTTACGAGAGCGACAAAAAATGCGGCGGCTCAGGCCGGGTTGAACAGGGCGGGGGGCAGGGAGCGGGCGATGTGCGCGGCGATCTCCTCCTGATCGCGGCCGTCGCAGGTCACGGTCAGCTCGGCGTAGCGCCGGTAGAGCAGCTGGCGCTCGTCGAACAGTTCGCGGAAGGTCTGGTCTTTGGCCTTGGCGATGCCGCGGGTGGCGAAGTTGCGGATGCGTCGTTCGATCTCGTCGAACGACACCTGGAGGAAGACGATGAGCGACATCCGCCCCAGGTGGGTCATGGCCCGCTCGCTGTAGGCGGCGCTGCCGCCGGTGGCGATGACGTGGCGGCTGACGTTGAGCTTGCAGATTTCCTCCTCCTCGATGGCCCGCAGGGTGAGGTGGCCGCTCTCGTCGAGGATCTGCTGCAGGGTCTTCTGGCGGTTGATCTGGATGAGCACGTCGGTGTCGATGAAGCCGAGCCCGAGGTTCTTGGCGAGGATGATGCCAATGGTGCTCTTGCCCGCACCCGGCATGCCGATCAGGGTCAGGTTGGTTTTCATGGGAGGCTCCGGGTGAGGGTGGCGGCCGGGCGGGGGCGGGCCGGTGGCATCGATCCTAGCCGAAAGCGGCTGCCGCGGCGAACAAAAAAGCCCCGGTCCGCGGCAGCGAACTGCCAGCGGACCGGGGCGGGGAAAGGGGCGCCGGCTGCGCTCTACCAGGCGGTTTCGGCCAGGACCGTGCCGCGGGTGGAGATGATTACGTGGCGCACCGGGAACGACGGTTTGGCCGCATCCCAGGCCTGTTTGACGATCTGCAGCATGGAGTGGCAGCAGGGCACCTCCATGATCAGGATGGTCAGCGACTTGAGCTTCCGGGTGCGGAAGATCTCGGTGAACCGGTCCACGTAGAGCTGTTGGTCATCGAACTTGGGACAGCCCATCATCACCACCCGGCCGGCGATGTAGTCCTGGTGCAGGGTGGCGTAGCTGAGCGCGGTACAGTCCGCGGCCACCAGCAGGTCACAGTTTTCGAGAAAGGGTGCGGTCGGCGGAATGAGCCGAATCTGCACCGGCCAGTGGGTCAGGGCCGAGCCGGTCTGGGTGGCGGGCGCATTCGCCGCCTGGCAGGGCGACATCGGCGCAAAGCTCTGCAGCCGGGCCGAGGGGCAGCCGCCGCTGACCGGCGGTGCAGGTGTTGCCTGCGCCTTTTCGGCGAGGAAATGCTCCACCGCCTCCTCGTCAAATTCGTCGGCCTCGCGCTCGATGATTTTCAGGGCGCCGGTGGGGCAGGAGCCCAGGCAGGCGCCCAGGCCGTCGCAGAGCTTGTCCGCCACCAGCCGGGCCTTGCCGTCGATGATCTGCAGCGAGCCCTCGGCGCAGTCAGGCACGCACTGGCCGCAGCCATCGCACAGTTCTTCGTCAATCTGGATGATCTTTCGCAGTACTTTCATTGTGTTGTAAAATGGAGAAGGAGGTTGCGGCTCAGCCGAGGACCGCTTTTTTGAGGGCCTCGACGCCGTAGCGTTCCATGAAGCGGGCGGAGCGGGTTTTGAACCGGGCTTCGCGGATATAATAGTTGAGGGTACGGGTCACCAGGGCCAGGGCCTCGTCGTCGCTGAGTCCTTCGGCCACCAGGTCGCCGATGCGCGGCCGGCCGGCCGCGTTGCCGCCGAAGGTGAAGCGCCAGCCCTTGCTGCCGCCGGCAAGCCCCACGTCGCGCAGCCAGGATTCACAGCAGCAGAAGCGGCAGCCGGAGATGCCCACCTTGACCTTGGCCGGCAGGGGGCCGTCCAGTTCGATGGCCTTGATCCGCTCGGCCAATTCCAGGGTCTCGCGATGCCCGTACTTGCACCAGGTGCGGCCCGGGCAGGCCTGCACGTAATGCACCCGGCAGCGGGTGTGCGGCAGGGTGTTCGGGAGGTCCAGCTCGGCCCGCAGCGGTTCGATGGTTTCCGGGGCCATGCCGAGAAAGGCCACCCGCTGCGCGCCGGTGATCTTGGTGCGCGGGATGTTGTATTTGCGCGCCAGCGCGGCCAGACGTTCCAGGTCTTCCGGGCCGAGCAGGCCGGCATCGAAATGGGGCAGCACGAGATAGGTCTGGTGGTTGTCGTTCATGGTTTGTCATCCGGCGTCGCCCGCCGGACCAGGGACCGGTCCGGCGGGCAGGAGCGCGCTCGGATCATTCGTTGGTGATGCAGCTGACCGGGCAGGAGGCGGCGGCATCGTCGATGCAGCCCTCGTCGCCGCCCTGGGGCAGGATCACGTAGGCCTTGTTGGTGTCGTCATTGAAGGCGAAGATCTCGGGGCAGAGTTCCACGCAGGTGCCGCAGCCGATGCATTCGTCTTCGTCGATCCGGACTGTTTTCATGGTGTTGCCCTCGCTGGTTGAGGATGAACAGGGCGCGCGGGCAGGGGCTGTCCCTGCCCGCCACGCCGGGTTTTTTCAGCCGAGGATGGCCTTGAGGTCTTCCTCGGGGGTTTCGCTGACAGGTTTGATGGCAAAGGTGTCCACCAGGAACTGGAGCACTGCCGGGCTGACAAAGGCCGGCAGCGTCGGCCCGAGGCGGATGTCCTTGATGCCCAGGTAGAGCAGGGTGAGCAGGATGGCCACGGCCTTCTGCTCGTACCAGGAGAGGATCATGGACAGCGGCAACTCGTTCACCTCGCAGTCAAAGGCCTTGGCGAGCGCCACGGCGATCTGGATGGCCGAGTAGGCGTCGTTGCACTGGCCCACGTCCAGGAGGCGGGGGATGCCGCCGATGTCGCCCAACTGCATGTCGAAGAAGCGGAATTTTCCGCAGGCGAGCGTCAGCACCACGCAGTCCTTGGGCACCTGCTCGACGAACTTGGTGTAGTAGTTGCGGCCGGGCTTGGCGCCGTCGCAGCCGCCCACCAGGAAGAAGTGGCGGATGGCCTTCGATTTCACCGCCTCGATCACCTTGTCGGCCACGCCGAGCACGGCATTGCGGCCGAAGCCGACCAGCACCTGGCCCTTGTCCTCGTCATCGGTGAAGCCGTCCATGGCCAGCGCCATGTCGACCACGGCCGAGTAGTCCTTGTCACTGATGTGCTTCACGCCCGGCCAGCCGACCAGGCCGTTGGTGAACACCCGGTCCTTGTAGCTGTCCAGCGGCTTCTGGATGCAGTTGGTGGTGAACAGGATCGGTCCCGGGAAGTTGGGGAACTCCTTCTGCTGGTTCTGCCAGGCCGTGCCGTAATGGCCGTAGAAGTGCGGGTACTTCTTCAGCTCCGGGTAGCCGTGGCAGGGCAGCATCTCGCCGTGGGTGTAGATGTCGATGCCCTTGCCCTCGGTCTGCTTGAGCAGCATCTCCAGATCGCGCAGGTCATGGCCGGTGATGAGGATGCACTTGTTCTTGCGATGCCCCAGCGGCACCGGGGTGGGCACCGGGTGGCCGTAGGTGGAGGTGTTGGCGGCATCGAGCAACTCCATGGCCTTGAGGTTGATCTCGCCGGTTTTGAGCACGAACGGCACGCCCTGCTCCACGCTCATGCCCTTTTCGAGCAGCATGATCAGCGCCTCGTAGCAGAAGGCGGCCACGGCCGGGTCGGTCTTGCCGAGGATGGCGGCGTGGTCGGCATAGGCGGCGATTCCCTTGAGGCCGTAGAGCACGGTCTGCTTGAGCGAGCGGACGTTCTCGTCCGTGTCCAGGTTCTCGATCAGGTTCAGCGCCTTGCCCTGTTCCGCCAACTCGGTCGCGGAGCCGGTGGCGATGAAGGTGGCCTGGGGCTCGCTGAAAGCGGTGTTGCCGCCGGCAGCCGCAACCTTGGCCTTCATGGCCTCGCGCAGTTCGACCGTGCGCTGGAGCAGGGCCACGAACCGCTCCGGGTCGAAGTCCACGTTGGTCAGGGTGGAGAAGATGGCTTCATAGGTGAAGTGGTCAATGGCGTCATCGACGATGCCCAGCCGGCGGCCTTCCCGGGCGTACAGGGCAAGACCCTGCAGGGCGTACACGAGCAGGTCCTGGAGGTCGGCGACCTCCTCGTTCTTGCCGCACACGCCGATGACGCTGCAGCCGATTCCCTTGGCGGTCTGTTCACACTGGTTGCAAAACATGGTTGTTCTCCTTGTCTGGGGTTTTGAGTCGCAGTGGACGGTGTTCCTTTGTAGTATGCCGGCACTCTACCCGATTTCCGGGACCTTTCCTTGACCTGGGTCAAAAACCGTACGTTTTCAGAAAAAAATGAACAACACAATGGATGTGCTCGCCCACAGCCTGCTGTTCAGCGGCCTGCCGGCGGAGCAACTGGGCCAGATCGCCGACATCGCCGTCACCAGGAAGTTCGCCCGCAACGCCGTGGTGTTCCACGAGGGCGACCCGGGTATCGGCTTCTACATGGTGGCAGCCGGCAGGGTGAAGATATATAAGATGTCGCCTGATGGCAAGGAACAGATCCTGCACATTTTCGGGCCGGGTGAACCCTTTGGCGAGGTACCGGTGTTCCACGGCAATCCCTTCCCGGCCAACGCCAGCACGCTCACCGAGGCGGATCTGCTTTTCTTCCCGCGGCCGGCCTTTGTCGAGCTGATCACCCGCACGCCCTCGCTCGCCCTGAACATGCTTGCCGTGCTCGCCCAGCGGTTGCGCCGGTTCGCCACCCAGATCGAGAACCTGTCCCTCAAGAAGGTGCCCGGCCGGCTGGCCGCTTACCTGGGTTACCTGGTCGAAGAACAGAAGCGCGGCGACCTGGTGGTGCTCGATATCCCCAAGGGGCAGTTGGCCAACCTGCTTGGCGCGAGTTCCGAGACCCTGTCACGGATTTTCGCCAAAATGACCGAGGAAGGGCTCATTCGGGTGGAGGGCAAGACCATCCACCTGCTCGACCGGGCGGCCCTGCGCGAGCGCTGAGCGTCCGTCGGCCCGGCTCAGGGAAGAAGACGTGGACCCGTGTTCGCGACGGGTGGTCCGGGGAGGAAAAGGGCGGGAATGGAGGGACAGGCGGGGCAAGGCGCCCGCCTTGGCCGCCGGTCCCGGCGCGGGCGCACCGGGACCGGCGGGACGGTATCAGCTCTGCGCCTGCTCGGCCTGCTGTTTGGCGGCGTAGGCCGAGGCCGCGCACTCGTTCTTGCCCAGGTCGAGTTCCTCCTGGCGATCCTCGTCCACCTGCTCGAGGTTGGCGTTGACCAGGCGGATGGTGGCGTAATCGGCGGGCTGGGTGCGCATGTTGGCCTTGATGAACCCGTAGAAATCCGCGGGGTTGTCGATGTCGTAAATCTCGCGGTTGCGTTCCAGCACCTCGCCCAGCGGCAGGGTGAACACCAGGTCCTCGTTGGCCTCGGCCCAGTCGATGTAATGGCCCGGCAACACGCCGATGGCGTGGTCGAGCGCCTTGATTTTACCGATGGAGGCAAACAGCACCTTGGCCCAGGCCTCGGCCTTGCCGCCCAGGTCGGGCCGGCCCACCGAGTTGATGAACACCATGTCGCCGGAGATGAGGAACCGCTCGTCGATGATGAACGAGGTCGAGCCCGGGGTGTGGCCCGGGGTGAACAGCACCCGCACCTTGGGCCCGCCCTGGCTGAAGCTCAGGGTCTCGCCGTCGCTGAGCGGGGTGTAGGGGTTCTTCGAGGTTTTGAAGTCGCTGTCGTTGGCATGGAACACCGCCCCGGTGCGTTGGGACAGGTCGCGGCTGCCGGCGATGTAGTCGGCCTGCAGGTGGGTCTCGAAGGTGCGGGTGATGGTGCAGCCCCGCTCCGCGGCGAAGTCGATGTAGAAATCCAGGTTGCGCGAGGGGTCGAACACCATCATCTCCTTGCCGCTCACCAGGCCGTAGCTGCACGAGGCCTTGCCCGGGCGGATGAACTGGAAGAGTTCGTAGTCCGCGCCGGCAGCCACCTGTCTGGCCACCAGCAGGTTGCCCCAGGTCTTGATGCCGCCGGTCAGGTAGCCCACGTCCTCGTAGCCGTGCCGCTCGAGGATTTCGGCCACGTACTTGGCCGACCCCTCCTTGGCGCAGACGATGCGGATCGGCCGGTTCTTCGGCACCCGCGCCACGGATTCCTCCTCCAGTTCCATGAAGTCATAGTAGCTGACGTTGTGCATCTCGAACGGGTAGGGCGCCTCGATGTGGAAGCGGCCGAAGTCCTTGTCGTTGCGGACGTCCACCACCACGATGTCGTCACGGTTGACCAGCCACTGGAACAGTTCTTTCGCCTCGTAGGTAAAAAGGGCCATGGATATCCTCCTCGCTGAAGAAAAACAGGCGCGCCGGGCAGCCCGCCGCCGGATGGTGAACAGACACAAACCTGAGAAATAGTATTAACACATCCGCCGGCTGTCCACTCAATTACGTCGCGGGCGAGGGAAATTGTCGCCCGCCGGACAGAAGACGCGGGTACCACAATGGGCGTTTGCCGGCACTGGCGCGATTGTCAGCCCTCCGGGCCGAAACCACCGCCGCCCGGGGTCTCGATGACGATCTGGTCGCCGGCCCGGACCTGCACCTCGTCGTCGCCGCGCAGATCGATCACCCGGCCGTCGGCGCGGATCAGCCGGTTGCGGCCGCGGGCGCCCGGGCCGCCGCCGGCCAGGCCGTAGGGTTCGGTTACCCGGTGGGAGCTGAGCAGGGTGGCGGTCATGGGCTCGAGAAAGCGCAGTCGCCGCACCACCCCGGCCCCGCCCGGGAAGCGGCCGCGGCCGCCCGAGCCGGTGCGGATGGCGAACTCCTCCACCCGTACCGGGAAGCGTTGCTCGAGCACCTCCGGGTCGGTCATGCGGGTATTGGTCATGTGGCTGTGCACCGCGTCCGTGCCCGGGTGGTCCGGGCCGGCGCCGGTGCCGCCGCAGATGGTCTCGTAGTTCTGGTGGCAGGCGTTGCCGTAGAGGAAGTTGTTCATCGTCCCCTGGGAGCTGGCGAGCAGGCCGAGCGCGCCGTACAGGCAGTCGGTGATCGCCTGCGAGACCTCGGTGTTGCCGGCCACCACCGCGGCCGGGTAGCGCGGGTTGAGCAGGGTGCCTTCGGGGATGATCAGCTCGAGCGGTTCGAGGCAGCCCTCGTTGAGCGGGATGTCCGTGTCCACCAGGGTGCGGAACACGTACAGTACCGCGGCCCGGCACACGGCCCGCGGGGCGTTGCGGTTGCCCGGGTGCTGGGCCGAGGTGCCGGTGAAGTCGATGGTCGCCCGGCGCCGCTCGCGATCCACGGAGATGCGCACCCGGATCCTGCCGCCGTCGTCCAGCGGGTAGTCGAAGGCGCCGTCCTTCAGCCTGCAGAGCACCCGCCGCACCGACTGTTCGGCGTTGTCCTGGACATGGCCCATGTAGGCCTGCACCGTGGCCAGGCCGAAATGGTCGACCATGCGCGCCAGTTCACGCCGGCCGGTCTCGTTGGCCGCCACCTGGGCGGCCAGGTCGGCCAGGTTCTGCTCCACCCGGCGGCAGGGCCAGGGACCGGAGCTGAGCAGCGCCCGGGTTTCGGCCTCGCGCAGGCGACCGCCTTCGACCAGCAGCCAGTTGTCGATGAGCACCCCCTCCTCCTCGATGCGGCGGGCGTCGGGCGGCGACGAGCCCGGGGTGCGGCCGCCGATGTCCGCGTGGTGGCCGCGCGAGCCGACAAAGAAGAGGATCTCGCGGCCGGCCGCGTCCCAGCAGGGGGTGATCACGGTCACGTCGGGCAGGTGGGTGCCGCCGTTGTAGGGCGCGTTCTGCATGAACACGTCGCCCGGGCGCATGCGGCCGCGGTTGTCGCGCAGCACTGCCCGTACCGACTCGCCCATGGAGCCGAGGTGCACCGGCACGTGCGGGGCATTGGCCACCAGGCGGCCGTCCCGGTCGAACAGGGCGCAGGAGAAGTCGAGCCGCTCCTTGATGTTCACCGAGTGGGCGGTGTTGGCGAGCGTCACTCCCATCTGCTCGGCGATGGCCATGAACAGGTTGGCAAACACCTCGAGCAGCACCGGGTCCACCCGGGTGGTCACGTTCTCGGCGGCCGGCCTGGGTTGATACCGGCTGAGCACGAGGTGGTTGCGGCTGTTCACCGCGGCCTGCCAGCCCGGCTCGACCACCACCGTGGCGATGGGCTCGATGACAAGCGCCGGGCCGCGCAGGTGCTGGCCCGGGTGCAGCTGTTCGCGCCGGAAGAGCGGCGCCTGCTGCCAGCCGCCCGTGTCCCACAGGCGGACCGTGCCCGCGGCGTGCGGTGACCCCGGAGCGAGCGGCAGCTCCGGGTCCTCCGGGGTGTCGGTGCGGCCGATGGCCTCGACCACGAGCGATTCCACCACCAGCGGCCGGTCCGCGGGCACGAAGCCGAACCGGTCCCGGTGGGCCGCCTCGAAGGCCGTGCGCATGGCCGCTCCGTCGGCGAGCGCAACCGGCAGGGCGGTGTCGCTGCCCGCGTAGCGCAGGTGGGCCGTGACCACCAGGTCGACCGGGTGGCCGGGCGGGCACTGGCCGGCCACCTCGGCCGCGGCCGCCCGGCCGAGCGGCTCGGCCTCCGCCCGCAGCCGGGTCTCGATCTCCGCCCCGGTGAGCGGCCAGTCGACCTGGGTCTCGCGCAGGGCGCGGATGTCGGCCAGGCCCATGCCGTAGGCGGAGAGCACGCCGGCCAGCGGATGGAGGAAGATGCGCTCCATGCCAAGCGCATCGGCCACCCGGCAGGCGTGCTGGCCGCCGGCGCCGCCGAAGCACTGCAGGGTGTAGCCGGTGACATCGTGGCCGCGCTGTACCGAGATCTTCTTGATGGCGTTGGCCATGTTCTCCACCGCGATGCGCAGGAAGCCCTCGGCCACGGTCTCCGGGGTCAGGTCGGTGCGGCCGGTGGCTGTGATGATCTGCGCGGTCAGCCCGGCAAAGGCGCGCCGGGTGGCCTCGGTGTCCAGGGGCTGGTCGCCGTCCGGGCCGAACACCCGGGGGAAGTGGTCCGGCTGCAACCGGCCGAGCAGCAGGTTGGCATCGGTCACGGTGAGCGGGCCGCCGCGCCGGTAGCAGGCCGGCCCCGGGTCAGCGCCGGCCGAGTCCGGGCCCACCCGGAAGCGGCCGTCGCTAAAACGCAGCACCGAGCCGCCGCCCGCGGCCACGGTGTGGATGCGCATCATCGGCGCGCGCATGCGCACCCCGGCCACCAGGGTCTCGAAGCTGCGCTCGAACGCCCCGTCGTAGTGGGTGACGTCCGTGCTGGTGCCGCCCATGTCAAAGCCGATCAGCCGGGTGTGGCCGCTCATGGCCGCGGTGCGGGCCATGCCGATCACCCCGCCGGCCGGACCGGAGAGCACCGCGTCGCGGCCGCGGAACAGGGCCGCGTCGGTGAGGCCGCCGTTGGACTGCATGAACAACAGCTGCGGGGCGTGGTCACCGCCGCCGATCCGGTCGGCCACCCGGTCCACGTAGCGGCGCAGAATAGGGGTCAGGTAGGCATCGATCACGGTGGTGTCGCCGCGGGCCACCAGCTTGATGAGCGGGCTCACCCGGTGGCTCATCGAGACCTGGGTGAAGCCGATGGTCCGGGCGATCCCGGCCAGCTGCTGTTCGTGCTCCGGGAAGCGGTAGCCGTGCATGAGCACGATGGCCACCGCGCGCAGCCCGTCGGCAAAGGCGGCGCGCAGGCCCTCTTCGGCCCGGTCGCGGTCGAGCGGCACCAGCACCCGGCCGGCGACGTCCACCCGCTCGTCCACCTCGATCACCCGCTCGTGCAGCAGCTCGGGCAGGACCACGTGGCGGGCGAACAGCTCCGGCCGGTTCTGGTAGCCGATGCGCAGCGCATCGCCGAAGCCGCGGGTGATGACCAGGAGGGTGGGCTCGCCGGTTCGTTCGAGCAGGGCGTTGGTGGCCACGGTGGTGCCCATCCTGACCGCGTCGATGCAGCCCGCCGGGATGGGCGCGTCCGGGCCGAGGCCGAGCAGGGTACGGATGCCGTGCACGGCCGCGTCCGGGTAGCGTTCCGGGTTTTCGGACAGGAGCTTGCAGGTGGCGAGCGTTCCGTCCGGCCGGCGGCCGACGATATCGGTGAAGGTGCCGCCCCGGTCGATCCAGAACTGCCAGCCGGTGCTGTCGGTTGCCTGCATGCGTGCCCCCGGGGGATGGTTGGTCGAGAGGTGCCGAGGTGTTTCATCGCACACCGGCCGCTGCCCTGTCAACCCTTTCCCCGCTGCCGGCAGGGGGCCGGCCGCAGGGGGGCGGGACCGGTTTTCTTTTGACAGGGGCGCGGCCCCGGCCGTAGTATGCAGGAAAACCCTCACCTGTTCCGCCCTCCCTGGAGCGCCCAGTCCCCATGCCCCGCCACGCCCACCTGCTGCCGCTCTCCCGCCCCGCCGTCCTCCGGCGGACCGGCGCGGCCGCGCTGCTGCCGTTTTCTTCCGGCTCCGGGCCCGGCACCCCGTGGTGGTTCGGGGCCTTGCCCACAGATCCGCTCTCCCTGCTCGGCCTGGTGGTGGTCGGCCTGCTCGTGCTCACCCTGGTACTGCTCAACCAGCGCAAGAAGCGCATCATCTCCACCAAGACCCAGGCCCTGGCCGAGACCGAGGCCCGTTACCGGCTGCTGTTCGAACACTCACCCATGCCGCTGGTCGAGGAGGACCTGAGCGCGGTGCGGAGACTGCTCGACAACCTGCAATCCGGCGGCGTCAGCGACCTGGCCGCCCATTTCCGCACCCATCCCGGGGACCTGGCCCTGTGCGCCGAGGAGGCGCGCATCGTTGCCGCCAACCGGGCAATGCTCGCGCTCTACGGCGCCGACGAGCCGGGTATGCTCACCCGGCTGGCGGGCATTCTGCCCGATAATCCGGGCGAGGGCTATGCAACCGAACTCGCCGGCCTCCACCGGGCGGGCCGCAGCGAGACCCGCACACACAACCGCACCCTGGCCGGCCTGCCGATTCTGGTCGAGCGGCGGGCGGTGGTGGCCGCCGGCCACGAACAGGACTGGGCCAAGGTGTTCGTCACCATCATCGACCTGACCGAGCAGGAGCGGCTCAAAGAGCAGCACAAGGAATTCGAGCGGCAGCTCGAGCAGACCCGCAAACTCGAGGCGATCGGCAGCCTGGCCGGCGGTATTGCCCACGATTTCAACAACCTGCTCGCACCGATCCTCGGCCGGGCGGAGCTGCTGTCGGCAGAGAAGGGGGACGATCCGGTGGTCGCCGAGCACAGCCGGGCCATTGTCGACGCCTCCCGCCGGGCCCGCGCCCTGGTCCGCCAGATCCTCACCTTCAGCCGCCAGGTGGATCAGGAGATCGTGCCGGTTTCCCTGGCCGCGGTGGTCACCGAGGTGCTCGACCTGCTCCGGCCGACCCTGGCCGCGAACATCGAGGTCGATTTTCACCCGCCCGATCCCTGCCCGCGGGTGATGGCCGATCCCACCCAGCTGCACCAGGTGGTCATGAACCTGGCGGCCAACGCCTGCCACGCCATGGAGCGGACCGGCGGCCGGCTGCGGATGCGTCTCGAACCGGTGGCGCTCGGCCTGGACGACCTGGACGACCGGGCAGTGGCACCCGGACCCTACCTGCGCCTGGAGGTGGCGGACACCGGCTGCGGCATGGACGCACCCACCCTGGCGCGCATCTTCGACCCCTATTTCACCACCCGGCCCTCCGGCCAGGGCACCGGCCTGGGGCTGCCGCTGGTGCTCGGTATCGTGCGCAACTGCGGCGGCGAGCTGCGGGTCTCGAGCGAACCGGGGCTGGGCACGGTGTTCCGCCTCTACTTCCCGGTGGTGGAGCTGACCGGGGCACAGACGGTCGCGCCGTTGCCGACGAGCGCGCCCATGGAGCGCGGCAGTGAGCATATCCTGCTGGTGGATGACGAGAAGTCGGTGGCCGACGTCACCGCCGCCATGCTCACCCGGCTCGGCTACCGGGTGAGCGTGCGCACCAGCAGCCACGACGGCTTGGAGGCCTTCCGCAGCCTGGCGGAACAGATCGACCTGGTCCTGGCCGACCTGAACATGCCGCAGATGACCGGCCTGCAGCTCTGCCGCGAGCTGCGCGCCATCCGCCCCGGGGTGCGGGTGATCGTCTGCACCGGCTTCAGCGAGCAGTTCGACGCGGCCCGGGCGCGGGCCATCGGTATCCAGGGCTTTCTCAACAAGCCGGTGGTCATGGCCGAACTCGCCCGCTGCGTGCGCGCGGCCCTGGACAACCCCGTCGCCTGAGCGGCGCCCCCGTCCCTGCAACAGGAGCAGACCATGAGAATCCTCCTTGCCCTGATCGTCACCGTGACCCTGGCCGGCTGCGCCAGCCTGAGCCAGCACCAGTGCCTGCAGGGCGACTGGTATTCCATCGGCCTGGGCGACGGCCAACTGGGCATGCCCGCGGACCGGCTGGACCAGCACCACCAGGCCTGCGCCCGCTACAACGTCACCATCGACCGCCAGCGCTACCTGGAGGGCCGGGCCGAGGGACTGGCCGAATACTGCCGGCTGGACAACGCCGTGACCACCGGCCTGCACGGTCACCGCTACCAGGGCGTCTGCCCGCCGGCCGTGGACCGGCAGTTCGAGCGCGTCAACCGGGCCGCCTTCGAGGTCCATACCCTGCGCCAGGAGCTGGACAGCCTCGACAACCAGCTGGCCCTGCGCGAGGACGACCTCGTTGACCGCGACCTTGCCGACGATGCCCGTCGTCGGCTGCGGGCCGAGATCCGCGCCCTGGACCGCGATCGCGACCGGCTGCGCGCCGACCTGCACGCGGCCCGGCGTCACCTGGACCGGCTCCTGGACGAGACCGGTTCCCGGCCCTAAGCCTCGCACCCGTCCCCTGTCCGCCGGACCGCCGGCGCCTCCAACCCGACCGGGACCGCACCCCGGCGTCACCGCCATTGACAGGCGCCCGCCGCCTCTGTACAGTTCCCGGCTCGATACGGCGCGCCGGTCCACTCCCTGTTTGTTCCGCCGGCGCGGGCCGGCCCCTTGCACTCCGCACCGACCATTGCCCCGGGACCCTACCTTGATCTCCTTCCTGTTCGGCCTGTACGTCTTCTTCCTGGCCATCATCCTCATCTACAACCTGCTGCAGCTGACCCTGCTGTTCCACTACCTCCGCCGCAGGAAGGTCGCGCCGCCACCACCCCTGGCCGACGAACAACTGCCCCTGGTCACGGTCCAGCTGCCGCTCTACAACGAGCCCTTCGTGGCCGAGCGGCTGATCGACAACATCGCCCGCATGCGCTACCCGCGCGACCGGTTCGAGGTGCAGGTGCTCGACGATTCCACCGACGAGACCACCGCCATCTGCGAGCGCGCCGCGGCCCGCTACCGCGAGCAGGGGCTGGATATCCGGGTGCTGCATCGCACCGACCGCACCGGCTACAAGGCCGGGGCCCTGGCCGAGGGATTGCGCCGGGCCAGGGGCGAGTTCGTGGCCATCTTCGACGCCGACTTTCTCCCCGACCCGGACTTCCTGCGCACCACCGTGCCGTATTTCCAGGACGAGCGGGTGGGCGTGGTGCAGACCCGCTGGACCCACCTGAACGACGACTACTCGCTGTTCACCCGGCTGCAGGCCCTGCAGTTGAACGTCCATTTCACCATCGAGCAGGCGGGCCGCGAGGCGGGCGGCCATTTTCTCCAGTTCAACGGCACGGCCGGCATCTGGCGGCGGCGGGCCATCGACGAGGCCGGCGGCTGGCGGGCCGACACCCTCACCGAGGACCTGGACCTGAGCTTCCGCGCCCAGCTGCGCGACTGGCGGATCGTCTTCCTGGAGGAGGTCGAGGCCCCGGCCGAGCTGCCGGTGGAGATGAACGGCATCAAATCGCAGCAGTTCCGCTGGATGAAGGGCGGCGCCGAGAACGCCCGGCGGCTGGCGCCACTGGTGCTGGCGAGCAGGTTGCGGCCGTTGACCAGGCTGCACGCGGTCGCCCACCTGTTCAACAGCTCGATCTTCCTGGCCGTGCTCCTGCTCGCCCTGACCAGCGTCGGCCTGCTGCCCCTGCTCGGCCCGACCGGGATCGACCAGCGCTGGCTGAGCGTCTCCCTGCTCGGCCTGGTCGGGGTGGCCACGGTCTATTTTTACGCCAACATCCACCTGCTGCCGCGGCCGCTGTCGGCGCGCCGGGTGCTGGCCCTGGTCGGCTGGTTCCCGCTGCTGCTGACCATGTCCGTGGGGCTCAGTTTCCACAACTCGGTGGCCGTGATCGAGGGCTACCTGGGCATCCGCAGCTCGTTCGTGCGCACACCCAAGTACAACATCGTCGGTAACCGGCGGTTGGACCTGGACAGCGGCCGGCAAAAAAATCCCGTCAGCCTGGGCACCATCGCCGAGGGGCTGCTCGCCCTGCTGTTTGCCGCCTGTCTGGTGGCGGCCGTGAGCCTGGGCGAATACGTGTTCTTCGTCTTTCACCTGATGCTCGCCGCCGGTTTCGGCGCGGTGTTCGCCGCCACCCTGCGCGACCGCTGAACCGGACCGCTTGACATCCGTCCGGGTGGACTTACCATAGGCGGCAAGGCGTGCCGCCGGGGTACGCCGTGCCATCGTTCGCCCTTTTCCGCGTTCCGTCTTCCATGTCGTGAAAACCGCCTCCGTTCCCTCCCGCTGAACCCTCGCAGGGTGGTGGCGCCATCGCCCGCCCGGCCCCGCCGATTTTGCCCGGTCCTTGCCGTCCGCACCCTGCGCTGTCCCGGAGAAAACCATGATCCATGTCGAACACCTGACCCGCACCTACGGCCCACTCAAGGCGGTGGACGATGTCTCGTTCACCATCGGCCCGGGCGAGATCGTCGGCCTGCTCGGCCACAACGGCGCCGGCAAGACCACCATCATGAAGATGCTCACCGGCTTCCTCGAACCCACCGCGGGGGTGATCCGCATCGACGGCCTGGACCTGGCTGCGGACCTGCGCCGCGTGCAGGCGCGGATCGGCTACCTGCCCGAGAACTGCCCGGTCTACCCGGAGATGACCGTGGCCGGCGCGCTCGGCTACCATGCCGGCCTGCACGGGGTGGGCGGGGCCGAACTCGGCCCGCTGCTGCGCGCGGCCCTGGCCCGCACCGGGCTCACCGACAAGGCCGACCAGACCATCGGGACCCTGTCGCGCGGCTATCGCCAGCGGGTCGGGGTGGCCCGGGCCATCCTCCACCGGCCCCGGATCCTCATCCTCGACGAGCCCACCAACGGCCTTGACCCCACCCAGATCCAGCACATGCGCGAGCTTCTGCGCGAACTCGCCCACGAGGCGACCCTGCTCATCTCCACCCACATCCTCCAGGAGGTGCAGGCGGTGTGCGACCGGGTGCTCATCATCCAGCACGGCCGTTTGGCGCTCGACGCCCGCCTGGCCGAGCTGGCCGCGGCCCGGCGGCTGCTGGTCACCGTGGACGATCGCGAGGAGGCACAGGCGATGCTGGCCGGACTCGCCGGCGTGACCCGGGTGGAACGGCTCTCCGCCGCCCCCGGCCGGGCCTGCTATGCCCTGGCCGGCACCGGTTCCGCCGAACAGCTGGCGCCGGTGGCGGCCGCGGCCGTGGCCCGGGCCGGCTGGAACCTGTACGGACTCGGACCCGAGGCCCGCGACCTGGAGAAGATCTTCCGCGACATCAACCTGCATGATGGGAGGGAGCAATGAACGCGCTTGGCACCGTGGCCCGGCGGGAGCTGGCCGGATTTTTCGCCACCCCGGCCGCCTTTCTCTTTTTCGGCGCCTTCCTGGTGGCCACCCTGTTCATCGTCTTCTGGGTGGAGACCTGGTTCAGCCGCAACATCGCCGATGTACGGCCCATGTTCGAGTGGCTGCCGCTCACCCTCATCTTCCTGTCGGCGGCGATCACCATGCGCGCCTGGTCCGAGGAGCACCGGGCCGGCACCCTGGAGCCGCTCGTCACCGCGCCGGTGGGGTTGCCTGCCCTGGTGGCCGGCAAGTTCCTCGCCTGCCTGGCGCTGGTGGCCATCGCGCTCATGCTCACCCTGCCCCTGCCGCTGAGTGTCAGCCTGATCGGCCGGCTCGACTGGGGCCCGGTGCTCGGCGGCTACCTGGCGAGCCTCTGCCTGGCCGGGGCCTACATCGCCATCGGCCTGTTCGTCAGCGCCCGCGCGAGCAGCCAGATCGTCAGCCTGATCGTGACCACGCTCGCCTGCAGCGCGCTCTACCTGCTCGGCTCGGACACCCTGACGAGCTTCTTCGGCAACCGCACCGGGGAACTGCTCAAGCTCCTCGGCGCGGGCGCGCGTTTCGACGCGGTCACCCGCGGGGTGATCGACCTGCGCGACCTGGTCTACCCGCTTAGCCTGACCGGTGTCTTCCTCACCCTCAATGTGTACACCCTCGAGCGGCGGCGCTGGGCCGGCAACCCGTCCACCCCGGCGCACCGGCGCCGGGCGCTGGCCACGGCGCTGCTCGCGGCCAACTTCCTGGCGACCAACCTGTGGCTGGCGCCGCTGACCAGCCTGCGCGCCGACCTCACCGAGGGGCGCATCTACTCGATCTCGGACGCCACCCGCGCCTACCTGGGCCGGCTGCAGGAGCCGCTCTTCATCCGCGGCTACTTCTCCGGCCAGACCCATCCGCTGCTCGCGCCCCTGCAGCCGCAGCTGCGCGACCTGCTGCGCGAGTACGAGGTGGCCGGCCGCGGCCGGGTGCGGGTGGAGATCGTCGATCCGCACGATCGGCCCGAACTGGAGCAGGAGGCGGGCGAGAAGTATGGCATCCGGCCGGTGCCGTTCCAGACCGCCTCGCGCCACCAGGCGGCGGTGACCAACTCCTATTTCGACATCCTCATCAAGTACGGCAACGAATTCGAGACCCTCGGGTTCCAGGACCTGATCGAGGTGAAGAGCGACACCGACACCCGCCTGGACGTGGAGCTGCGCAACCCGGAGCATGACATCACCCGGGCGATCAAGAAGGTGCTCTACAGCTACCAGGGCGGCGGCAACCTGTTCGCCGGCATGCAGGCGCCGGTGCGGCTGCGCGGCTACCTGTCGGCGGATGAGCAATTGCCCGAGGTGCTCGTCCAACTCAAGGCCGAGCTGCCCGCGCTGCTCGAGGAGTTCAAAAAAGAGGGCGGCGACACGTTCTCCTTCAGCTTTGCCGACCCGGAGGCCGAGGGCGGCCAGCTGGCAGCCCAGCTCAGCCGCGACTTCGGCATGCAGCCGATGGTGGCCGGCCTGCTGCCCTCCCAGCCGTTCTGGTTCCACCTGGCCATCGACAACGGCACCGAGACCGTGCAGGTGCCCCTGCCCGCGGAACTCGACCGGGCCGGAATGAAAACCGCCCTCACCGCGGCGCTCAAGCGTTTCTCCAAGGGGATGCTCAAGACCGTGGCCCTGGCCACCCCGGCGAACCCGGCGGCGCGCGGCCAGTGGGGCCGGCCCGGGCCGGACAACACCTTCCAGCTCTTGCAGCGCTTTCTCGAGCAGGAGCACCGGGTGCTGCCGGTGGACCTGGGCACCGGCCAGGTGGACCCGGAGGCGGACATCCTGGTGGTGGCCGCGCCCGATGCTCTCAAACCCGAGCAGGTGTTCGCCCTGGACCAGTTCCTCATGCAGGGCGGCACGGTGGTGCTCGCCACCTCGCCCTTCAACGTCGGTCTGCAGGGGCGGCTTGCGGTCACCGAGAATCAAAGCGGCCTGGAGGACTGGCTGGCCAGCCACGGCCTGGGTTTCGCCCGGACCCTGGTGCTCGACCCGCAGAACGCCGCCTTCCCGGTGCCGGTGGAGCGGCAGGTGGGCGGCTACACCGTGCAGGAGACCCACCTGCTCAACTATCCCTATTTCGTGGACATCCGCCACGACGGCATGCACCGCGACTCGGGCCTGCTCACCGGCATCGATCAGCTCTCCCTCACCTGGGCCTCGCCGGTCACGGTGGATGCGGAGAAGAACCGGGAGCGCCAGGTGGTGCGCCTCCTGGAAAGCTCGCCCGGCTCGTGGACCTCGCCTTCCTTTGACATCCAGCCGGACTTCGAACGCTACGGCGAGACCGGTTTCGCCACCGGCACGGACACCGGCCGGCAGCTGCTCGGGGTGCTGGTCGAAGGACGATTCGACTCGCCCTTCCGCGGCCGGCCCTCGCCGCTGGTCGAGGCGGCCCGCCGGGCCCGGGCGGAGCGGGACAAGGCGGCGGCCGGGCAGGAGGGCGGCGCGGCCGCAGACCCGGACACCAGGAAACCGAAGCCGGTGCTCGGCAAGGTGCTCGAGCGCTCACCCGAATCGGCGCGCATCATCCTGCTGGCCTCCAACACCTTCCTCGCCGACACCAGCCTGGAGCTGGCCAGCGGCGCGGCTGGCAGCCGCTACCTCAACCCCCTGCAGCTGGTGGCCAACGCCATCGACTGGTCGCTGGCCGACCGCGACCTGCTCTCCATCCGCGGTCGTGGCCATTTCGCCCGCACCCTTGTGCCCATGGCCGCCGGGGCGCGGGCCTTCTGGGAGTATCTCAACTACGGGCTGGCGGCTGCCGGGCTCGTTGTGGTCTGGGGCGCGCACCGGCTGGTGCTCGCCCGTACGCGGCGGCGTGAGCGGCAACTCGTTGCCGGGGAGGTGGAAGCATGAACAGGCTGATCACGATCTGCGCGCTGCTGCTCGCCGTGCAGCTGGGGCTGGCGGCGTGGACCCACCTGCGCGTCCCCGGTGACGCGGCCGGGCCGGTCCGGGGTGCGGTGCTCGCGGTGGACGCGGCAACGGTGGACGAACTGCTGCTGGAAGACCATACGGGCGCAACGCTAACCCTGAAGAAGGCGGGTAAGGGCTGGATGCTGCCCGGGTTGGCGGATTTCCCGGCGGACACCGTCCGGGTGCAGGCCCTGGTCGAACGGCTGGCCAGCCTGCAGCGGGGCTGGCCCGAGGCGACCACCGTGGAGGCGGCGGCGCGCTTCCAGGTGGCCGCGGACCGGTTCGAGCGGCGGCTGACCCTGCGCGGCGGCGGCAAGGACCTGGGCCGGGTGTTTCTCGGCGGTTCGGCCGGGCTGCGCCGGGTCTACCTGCGGGCCGAGGGGGACCAGGATATTTTTGCGGTGGAACTTGCCGGCCGCGACCAGGAAACAGACCCGAACAGCTGGATCGACACCGCCGTGCTCCGACTGAAGCCGGACCAGGTGGCGCGCATCGACCTGCCGGGGTTCAGCCTGATCCGTCAAGAAGACGCCCTGGTGGTCGAGGGGCTGGGGGCGAACGAGGAGATGGTGGCCGCGAGCCGCGACAGCCTGGTCGAGCGGATCACCACCCTGGCCGTGCGCGGGGTGCTCAAGGCTGATGACCCGGCCGCTGCCAGTCTGGACAACCCGGTGCTGCGCCTGGCCGTGCACCCGGTCCAGGGCGAGGTGCGCGACTACCGCTTCGGCCAGGTGGAGGCGCCGCCCGAGCCCTCCGCCGAGGGACAGGAAGCACAGCCCGCGCCGCCCCGTTTCGTGTTGCGGGTGAGCGGTCACGCCCACCTGTTCGAGGTGGACAGCTGGCAGGTGGAGGAGATCCGCCACCTGGACCGGGCCGCCCTGGTGCAGGCGAAGACAGCGCCGGCCGCCACAGCCCCCGTCCAGGCCGCACCGCCCGCCGGAGCCCAATGATCCCGGGTCCGGGCGCAGGGACGCACTGACCGGCGGGGGGCGAGATGCTGCGGGCAGTCTCCGGCCGTCGGCCTCTGCGCCGGCGGCCGTCTGTTGTGGCTTGGGTCGTGCGGCTCTGCGGCCGCCTCACCCTCGTTGCCCTGGCCCTGCCGCCCCTCGTCCTCCTGGTCCTGCGCTGGCTGGACCCGCCCACCAGCGCCTTCATCCTCGCCCGCCAATGGGAGCAGCTGCGCGGCGGCCGTGCTGCAGCCGTCCACCACCGCTGGGTCGACTTTGACCGGATCAGCCCGCACCTGGCCGTGGCGGTGATCGCGGCCGAGGACCAGCGTTTCCCGGACCACTTCGGTTTCGATTTCCACGCCATCGGCCGGGCGCTCGAGCACAACGCCCAGGGCCGGACGGTGCGCGGCGCCAGCACCATCAGCCAGCAGACCGCCAAGAATCTTTTTCTGTGGAGCGGCCGCAGCTACCTGCGCAAGGGGCTGGAGGCCGGCCTGACCCTCGGCCTGGAGATGCTCTGGCCCAAGCGCCGCATCCTCGAGATCTACCTCAACCTCGCCGAGTTTGGTGACGGTGTGTTCGGCGCACGGGCCGCGGCCGAGCGGATCTTCCACACCAGCCCGGACCGGCTCAGCCGTCAGCAGGCTGCCCTGCTCGCCAGCGTGCTCCCCGACCCGGGCGGCCTGGACGCCGGTCGTCCGTCCGCGCACGTGCGGCAGAAGGCCCGCTGGGTGCGCGCGCAGATGGACCAGTTGGGCGGCGCGCGCCTGCTCGATCGGCTGTGAATCCGCCGCGCCCCCCCTTTTACGCCAGCCAGCCCAGGGTCGCCGCGGTGAGCGCCAGGTAGCGCAGCACCTTGGCCCCGCCGGCGATGAGCAGGAAGGTCCAGAACGGCTCGCGCAGCACCCCGGCCGCCACGGTGAGCGGGTCACCGATCACCGGCGCCCAGCTGAGCAGCAGCGACCAGCGGCCCCAGCGGTGGTACCAGGCCCGGGCCTGCTCGAGCCGCGCCGCGCGCACCGGAAACCAGCGCCGGTGGCCCAACCGCTCCAGGCCGCGGCCGAGCAGCCAGTTGAGCACCGCGCCGAGCACGTTGCCCAGGCTGGCAACGAAGAGCAGGGCGGCCACCGGGTAGTCGCCGGTGAGCAGCAGCCCGACCAGCACCGCCTCGGACTGCATGGGCAGTACGGTGGCGGCCAGCAGGGCAGCAAGAAACAGGCCGGCGTACACGGACAGCTCGATCATCGGCGGGTGGTTCTCCCGTGCGTTTTGCCGTGAACCGGGCCGGTCGCCCCGCTCACACCTTGTCGCGGCCGGCCGCCCGGGTTAGAGTCGGTCGTCCGTCCCTGTCCGAATCGGCTGGAATTGTTGCTGCCTGTGGAGTGGTCATGACCGAGCAACCCCTCATCGACGATTTTCCCCTCCGGCTCAGCCGCCGCTTCCGCCGCCAGCAGGACTTTGCCGCCAACTACGCGCCGCTCTCCAGCCGGGTGTGCGGTTTGCTGGCCGACTGGCTCGAGCGTGGGGCGGACCAGGACCCGGTGGCCGCCTGGCTGCTCGTGGCCAGTCGCGGCCGGGCTACCTTCGATGTGCCGCTGCTGCTCCTGGCCGGCCTGCACCGTGAGGTGCTCGGCAAGGGGGACGCAACTGCGGAACTGGCCCGCTACTGCCCGAGCGCGGGCGGCACCCTGGACCCGGCCGGGGCCGGGTTCGCGGCGGCCCTGCGCGCGGCCATCCTCGCCCTGCGGCCGCAGCTGACTGTCTTTCTCCGTACGGCGAGCGTGCAGACCAACGAGGTCGCCCGCGGCCTCGCCTGGCTGCTGCCGGCCTGCTGCCCCGGCTGGCCCGAGCTGCACCTGGTCGAACTGGGGGCCAGCGCCGGGCTCAACCTGGTGGCCGACTGGCGCACCTTCCGCCTCACCGATGCGGCCGGCCGGCCGCTCCTGGCCGATCTCGGCCGGGGGGAGGGCGACCCGTTCGTGGTCGTGGCCGCGGGTGACGGCCCCCAGCGCTTCCCCCACCCCCTGCCGCAGGTGCTGACCCGCACCGGCTGCGACCTCGCCCCCCTGGACCTGAGCGTGGAGCGGGACGCCCGGACCCTGGCCGCCTTTGTCTGGGCGGACCAGACCGACCGGCTGGCCCTGCTCCGCCGGGGCATGGACAGCTTCCACCGGGCCCACCGGCACGGGGCGCGGGTGCGGCTCTATCGGGTCGATCTGCCCGCCGGGCTGACGGGCTTTCTCAATGAACACGCCACTTTCCCGGGCGACGCCCCCATCCTCGTCTACAACACCTACCTGACCACCTATCTGCGCGACCGGGGCGCCGGCCTGCGGCCGCAGCTCGCGGCCTGGGCCGCCGGGCAGCCACGGCCGGTGCTCTGGCTGCAGTGGGAGACCCTGTGGCAGGGGCCGCAGCCGCCGGAGTTCGGCTGGCTCGGCTGGACCGCCGACCTCTGGCAGCAGGGCGAACACCGCCACTGGCAGCTCGCCTGGGTGCAGCCGCACGGGGCCCGCGTTCAGTGGCTGCCCGGCCTGGCCGACTGGGCCCGATTCTGGCGCGACCACAGCCGCTGAATCCGGCGACCGGCCATTTTCCGCACCTGCCGATGCGGCCGGGCTGGCAATCCGCGGCCGGTGGCGGTATCTTGCCGGACCGTTCATCCCCTTTCCCGGAGCATCGCCATGCAGCATTACCTCTACGCCCTGGGCGCCATCCTCTGCTGGGCCAGCCTGCCCGCGGCCACCGGCTCCGGCCTCGAGGGGCTCGCCATCGAACCCCTGCTGTTCTACAGCTTTACCGCCGGAGCCCTGTTTCTCTACCTGCTCGACGTGGTCCAGAAACGGACCCTCAGGCTCACCCTGCCCGGG
>CAZMNU010000035.1:0-1777 GCA_964567725.1 uncultured Desulfobulbus sp. | reverse complement strand
GGCTTCCGCAGCGAGGCCCTGGGCGGCTACGGGTTGGCCCTGCTCTGCGGCCTGGTGTGGAGCAGCTTTTCCGTCGGCCTGTCGCGGCTCGGCCTGCGCGAGGAGCCGATGACCGCCTTCACCGTGTACGCGGCCGTGCTGTCCGGGGTGCTGTTCATGCTCACCGGGCCGCATCCCGCGCCCTCCGGCTCCTCTCTTCTGGCCGCGGCCTATCTCGGCTGTGTGCCGCTCGGCCTCTCCTTTTTCCTGTGGAACCGGGCAGTGGTGGGCGGCAACCTGGCGGTGATCGGTTTTCTCAGTTACCTGACCCCGCCCCTGGCCGTGCTGTTTGTGGCCGTCACCCGCCACCAGGCGGTGCCGTTGCAGGTGCTCGTGGGTATGGCGGTGATCATCGCCGCCTCCATGGTCGGCCGGCTGCTGCTCGATGCCGGCCGCGCCCCGGCGGGACAGATCGTCGATTGAGTGAGCGGCGGAATGGGCGTGCCTGGGGCCGGTAAGGACAAGGAGGGGACCATGAGGCGATGCAGGGTGTTGTCCGTGTTCGGCACCCGGCCGGAGGCGATCAAGATGGCGCCGGTGGTCGGCGAACTGGCCCGGTTCCCGGCAGACTTTGACAGCCGGGTGTGCGTCACCGGCCAGCACCGCGACATGCTCGACCAGGTGCTCGCCCTGTTCGCCATCCGCCCGCACTTCGACCTGGACATCATGCGGCCCGGCCAGAGCCTGACCGACACCACCTGCGGCGTGCTGCGCGGCCTCGAGGCGGTGTTCACCCGCTTCCGGCCGGACCTGGTGCTCGTCCACGGGGACACCACCACCACCATGGCCGCGGGCCTGGCCGCTTTTTACCACCAAATCCCCCTGGGCCATGTCGAGGCCGGGCTGCGCACCGGCAACCTGCAGGCCCCCTTTCCCGAGGAGATGAACCGCCGTTTGGCCGGCATGCTGGCCCGCTTTCACTTCGCCCCCACCGAGCGCGCCCGCGACAACCTGCTCGCCGAGGGCGTACCCGCGGACCGCGTCCTGGTCACCGGCAACACGGTGATCGACGCCCTGCTCAACGTGGTCGGGCGGCTGCGCACGGACGCCGGCCTGCAGCGGCAGATGGCCGAGCGGTTCGCCTTTCTCGATGCGCACAAACAGCTCGTGCTCGTCACCGGCCACCGGCGGGAGAACTTCGGCGCCGGCTTCGAGCGGGTCTGCCGGGCTCTGCGCACCCTGGTCGAGACCCACCCCGGGGTGGAACTGGTCTACCCGGTGCACCTCAACCCGCAGGTGCAGGAACCGGTCGGCCGGCTGCTCGGCGGGCAGGAGCGGGTGCACCTGCTTGCACCACTCGATTACCTGCCCTTTGTCGCCCTCATGGACCGGGCCAGCCTGATTGTCACCGATTCGGGCGGGGTGCAGGAGGAGGCCCCATCGCTCGGCAAACCGGTGCTCGTCACCCGCGAGACCACCGAGCGGCCCGAGGCCGTGGCCGCGGGCACGGTGCACCTGGTGGGCACGGACGAGGCGGCCATCGTGGCCCAGGCCGCCGAACTCCTCGCCGCCCCGGTCGGCGGCCGGTCGGGCGCAATGGTCAATCCCTACGGCGACGGCCACGCGGCCGAGCGTATCGTCCGCTTCCTGCGCACCACCCTGCCGGCGGGCTGACCCCGGCCCCTTTCCGGGCTTCTTTCCTTCCTTTTTTGTTCAGTCGACGCCGCGTGCGCGGATAGCGGCGGCGATGTCCGCGCCGAGCCGGGCGAGGTTGGTTCGCTGGCCGGCCACCCAGGCC
>CAZMNU010000034.1:11253-25938 GCA_964567725.1 uncultured Desulfobulbus sp. | reverse complement strand
AAGACCACGGCCACCCTGAGTGGTTTGTCTGCGGACGGTAGCGTGACCTTGAATCTGCAAGGGACGAACACCACCGCGATCGGCATCACGGCCACCGTGCTTTCGAGCGACCTGAGCAACATGGCCTCGGCCATCAACGAGCAGGCCGGCAATACCGGTATCACCGCCACCCTGAGCGATGACAAAAAAAGCATCACCCTTGAGCAATCGGCAGGTTACGACATCAAGGTTTCCGATTTCAGCCACGGTGCCGGAGCCGAAACGATTGATTTGACCGGCAGTGAAACCGGAGCTCAGACGCTGACACATGGTACTACCGACTCCTCAACCGTCGGTGGACAGGTCTCCTTCGCCAGTTCGGCCAGCTTCAACGTCACCAGCAGTGTAATCGATACCGCAGGCTCGCTCTTCGGCAACACCACAGCCAACGCGGCCAACGTCAGCACCCTGCAGTCCATCAACACCCTGGACATCACCTCGGTGGATGGCTCGTCCAAGGCCATCGAGGCGGTGGACGGCGCGCTGATGCAGATCGACAACATGCGCGGCGACCTCGGTGCGGTGCAGAACCGGTTCGAGTCGACCATCGCCAACCTGCAGAACATCTCTGAGAACATCTCGGCCGCCCGGTCGCGCATCCTCGATGCGGACATCGCCCAGGAGACCAGCAAGATGACCTCGCAGAACATCCTGCAGCAGGCCGGCGTCTCCATCCTGGCCCAGGCCAACCAGGCGCCGCAGCTGGCCCTGAGCCTGCTCGGCTAAGCCCTCTTCCCGGGGGGACCGGTCCGCCGGTCCCCCCGGCCCCGCCTTTTTTCCTGACACGGAGGGATGACCATGCAGATCGAGACTATCGGCACGGCGGCCACCGGTCCGCCGCGGATCAATGAACCGGCCCGGCAGGTGGAGCGCGGCCGGGAGGAGCGGCAGGAGCCGCAGACCAGCAGCCAGAAGCGCCGGACGCAGCCGGAAGAGCTGCTCAGGCAGATCAAGAACATCACCGAGGACGGGCTCTATTCCGTCCGCTTCGAACGCGACAGCGGTTCGAACTCTTTGGTCGTCAAGATCGTCGACAGCGAGACCGACGAAGTGATCCGGCAGATCCCCCAGGAGGAGCTGCTCGAGTTGAGCAAACACCTGGAAGAACTGAGCGGCAACCTCGTCGACACCGTCAGCTGAGCGCGGAGAACGCAATCATGAGCATTCAATTCGGCGGCCTGGCCACCGGGCTGGACACCAGTTCGATCATCGACCAGCTGATGAACATCGAGCGCCAGCCGCTCGCCCGGCTGGAGGCGGACAAGACCTGGCTGAACAACCGGCTCAAGGCCTTCACCGAACTGGACACGCGGCTCAAATCGTTTGCCGACTCGATCAAGGACCTGAACTACCGGGACACCCTGCTCAAGCGGTCGACCACGCTCGGCTCCGAAGAGTTCTTCACTGCCTCGGCCTCGCGCGACGCCGTGCCCGGCGCCAGCTACGAGGTCGAGGTGGTGTCCCTCGCCCGGGTGCAGAAATCGGTGAGCACAGGGGTGGCCGGCAGCAGCGACCCCCTGTTCGGCACCGGCACCCTCAGCCTGAGCGTGGGCGAGGAAACGCACACCATCGACATCGGCGAGGGCGAGAACTCCCTCACCGGCATCATGGCGGCCATCAACGAGGCGGACCTGGGAGTGCGCGCAGCCATTATCAACGACGGCTCGGTCAACCCCGACGGCAGCAGCACGCCCTACCGGCTGGTGCTCACCGGCGAGACCGTGGCCAGGGAGTTTTCCCTGGACGCCAGCACCCTGACCGGCGGCACCGCCAGTCTCGACCTGGGCGCGCCCATCCAGCAGGCCGCCCGGGCGCAGGTGCGGGTGGACAGCATTGACATCTACAGCGACTCGAACACACTCACCGAGGCCATCCCGGGCGTGACCCTGGACCTGCGCAAGGCCGAGGTCGGCGCCACCACCAGCCTGGCGGTGAACGTGGACAAGGAGGCGATCAGGGAGGCCATCGAGGGGTTTGCCACCGGCTACAACAAGGTGATCGGCTTCATCACCGGCCAGTCGGTGATCAACGGCGAGGGCGGCGGCGTGCTCGGCGGTGACGCCGGCATCAACGCCATCAAGCGCCGGTTGCAGACCATGCTCACCCAGCCGGCGGAGAACTCCGGCACCCTGCGGGCCCTGAGCCAGCTCGGCTTCGAGACCCAGAAGGACGGCACCCTGCAGGTGAACGAAAAAACCCTGAACGCGGCCATCGACACCAACCTGGACAGCGTGGTCAGCCTGCTGGCCGGCGAGGACGGGGTCGAGGGCGTGGCCACCCGGTTCAAGAACTACCTGTTCGATCTGACCAGCTCCGCCACCGGCATGCTGCAGGGCAGGCGTGAGAGCATCAACAGCAACCTGAAACGGATCGACACCAAGATCGACGCCTCCCAGGCACGCCTGGAACAGCGCCAAAAGACCCTGGAGGCGCAGTTCAGCGCCATGGAAACCCTGGTAAGCAACCTCAATGCGCAGTCAAGCTTCCTCACCCAGCAGATGACCGCGCTGACCAATATGATGAGCGGGAGTAAACGATGAACGGATACACCAACCAGTACCTGGCCAACACGGTCCTCTCCGCCTCGCCGGAGCAGCTCATGCTCATGCTCTACGACGGCGCCGGCCGCTTCCTCGCCCAGGCCATCCAGGCCATCGAGGAGGGCCAGGTGGACAAGCGGGCTCATTTCATCAACAAGGCCTCGGCCATCGTCTCGGAATTCGCCGCCACCCTGGACCGCACCCAGGCCCCGGCCCTGGCCGAGGACCTGACCGCCCTCTACGGCTACATGCTGCGGCGGATGATGCAGGCCAACCTGAAGAACGACACCGAGCCGCTGGTCGAGGTCAAGGGGCTGCTCGCCGACCTGCGCGCCACCTGGGCCGAGGCCATCGAGATCAACCGGGCCGAACAGCACCAGAGTGCCGGCGCCGCGAAGAGCGAGGCCGTGGCCAGGGCGGCGGCCGCGGTGACCACCCTGGCCGCACCCGTGGCCTCTGCGGCCGCGGCCATGGCCGCCTACAAACCCCTGGCCGTGGCGATGTGAGATGGGCGCCGCACTGCTTGACCGGACCATCGGCCAGTACCGGGAACTGGCGCGGCTGAACGCGGAGATCGAACAGGCCGTGTACCGTGGCGACCACGAGAGCATCGACCGGCTCTGCCGGACCATGACCGAGCTGCAGGAGTCGGTGCGGGCCGACGACAGCCGGGTGCTCACCCTGCTCGGCCAGGGCGGCGACGGCCATGAGGGCCGGGTGCTGGAGTTGCTCAGCCTCATGCAGGAGATCCAGGAGCGCAACCAGCGGCTCCTGCCCCACCTCAACGCGGTGCTGGCCGTGCAGCAGAGCGAACGGAGAGCCCTGCGCCGGGGCAACGAGGTGCTCCAGGGCTACAGGCAGCCGCCGGGGCAGACCGGCAGGAGGATCAGCTCGACCAACTGACCCGGGCCCCGGCCCGCGCCCGGCGCTGTCCGTCCCGCCCGGCCCGGTCGTGAAAAATACCTTTTCATCCCGATGCGCTTATGGCAAGGTAGCGGACATCTCCCAGCCACTTTGCCCAAGCAGGTAACACCTTGCCATCACAGAACAGTTGTGCTCTTGCACTCAAGGACAAGACCCCGCTGCTGGCCGATGTGCCGCTGACCGGCGCGACCGAGCGGGAACGGCTGTCCTGCTTCTCCGGCCAGGGGGCGCCGCCTGCCCTGGTCCTTCACTTTCCCCCGGCCACCCTGGTGCCGGAACGGGTCGACACCAGCCGCACCTGCCTGGTGCGGGTGGATCTGGGTGAACGGAGCGCCGTGCTCACCGCCCGCATTGTTGCGGTCCGCGACCCCGGGACCCTTGCCTGCGAAATCGAACAGATCGACTGGCACAGCCAGGCGCGCAGCCATTTCCGGGTGGCAGCCAGCACGCGGGTGGCGGCCAGTTCGGCCATCCCCGAGGAACTGGCCCGGGAAGGCGAATCCTGGAAGCTGCTCGGCGACACCATTGACCTGAGCGGCAGCGGCCTGTTGTGCAGCTTCAACGCGCCCATCGAGGAAGGTCGCCGGGTGCGCATCGAGCTGACCCTGCCGGCCGGGCCCATGGACCTGATCACCGCCTACGGCCACGTGGTGCGCTGCCGGCAGGTGGGGGCGGAGACCTTTTACGTGGCCCTAGCCTTTGATGCCATCGACCCGGAGAGCCAGGACAAGATCATGGCCTGCTGCTTCGAGCTGCAGCGCCGCCAACTGCGCATGCGCGTGCTCGTGCGCAACCCGGAGCAGCCTCCGGCGGAGAACTGAGCGGCCGTGTCCCGGCTCGACGACCTGCTCGCCAGGATCGACGCCAACGTCCCGGCGGTGGTGGACCTGCCCGGGCAGGGCGGCGAGATGCTCCGCTGCAACGCCCTGGTCTTCGGCAAGGAACCGCCCGCCCTGGACCTGCTCTTCCCGCCCGACGCCTGGCAGGCCGACGACCTGCGCATGGACGGCAACTGCAGCATCACGGTGGAGCACCAGGGCGAAAAGATCGTGCTCATCGCCCGGTTGGAGCAGGTCATCGACAACCGGCGGCTGCGCTTCATCGCCCGCGAACCGATCACCCCGGAATCCCTGCGCGACTACTTTCGGGTCTCCATCAACATGCCGGTCAAGGCCAGCTACACCGCCGAGCAGCAGGACACCCGGGCCGAGTGCTGGCGGATGACGGGCACCACCCTCGACCTGAGCGGCAGCGGCCTGCTCGCCCTGTTCAGTGAAAAGCCGGCCAGCAGCCAGCGCATCCTGCTGGAGCTGACCCCGCCCGAGGACCCGGAACCCATCTTCTGCCTGGCCAACATGATCCGCTCCTACCGGATCCGTCGAAACCGCTTTCAGATTGCCTTTCATTTTATTGAAGTAACGCCAAAAACAAGGGACCAGATTGTTTCCTGCTGCCTGCGGGAACAACGACGGCAGCTGCGCGAGAACGTGCAGACGCCCTGACCGGGCCGGCCACCCGCCGGACCATAGCCCACCTGCCAGGTCATGGATCCGACCAGCGCCGCCCTGCCCATCCTCCGCATCCAGCAGCTGCCCGGCTACCAGTCCGGCGGCCAGCAGCAGGCCCCTTTTGCCCAGGGCCAGCTGCTCCAGGGGGTGATCAGCGCGCGCACCGGTACCGGCCAGTTCACCATCGACATTGGCGGTCGCCAGCTGCTGGCCGAGTCGGCCACGCCGCTCGCGGTGGGCGCGCGGCTCGACCTGCAGGTGACTGCCCTCGTCCCCCGGGTGGAGCTGCAGATCGTGCACAACCCGGTGCAGCGGATGATCGGCGCGACCATCCACCTGATCGGCCAGCAGGCGACCACCCTGCCCGCGCTCACCGGCCTGGCCGACCAGGCGGCGCACCTGCCCGGGCTGAGCACCGCCAGCCGCGAGACCCTGGAATACTTCGCCGCGGTATCCGGCCGGACTGTGCCGGCCGCGGGGATGCCGGACCAGGCGCTTGGCGGGCTGCTCGGCCGCACCGCGGCCCTGTTCGCCAGTGCGCCGGGGGATGAGCGAACCGCCCTGCTCGCCGAGATCGGCACCCGGCTGAACCAACTCGCCCGGGGCGGTACGCTCGCGCCTGAATCTGCGGCCCGGGCCGCGGCGCTGGCCACCCTGTTCACCGACCTGGCCGCCCGGCCGGGGGCGGGCCAGGCGCTCCTGCCCGCGGGGTTCGACCCGGCAGCGCTTGCAGCCCTGGCCGCCACGGCCGAGGCCGGGTCCGCACAGCGCCTTGCCGCCTCCCTGCTCCCCCTGCTGGCGAACACCGGCGCGACCGGCAGCACCCCGCTCGGGCAGCTGGTCGCACTGCTGGCCGAGCTGGAATCCGCCGGGGTCGCCGCCGCACCGCGGCCGGTGGTGGACGGCAACCAGCTGCACGAGGTCATCGACCGGCTGGGCGTGAACCTGGAACGGCTCTTCGCCGAGGGCCGCCAGGAGGAGGCGGTGCGCACCCTCAAGTTCGCCCTGCTCGAACTCGCCCAGCAGCTGCCGGCCGGGGAGCGGGGGACCATGCAGGCCGATCAGCTGGTCCGCTCCATCGAACTGTTCCAGCTCCTGCAGATCCGCCTGGCCGGGGAGTCGCTCTTTTTCCTGCCCCTGCCCTTCTCCTTTCTCGACCAGGGCTACCTGCTGGTCGATGCGGACCAGGGCCGCGACCAGGACCGGCACGGGGACGAACAGGTTCACCCGCGCTATGAGCTGCACCTGCGGCTGGAAGGGCTCGGCAACCTGCAGATCAGCGTCCACAAGGCGGACGGCAGGCTGGCCGTGCGCTTCCTGGCCGAGGACAGCGAGCGGGCCCGTTTCCTGGCCGACCACCGGGGCGAACTCGAACAGCGGTTGAGCACCGAGGCGCCAGCCTCGGTGCAGTTCCTGGTCGGTGCGCGCGAGCCGGTCGGCTCCCTGCTCGAACGGATCGTCCGCGGGGTCACCGGCATGGTCGACACCCGGGCATGAATGGAGCACGAAACCATGGCCCCTGACGAGCCGAAGGCGAAAAAGGCGGTTGCCCTGCTCTACGACCGCGCCACCGGCGCCGCGCCCAAGGTGGTGGCCAGCGGCGCCAACCTGACCGCGGAGCGGATCATCGCCGCGGCCCGGGAGGCGGGGGTGCACATCACCGAGGACGCGGATTTGGTCGAACTGCTTGCCCGCATTCCGGTGGGCGCGCCCATCCCGGCCGAACTCTACCAGACCGTGGCCGAGCTGCTCGCCTTTGTCTACGCCGTGAACCAGCGGTTCAAGGAGAAGCTCGGCCCCATGGGCAGGCACTAGGGCCGGGCAAAAAACCGTGACCCGGGAAAAACCGCTTCATCTCCACCGGGTTCTCGCGTATACTCGCGATATCAGAAATGTAGTCGGTACGGCGGGCCTGTTCGCCCGCCTTTTTGCAGCGCTTTTCCAGCCAGGATCCGGGGCGGCGGAGCCGTCCCCCGGTCGCGGGTCTGACGCCGCGGCCGCCTCTTCGTCATCAACACTTTGCAGAGCCTACGAGGTAGCTATATGAACTATGGGGTCGTCAGCCAGGAACAACTTGAAAAGATAGACGAAATCCTGACGGAAAAGCTCATCAAGATCGGCGTCGACTGTGTGATCATCATCGACATGGCCGGCAACATCATCACTGCCAAGGACAACGGCACCTCCAAGTACGATGTCTATTCCTTCGCCGCCCTGGCCGCCGGCAACTTCGCCACCGTGGACGCCATGGCCAAGCTGGTGGGCGAGCAGGAATTCTCCCTGCTCTTCCACAAGGGCACGGAATGCAACATCCACTTCTCCAAGATCGACGACGAACTGCTGCTCATCACCATGTTCGGCAAGAGTATTTCCCTCGGCTTCCTGCGGCTCAACGTGGTCGAGACCATCGAGCGCATCAAGAAAATCTGGAACCGCAAGTGAGCCGGGACCCCGGTCCCGGGCCGCGCCGCGCGGTTCGCCGCGCACGCGCCACCCGCCGGGCGGCAGGAGAGCGATCGTGAGCTTCATCAATCTCAGGGAAAAAATCGTCCAGGTGAAGATTGTCTACTACGGCCCCGGCCGCGGCGGCAAGACCACCAACCTCGAGTACATCAACCGCAAGTTCTCCCGGCAGATCCAGTCGGAGATGATCAGCCTCAAGACCCACGGCGACCGCACCCTGTTTTTCGACTTCCTGCCCTTCAACATGGGCCAGATCAAGGGCTACGACCTGAAGATCCAGCTGTACACGGTGCCCGGCCAGGTGAAGTACAACGCCACCCGCAAGCTGGTGCTCAAGGGCGTGGACGGCATCGTCTTCGTGGCCGACGCCCAGGAGCAGATGCGCGAGAAGAACATCCGCTCGCTCAACCAGCTGCACGAAAACCTGCAGGACTACAAGGAGTCGATCTTCCGGATTCCGCTGGTGCTGCAGTACAACAAGGTCGACCTGCGCAACCAGGGCATCCCGGTGCTGCCCACCTCGGTGCTCGACAAGGACCTGAACAGCAAGCTCAAGGTGCCGACCTTCGAGGCGAGTGCCCTCACCGGATACAACGTTCCTGAAACGTTGAAAAAAATAATCTCTTCCACGGTCATCTCCATCCAGAAGAAGCTGATGTAGCCGCTGGTTCCCGACAGTCCTCACAAGAGGCGGGCTATGAAGAAAACGAAACGCGACCAAATCTACAACATCGACGAATTCGAGGACCTGACGCTGTTCGCGAACGAGTCCTTCGACACCCAGGACGTCGACCTGTTCGAATTCACCAGCCAAGAGTCGTCGCCGCTCACCCGGCTGAAATCGATCATCCTGTCCTTGGACTGGGAGATCACCGACGAGATCCTCCAGGAACTGGCCGACGAGGTGGCCAACCTGGAATCGGTCTACCAGGGTGACAAGGTGGCCGAGGTCTACCTCCAGGGACTGGGCAAAATCGGCAGCTACATCCGCAGCAAGGGCGCCTACGCCCACCCCAACGCCATCAAGCTGCTGCTCACCTTTTTCTACGATTTCGAAAAATCGGTGAGTGCACCGGACATCTCCGGCGAAGAAATCACCCGCATCCTCAAGGTCGATATCCGCAAGTTCAAGATCCTCCAGTACCAGATCGCCCTGGGCGAGGAGCAGGCGACCGGCACCCCCGCGGCTCCGCCCAGCGCCGCGGCGCCGGCACCGGTGGAAACCGGCGGCGACCACCGCAAGCTGCTCAAGGCGGCCATTCTCAGCCTGGACTGGGAGGTGACCGAGGAGAGCCTGGCCCAGTACACCGCCAGCCTCGAGGGCTTCCGCGCCCAGGTGGCCGACAACCGGCTGGCCCTGGTGCTGATCCAGGGGCTGCAGGCGATCGGCGCGTACATCGGCGAGCAGCGGGCCGAGGCCCACCCGGAAGCGTTCGCCCTGCTCCACTCCTTTGACGAGGCCCTGGAGCAGATTGCCGGCGACGAATCCGCCGGTCTCGACGAGGCCAGGGCCCGGGAGATCATCACCGGGCAGGTCAACCGTCTCGACCACCTCAAGCTGCTCATTGCCAGCCCGGGCCAGGCGGTCATCGACGAGGCGCGGATCGACCGGGTGGTGGGCGAGATCAGCGGACCGGCCGCGGCCGCGGACATCGTCGAGGAGCCGTTCCCCGGCCCGGCCGAGGCCGAGGCGGACCACGGCGAGACCCTGGCCGCGGCCTTCCCCATTGAACTGGACACGGACAGCGGCGCGGCCGAACCCGCCGAACAGGACCTGGCCGCGGAACTGGACAGTCTCTTTGCCACCGAGGCCATGCCGGCGATGGAGTCCGCGGACGTCCAGTACCCCGACGAGGTCCTGCCGCCCGAGGCCATTCACCCGGTGGATGACGAACTGGCGGACGACCGCATCGAGGCGAGCCTGCATGCCCGCCGGGGGCTGGCGCCGGCCCTGGCCGGGGCCGAGGAGCATGTCCCGGAACAGCGGGAGCGGGATCAGCCGGCCGAGGACGACCTGGCCGAACAGCTCGACGTGTTCTTTGCCGAGGCGGACCGTACCGGCGACGCGGACCAGCCGCCGGCAGCCGCCGACCTGGGCCTGGAGCTGGACTTCGGGGACGAACCGGGCCCGGACGAAGCCCTGGCCGACGTCGCCGAACCGGCCGACCATGTCGACCTGGGGCTGGAGTCCTCGCCGGCCGGGGGTGATCTCGATTCCTCCCTGGACAGCCTCTTTGCCGAGCCGGCCACCCGGCCCGCCCTCACCCCGGCAGCACTGGACGAACTGTCCCTCGACCTGGAAACGGCCGACGACGGGCTGTCCGTCCCGGCCGGATCACCGGCGGAGCAGGCCGATTTCGACCTGGAGGCGGCCCTCCCGCCCGAAAACTTCGATCTCGAGGGCACCCTGGACAGCCTCTTTGCCGAACCGGCCGGGGCCGGGGACGCCCTTGCCGATGCCTTGACAGCGGCCCGGGAGGAGGACGCGGACACCCTGACCGCAGCCCCGGCCGATGAGCCGGCGTCGGCCCTCAGCGAGGTCGACGAGCCCAACTTCGTGGACGCCCTCGGCCTCGAGGACATGACCGGGGAGCCGGGCCTGGAGGACATCGAGAGCCGGCTGGACAGCTTCTTTGCCGAAACCGGCGAGGCGCCCGAACAACCGCCCAGGGCAGCAGTCCCGGTGGAGGAGATCGAGCAGTCCCTGTTCTTTGCCGACGAGCAGCCGCTGACCGCGGCCCTGGCCGACGCGGCCGAAGAGCGGGGCTTCTCCGAGGAGGAGGAGATGGCCGCCCTGGCCGATGCACCCATGACGGACCTCGAGGAGAAACTGGACCTGTTCTTCGGTGCAACCGAGGAGCCTGAGGACAGGGCGATGGACACGGCAGAGGTTGCCGCCGGGGACGAGACGCTGGCGGAAGCGCCGCTGGAAACCCTGCTCGCCGACCTGCCGGTCGACGCCACCGACGAGGCCGGGATGGCCCTGGCGAGTGCCGGCGAAGAGACGGCGGACGGGGAAGGCCAGCCCGACTTCTTCGGGGCAGCCAGCGAGGATGACGAGGAGGAGCCGCAGACCGCGGACGAGGACGACCTCACCCGGGCGCTGGAGGCGACCATCGCCGCCGGGGAAACCGGCGCGCCGATTGCCGGCCTGGGCCTGGCAACGGCCCTGTCCCCCTCCCCGGCGGAGCGCGAACCGGTGCTCGCCAGCCTCGGCGCACTCCTGCCCGGGGTGGTCCGCAACCCGACAGGCGACAAGGTGCGCGCCGCCCTGGAGCAGACCGGGGCCCTGGCCGAACTGACCGAGGATGCGGGTCAGCGCGCCCTGGTGCAGCTGCTCGGCGCGGTGATCAACCTGCTCGGCCGCACCGCCGGCGACAGCGACGCGGCCAGCAACGCCCTGGTCAACTACCTGTACGAGCGCCTGCTGCGCGGCGACGCTACAGCGGCAACCCTGGCAACGGCAATCGGCCGCTACGCCGCCTGGCAACAGGAGGTGTGCGCACGCCTGCCGCTCCTCCCGGCCCGGGGCGAGGGGGCGACGGCGGACACACCGGTCGAGTACACGGCCGGCGACCTCTATGCCGAACTTGCGGAGCTGCGCGCCGGGTTCCGCGACGAACTCGCCCGGTTGCGCCACGAGATAGAGCACCTGCAGCGCCACCAGCACTGAACGGCAACGGTTCTGTGACCAGGGGGGAATCGGCCATGGCCGGTTCCCCCCTTTTTATTTGCGGGGATCGAAGGCCTCGCGCAGGGCCTCGCCGATGAAGATGAGCAGCACCAGGGTGCCCACGAGGACGATGAAGGTGGACAGTGACAGCCACCAGGCCTCGATATTGGCCTTGCCCTGGGCGAGCAGTTCGCCCAGGCTGGGGGTCGAGGGCGGCACGCCCAGGCCGAGGAAATCCAGGCTGGTCAGGGCGAGGATGGCCCCGGACATGCGGAAGGGCAGGAAGGTGATCACCGGGGTCATGCTGTTGGGTAGCAGGTGGCGGGCCATGATGGTCACGTTGCCCACGCCCAGCGCCCGGGCCGCCTTGACGTATTCCATGTTCCGGCCCTTGAGGAACTCGGCGCGGACGTAGTCGGACAGCCCCATCCAGCCGAACAGGGAAAGCAGCACGAGCAGCAGCAGCAGGCTCGGCTTGAAGATGGAGGCGAAGATGATGAGCAGGTAGAGCTCGGGCATGGAGCCCCAGAGTTCGATGAATCGCTGGAAGACCAGGTCGAGGCGACCGCCGAAATAGCCCTGCAGGGCGCCGGCGAGGATGCCCAGCAGGGTGCCCACCAGGGTCAGGGCCGCACCGAAGAGCACGCTGATGCGGAACCCGTAGATGAGCCGGGCGAGCACGTCCCGGCCGCGGTCGTCGGTGCCGAGCAGGTTCTCGCGGGTGGGCGGCGAGGGCACCGGCCGATCCAGGTCCAGGTTGATGGAATTGAGGCTGTGCGGGTTGGGTGGAAACAGCACCCAGTTGTCGCCCGCGCTCAGGGTTTCGCGGATGTAGGGATCCTGGTAGTCGGTCTCGGTGTCGAAGTCGCCGCCAAAGGTGGTTTCCGGGTACATCCGCCAGAGCGGGAAATGGAGTTGCCCTTGGTAACTGACAAGCAGGGGCCGATCGTTGCTCAACACCTCGGCGAACAGGCTCAGGCCGAAGAGAAGGAGAAACAGCATCAGCGACCAGTAGCCGCGGCGGTTGGCGCGGAAGATCGCCCACCGCCGCCGCCAGAGACTGCTGCCGCGCCCGCGTCCGGCCGCCATGTCAGCCGCGCGCCTCGAAGCTGATGCGCGGGTCGACCAGCACGTAGGAGAGGTCGGAGAGCAGCCGCGACACCAGGCCGATGATGGTGAAGAAATAGAGCGTGCCAAGCACCACCGGGTAGTCGCGGTTCATCACCGACTCGTAGGCGAGCAATCCCATGCCGTCCAGCGAGAAGATGGTCTCGATGAGCAGGCTGCCGGTGAAGAAGGCGGTGATGAAGCTGCCCGGAAAGCCGGTGATGATCGGGATGATGGCGTTGCGGAACACGTGCCGGTAGAGCACCTGCCCCTCCTCCAGCCCCTTGGCCCGGGCAGTGACCACGTACTGCTTGCGGATCTCCTCGAGAAAGGAGTTCTTGGTAAGCAGGGTCATGACCGCGAGACTCCCCACGGTGGAGGCGGTGATGGGCAGGACCATGTGCCAGAGGTAGTCGAGGATTTTGCCCGCCAGGCCGAGCTGGTGCCAGTTGTCCGAGACCAGGCCGCGCAGCGGGAACAGGTTAAAGAAGCTGCCGCCGCCGAACAGGACGATGAGCACGATGCCGAGCACGAAGCCCGGGATGGCGTAGCCCACCAGGATGACGGTGCTGGTGGCCACGTCGAAGGCCGAGCCGTCGCGCACCGCCTTGGCGATGCCCAGCGGGATGCACACCGAGTAGACGATGACAAAGGTCCACAACCCGAGCGACATGGACACCGGCAGCTTGGAAACCACCAGTTCGCTGACGCTCCTGTGGTGGTAGTAGGAGTGGCCGAAATCGAACACCAGGTACTGCCGCATCATGGTGAGGAAGCGGGTGAGTGGCGGCTGGTCGAAGCCGTAGAGCTTCTTCAGCTGCTCGACCCGCTCCTGGTCCAGCCCCTTGTTGCCCTGGTAAAGGCCGCCGCTGGTGGTGTCCCCGCCCGCGCCGTAGCCGCTCAGCTGGGCCACCAGCCGCTCCACCGGCCCGCCTGGCACGAACTGGGTGATGGCAAAGGTGATGAGCATGACGCCGAACAGGGTCGGCACCATGAGCAGGAGCCGTTTGAGGATATACCCGCCCATGGGTGCTCAGCGGTGCGTGGTGCGGCTGCGGTCCGGCCGTGTCCCGGCCGGTTCAGGATATCCTGATGGCATCGACAAAATCCGGTTCACGCCGCTGGCGGCCTTCCTGGCGCTGACGCTCCAGGCCGCGCAGGGGCGGGAGTTCGTGCTCGTCCTCCAGGGCCGCGGCCGGCTGGCGGAACGCGGGGGACGCGGGCCGCGGCCGCTCACGGATCACCGGCGTGACCAGGTGCGGCGCCTCTTCGGCCACCTCGTCCTCCACCTCTCCCGGTTCATCCAGTTCGGCCGGTTCGGCGGCGCGCTCGGGGCCTGGAGCGGCCGCCGCAACCGGCCGCACCGTGGGACCGGCCGTCACGGTCTCCGCAGCGGCGGCATGTTTGAGGATGGCCAGCAGGCCGTCCTGGAGCAGGGTCACGTTCACCAGTTCCCAGCCGAGCGCGCCCATCTCGTTGAGACTCTTCTCCATCTCCTCGTCGTCGACGTAGCGGTCGCCGAGCAGGCCGTCCTTGGTGAACTCGAACAGAATGGTCCGGTACTTCCACAACATGGTCAGCTGCCTCTAGGGTTGGACTGATCCGGAAACGGTCCGGTCCGGCCGGCCGATGCTCATCGCACCAGCCGGTCGTTGACAAAGGTGCCGCCGACGGTGCGGCCGTCGGCAAAGGTGATGCTGCCCCGGCCGTTGCGTCGTCCGCCGCGGAACGCGCCCTCGTAGACGCTGCCGTCCGGGGCGGAAAGGGTGCCCTGGCCGTCGGGCAGGTCGTCCTTGAACGAGCCCGCGTAGCGCTTGCCGTCCACGTAGCTGAGCACGCCGCGGCCCGCGAACAGGCCGTCCCGGAACTGGCCCTGGTAGCGGCTGCCGTCGGCGAACACGTACAGGCCCTGGCCGTGGAACCGCCCGTCCCTGAAGGCGCCGGTGTAGCGGGAGCCGTCGGGGTAGGTGTAGACGCCCCGGCCGTGCATGCGGCCGTCCTCGAACTCGCCGTCGTAGCGGCGGCCGTCGGCGTAGGTGTAGACCCCGCGGCCGTGCATTTGGCCCTGTCTGAAGGTGCCGGTGAAGTAATCGCCGCTGGTATGCCGCAGTTCGCCCCGGCCGTCCATCAGCCCCTGGACGTAGCCGCCCTTGTAGGTGGCGCCGTCCTCCAGGGTGTTGAGGGCCTTGCCGGTGAAGGGTGTGCTGGCCTCGGCATCGCTGTAGAGCACGCCCCCGCGGCTGTACAGATCGGTGCCGCCGGTCTTCGGCTCGGCCGGGGCGGCGGGCTCGGCAACGGCATCCGCGGTCGCATCGCCGGCCGCGGGTGCGTTGTCGACCGCATTGGCGGCCGGTGCCGGCGCGGCCTGGGGTTTTGACTCGGCCGCGGTGACCCGGGGGGCGGAAACTGCCGGTTCCGGCTCGGGTTCCGG
>CAZMNU010000034.1:0-11153 GCA_964567725.1 uncultured Desulfobulbus sp. | reverse complement strand
GGTTCCGGCTCGGGTTCCGGTGCGGGTTCGGTCGCCACCTGTTCCGCCGCAGGTGCAGGCCCGGCCGCGGGCGGCAGCGGCTCCTCGACCACCGGCGGCGGCGCGGCACTGACCCCTGCCGGCGGTTCGGGCTCCGGAGCCGGTTCTGCGGGCGGCGGGGGCGGCGCCACCGGCTCATCCCCGGCAAAGAGGCCGGCGATCACCGTGCCGTCCGCCTTCTTCCACCGGCCCTGGCCCTCGCGCCGGTCAGCGGCGAACTCGCCGTCGTAGCGGCCGCCGTCGGCGTATTTGAGGCGACCCCTGCCCTGGCGCCTGCCCTCTGCCCACAGGCCCTCGTAGACCGAGCCGTCGGCGTAGCGCATGGTGCCCTTGCCGTGGGGCTGGCCAACCGCAAAGGCGCCCTCGTAGCGGCTGCCGTCGGTCCGGGTCATGGTGCCGGGGCCGGTGAGCAGACCGTCCTTGAAGGTGCCGCTGAAGACGGTGCCGTCGGCGGTGGTCAGGGTGCCCGGGCCGTTGTACAGGTCTGCCGCGAAGCTGCCCTCGTAGCGGTTGCCGTCCGCGGTTTCGAGCACGCCCTGCCCTTCGCGGCGGTCACCGACAAAGCGGCCGGTGTAGCGCGAGCCGTCCAGGTAGCGGCGCACCCCCTGGCCACCGGGCCGGCCGTCGACGAAATCACCCTCGAAGGTGGAGCCGTCGGCATAGGTGAGCTTGCCCTTGCCCTCGACCACGTTGCTGCGGAAATCGCCGGCGTACTCGCGGCCGTCCGGGTAGAACAGGGTGCCCTTGCCGCTGAACCGGCCCAGTTCGAACTCGCCGGTGTAGTCCAGGCCGTCCGGGGTGACGAGCCGGCCCCGGCCGTGGATCACCCCGTCGCGGAACCCGCCGATGTAACGCCGACCGTTCTTGCCCACGAGCACACCCTCGCCGTGGAAGCGGCCCTTGACGAACTGCCCCTTGTAGACCGTGCCGTCCGGCTGGGTGAGCGTGCCCGTGCCCCAGAGGTAGCCGTCGCGAAACTGCCCTTCGTAGACGCGGCCGTCGCTGCCGGTCAGCCGGCCCGTACCGTTTGTGCAGTCGCCTGACTCGCAGCCCGCGTGGACCGGGGCGTGGAGGAGCAGCAGGCCTAAAAGAATTGCGCCGATTCGTTGCACGTTCCCTCCTCAATGCCCTGATTGCTGAAAAACCCGCCGGATCTCGTCACCGATGATGGCGATGCCCCGGCGCACCTCGGCCTCGTCCTGGGAATAGGTGAGCCGCAGGCACTCCCCGGTGTGCGGCCAGCCGCCCCCCAGGCCGGGGAAGAACCAGTGGCCGGACACCACCAGCACGCCGCGGGCCTTGAGCCGCTCGTAGAGCGCGCCGCTTGTGACCGGCAAGCCCGGGAACCACAGCCACAGGAAAAAGGCGCCCTCGGGCACATGCACCCGAAAGGGCAGGCCGGCACAGGACTCGGCCAGCGCGGCCAGGGCCAGGTCGCGCTTGCGCTCGTAAAAGGGGCGGATCACCTCGCGGCCGAGGCGGAGGATCTCGCCGCTGCGCACCAGGTCCGCGGTCAGCATGGCGCCGAATGAGGAGGGCGCCAGGTTGACCACCGCGTTCATGCCGGACAGGGCGCGGATCAGTTCCTGCCCGCCGATAACGATGCCGGTGCGGCAGGCCGGCAGGCCGAACTTGGAGAGCGACAGGCAGAGCACCAGGTGCTCGTTCCACACCGGGCTGGCCCCGGTGTAGACCATGCCCGGAAAGGGCAGGCCGTAGGCGCCGTCGACGATCAGGGGAATCTCGTGCGTTGCGGCGAGTTCGGCCAGGCCGGCGACCTCGTCGTCGGTGAGCACGTTGCCGGTGGGGTTGGTCGGCCGGCTGACGCAGATGGCGCCGATCTCCCCGGTGATTTCGATGCGGTCGAAATCCACCCGGTACTTGAAGTAGGGCCCGTCCAGGATCTCGATGCGCGGCTGCACCGCCACGAACAGGTCCTCCTCGATGCCCAGGTCCGCGTAGCCGATGTACTCGGGCGCCAGCGGCAGGAGGATCTTCCGCCGGCCACCGTCCCGGGTCCGGCCGGCGAGCAGGTTGAACAGGAGAAAGAAGGCCCCCTGGCTGCCGTTGGTCAGGCAGATGTTGTCCTCATCGAGGTCCCAGCCGTACTCCTGCCGCAGGAGCGCGGCCAGGGCGCGGCGGAAGTCGCGGTCGCCGCGGGGCGGGTCGTAGATGCCGATGAGTTTGCGCAGGGCCTGGTCGTCGTCGAGGATCCGTTGCAGGCGGGCGCGCACCACCTCCTGGATGGCCGGGATGTGGCCGGGGTTGCCGCCGCCCATCATGATCAGGTCGCCGTCGGCCATGGCCTTGCCGAGGTCGTCCATCAGGCTGAGGATGCCCGCGCCTGACGAGAGTTTTTCACCAAAGGATGAGAACTGCATGGCCTCTCTGCTCCGCTCTGTGGTCCGCCCGCAGCCGGACCCCGGGATCGCCGCACACCGGCGGGGAATGGGGAATAGTAGCAGTTTCCGGGGAAAAATCCAGCCCGATGTGCGCTGCCGGACGCTAGCGGCCGGCGAACAGCAGGCAGGGGCGGCCGGAGAGGCGCCGCACCGCCTGCGCGGGCAACTCGCGGCACTTGAAGCCGTAGGCCCGGCAGCCGCGGGGCCGCTTCGGTTCATGGGTGATGAAGAAGTGGCGGCAGTGCCGGCAGTCCGGCGCGGTGGACGGCGGGTCAGGCGACATTCTTGGGAAAATCGACGAACAGCATCTGCCCCTGGCCCGGCAGTATCTCCTGCCAGGACCGGGTGTGGAACTCCAGGGCAACGATGCCGCCGGTGGGCAGGTTGTCGATGTCCAGATTGCCGAGCAGGTTGGCAAAGGCGGTGCATTCCGGGTTGTGGCCGACCAGCAGCACCCGGCCGAGCCGCGGTTCCAGGGTGCGCACCAGGGCGAGCAGGGAGGCGGCGGTGGCGGTGTACAGGGCCGGGTCCACCTGGATGCGGTCCGGCGGGTAGCCGAGCCGGTCGGCGTAGGCCTCGGCCGTGGTCCAGGCCCGGGTCGCGTGGCTGGCGAGGATCAGGTCCGGCAGCAGGCCGCGCTCCGCCAGCCGCCGGCCCATCTCCGGGGCGTCGCGGCGGCCGCGCTTGTTCAGGGGCCGCTCCACGTCGCTTAAGCTGGCGTCGTCCCAGCTCGATTTGGCGTGGCGGCAGAGGAAGAGCTGTTTGCGGTCAGGCGGCAACACGTTCGCGTATTTCATGCCAGAGGCTCTCGTAGGCTTTGGCGGCCATCGACGCGGGCAGGGCCGCGCCCAGCGGCTGGCGAAACACGCCCATGCGCTCGACGTCCGCCGAATAGGGAATGACCGTGGCGAGGACACCCGGCTTGCCGGCCAGGCCCTGCATGGTCTCCAGGTGCATCTTCTTGCGTTTCTCGGCCATGGAGAAAAAGATGAGCAGCTTGTCGCGGCCCAGGCCGGTGGTGTCGAGAAAGTCGAACAGCTGCCGCAGGGAGAGCACCGACAGGGTGGTGGGGATCATGGGCACGAGGATGTGGTCCGCGGCGTGGAAGATGTTCTCGGACAACAGGGTGATGTTCGGCGGGCAGTCGAGGAAGATGCGCTCGTACTCCTCCTCGAGCGGGCGCAGCACCTTGGCCAGCCGGTGGTGCGACTTCTTGCAGTCGTCCAGGGCGATGTCGATGTTGCGGTAGGAAAAATCCGCGGGCAGCATGTCCAGGCCGTCGAAATCGGTGGCCTTGATGTTGTCTTCGATGTGGTGCCCGCCCTTGAGCAGCTTCTTGCCGCTGAACTTGCTGCCCGGCCGGATGCGGAAGTAGTACGAGGCCGATCCCTGCGGGTCCATGTCGCAGAGCAGGGTGCGCCCCTGGCGGGAGGAAAGGTAGGCGAGGTTGACCGAGGCGGCGGTTTTGCCCACCCCGCCCTTGATGTTGTACACGGCGATAATGCTCATGCCGGCTCCTCCCGGGGGCGAAACAGGGTGCGGTAGAGGTCGGTGGTTTCCGGGTCGGCGAACCGGGCGAAGGCCTCGCTGAAATGGTCGCGCAGCGCCTGCTGCTCCTGGTACAGGCTCTGCATCAGCCCGCCCAGGGCCGCGGCCAGGCCGAGGTCCGCGCGCGCGCCCTTGCGCAGCCCTGCCAGGGTGGCGGCGAGCAGCTGCTGCTGCACGGACAGATCGTTGAAGTCGCCGAGGATGTCCTGCAGCCGCTTGAGCTGGCGCACGAGCAGCGCCATATCGTCCTCCGGGTAGAGCGAGCCGAAGAACTCGAGGGCGTAGCGCAGCTTCTTGCCCTGGATGCGCAGCCGGTGCACCTCGGCGTCCGGGGTGGCGGCATGCAGGGCGCGGCCGTCGCGCAGCACCCGCTTGGCGCGGCGGTGGATGATCCGGCCGGCCAGGTCGATCACCGGCACCTCGGCCCGGGGCGCCGGCTGGGGGGTCCTGGCGTTCAGGTGGCGCTTCCAGGCGGCGAGCGCGGTCCGGGTCTTCTTGCCGCGCAGGCCGCGGGCCATGCGCTGCTGCTCGGTGCGCCGGCGGGCGGCGAGGTCGGCGAAGAAGCCGCCCAGCCCCGGCCGCAGCACCTCGGGCAACCGCTCCAGGTAGGACTCGCGCTGCTCCAGGTACACGTCCAGGTCGCGGGTGGGACCGGTGAGGGCGCCAAGGGCGGCAAAGTCGCGGCGGGCGGATTCGACCACCTCCGTGGGCAGCACCTCCCTGACCAGGCTCAGGCCGGAGCGGGTGCGGCGGATGGCCACGCGCAGGTCGTGGAGGAATTCCGGGTCGAGGTCGTCCATGGTCCCCGGCAGGTTGCGGCTGATGGTCTCGAGCAGCTGCCGGTAGATGTGGACCATGGCCTCGCGGGCGGTGCAGTCCGGCTCCAGGCGGACATTGAACTTGGAGCTGTAGTCGAGCGGCCGGCGGCCAACGACCCGGCAGCCCTCCTCGAAGCCGGCCAGGGGCGAGGCCGGAGCGGTGACGCCGTTTTCCCGGAGCAGCCGGCGCACCGCGGCCAGTTCCGCATCGTAGCCGCGCAGACCGAACAGCCGCACCAGGCTGAAGGTCTGCTTGGACGCGGCCGGCCGCTGCCGCTCGAACACCAGCCGGGCCACGGTCTTGTCGTCCTGGTTGAGCAGCCGTACCTGGCGGCCGACCAGGTGCACCCGCGCCAGCGGCAGCAGGGCGCGCACGCCGAGCAGCGGCACGAGGGCATCGCGCAGCGGACCGGGCGGGAAATCGCGGGCAAAGCAGCGCGCGCCCAGCTCCGGGCCGTCCTGCTGCACGGTCACCTCGCCAGCCTCGCCGTGGTACAGGGTCCAGCTGCGGTCGTGGCAGTGGATGAGGTGACCGCGCTGATAGAGCCGCCAGTCGAAGGTATCGGCGTAGACCACCTCGGCGGCGTACTCCGGAAAGGTGTGGAAGCCGAACGAGCCGGCCAGGGCGGCCATAAGCTGATCCGGCCGCAACCCCTCGGGCAGGATCCAGGTGTCTGTGCCGTCCAGCGCCATGGCCCCTCCCTCAGCTCCGGTAATCGGCGTTGATCTTGACGTAATCGTAGGAGAAATCGCAGGTGTACACCTCCGCCTCGGCGCTGCCCTCGTGCACGTCCACGGTCACGGTGAATTCCCGCTGTTTGAGCACCGCGGTGGCCGCGGCCTCACGTTCGGCGCCGAGGTAGAGGCCGTCCTCGACCAGGCGGACCGCATCGAAGCTGATCGCCACCCGTTCCGGCGAGAAGGTGCAGGCGGAGCGGCCGAGCGCGGCGATGATCCGGCCCCAGTTGGCGTCTTCGCCGAAGAAGGCGGTCTTGACCAGGGCGGAGTTGGCGATGGTCTGGGCCGCGCTCATGGCCTCGTCCTCGTCGCGCGCGCCCACCACGCGGATGGTCACCAGCTTGGTGGCGCCCTCGCCGTCGCGGACGATCTGCAGGGCCAGGTCCTTGAACACGCGGTCCAGGGCCTCGCCGAACAGCCGCGCCGCCCTGGGGTTGTCCTCGTCGATCCAGGGGTTGCCGGCCGCGCCGTTGGCCATGACCAGCACCATGTCGTTGGTCGAGGTGTCGCCGTCCACGGTGATGCGGTTGAAGGTGCGCTCCACCCCGCTGCGCACCAGCTGCCGCAGCACCGGGAAGACGACCTGCGCGTCCGTGACCACGAACGCGAGCATGGTGGCCATGTCCGGCATGATCATGCCCGAGCCCTTGGCCACGCCGAGCAGGGACACCTCGACCCCGTCGAGCACCACCGTGGCCGAGGCCGTCTTGGCCACGGTGTCGGTGGTCATCATGGCCCGGGCCAGGGTGGGAAAACCGTCGGCAGAGAGCTGGCCGGCGAGTTCGGGCATGGCCCGGGCGAACGGCTCGGTGGCCAGGCGCTGGCCGATGACGCCGGTGGAGGCGACCTGCACGAGCGCCTCGTCGATGGCGAGCGCCCGCGCCGCCAGGGAACTGACCGCGCGCGCCGCGGCCATGCCCTCCTGGCCGGTACAGGCGTTGGCGTTGCCGCTGTTGACCACCACCGCCTGGGCCAGGCCGGAGCGCAGCCGCTCCATGTCCAGCTGCAGCGGCGCGGCCTTGACCCGGTTGGTGGTGAACATGCCGGCGGTCACCGCCGGCACCTCGGAGTAGATCAGGCCCAGGTCGAGCCGGTCGGGGTAGCGGATGCCGGCCTTGACCGCAGCGGCGGAAAATCCTTTCACCTGCATGGAAATATCCTGTCGTGATTGAAAGTTACGGGAAAAGACGAACATGCGCCCACTCTACCAGAAAAGGCGGAAAAGGAAAGGCTGAAGCGGTCCGGATCCGGGAATTCCCCTTGACCGGACCCGGGTTTTCGGGCAACTGTAACCGGGTTGCGCCACCGCCGCCCCGGCGGGCCGAGCCGCTTCGCCCCCACCTGTCAGGGCCATGGACCGATTCACCTGGATTGTCACCACCAGCCTCTATCTCGCCGACCTGACCATCCGCCTCGGCTTCTCGGTGCGGGTGATCATGCGCAAGCGCAGTCCGAGCGTCAGCTTCGCCTGGCTGGCGGTGATCCTGCTCATCCCGTTCGGCGGGGCCATCCTCTACCTGCTGTTCGGCGAGAACCGGGTGGGCGACCGGCGGGCCAACCGGCTGATCAAGAACCGGCCGTTCATCCGTGAATGGTCCGAGGCCCTGCAGAACACCCCGGAGATCGACTGGAGCCGGATCAACCCGGAGTGCGTGCCCATCGACCGGCATATCCGCATCACCACCGGCATCCCGACCATGCCGGACAACCGGCTGGAACTGCTCGATCGGGCCGAGCTGTTCTTCGAGCGGCTGTGCGCCGATGTCCGCGCCGCCCGGACCAGCTGTTTCCTCGAGTTCTACATCCTCAGCCAGGGTGGCCTGGTCGACCGACTGCTCGCGGCCCTGATCGAGGCGGCCAACCGCGGGGTCACCTGCCGGGTGCTGCTCGACGCCATCGGCGCCAAGGAGTTCCTGCAGAGCCCGGCGGCGGCACGGCTGCGAACGGCCGGGGTACAGCTGCTCGCGGCCCTGCCGGCGGGCCTCATCCGCGCCCTGTTCGTGCGCATCGACCTGCGCAACCACCGCAAGATCGCGGTGATCGACGGCGAGATCGCCTACACCGGCAGCCAGAACCTGGTCGATCCGCGCTTCTTCAAAAAGGAGGAGGGCGTGGGCGAGTGGGTGGACGCCATGGTCCGGGTGACCGGGCCGGTGGTCGAACTGTTCACCGCCACCTTCATGAACGACTGGCTGTTGGAGACCGACTGCCGCCTGGCCGAGTACAGCGGCCGCACCGACATCCACCCGGTCGCCCCGGCCGGCAAGGCCCTGGTGCAGCTGGCGCCCTCGGGCCCGGGCTACGGCGAGGACACCATCCACAACCTGCTGCTCACCACCCTCTACGCCGCCCGGCGGGAGCTGATCCTCACCACCCCCTACTTCGTGCCGGACAACGCCATCCTGGCGGCGCTCAAGTCGGCGGCCCAGCGGGGCGTGGAGGTGACGGTGATCGTGCCGGAAAAAAACGACTCGCGCCTGGTTCACTACGCCAGCCGGGCGCGCTTTGAGACCCTGACCCGGGCCGGGGTGCACATCGCCACCTTTGCCGGCGGCCTCTTGCACACCAAGACCATCACCGTGGACGGCGACTTCTGCCTGTTCGGCTCGGTCAACCTGGACATGCGCAGCTTCTGGCTCAACTTCGAGATGACCCTGTTCGTCTACGACCGCGCCTTCACCGCCCGGGTGCGCGAGCTGCAGCAGCACTACCTGCTCAAATGCATCCCGCGTGACCTGGAAAGTTTTCAGAACCGGCCGTTGCGTGAACGGCTGATGGAAAACATCGCCCTGCTGGTCGGACCGCTCCTCTGACCCTTTGCCCGCCGCCGGTCGCCCGGTCCGGCGAAATCCCCTGCGAGGAGGCCATGAAGATACTCGTCATCAGCGACATCCACGGCAACTACCCGGCGCTTGCGGCCATCGAGAACGAGGTGCGGCCGCTCGGCTGCGCGCATGTGCTCAACGCCGGCGACAGCACGGTCTACGCCCCCTTCCCCAACGAGACCATCGACTGGCTGCGGGCAAACCGGGCCTACTCCATCCGCGGCAACACCGACGACAAGGTGATCCGGCTGCTCAAGGGCAAGGATTTCAAAAAACCGTCAAAGCCGGACAAGCGGATCATGTACACCAGCACCGCGGCCGCGCTCACCGAGGAGAACAGGCGCTTTCTCTTGGGGCTCAAGAAAAAGAAGCTGCTCAGCCTGAACAAGACCGCCATCGGCCTGTTCCACGGCAGCCCGGCGGACCATGACGAGCAGCTGTTCGCCCACACCCCGGACAAGCGGCTGCGCGAGCTGGCCGCCCTCACCGCCTGCCAGGTGGTGGTGGTCGGCCACTCGCACTCGCCCTTCCACCGCTGTGTGCAGGGTGTGCATTTCATCAACCCGGGCTCGGCGGGGCGCATGTTCGACGGCAACCCGGCGGCCAGCTATGCCCTGCTTGACCTCGACCGGAGCCGCATCGAGGTCAGCCTGCACCGCTGCACCTACGACGTCGAGGCGGTGGTCCGGGCGCTGGCACAGTTCCGGCTGCCGGCCGTCTACGCCGAGATGTTCCGCACCGGCACCAAGCGCAACTAGCGCCGGGCGGACTCAGGATCCGCTCGGCCGGCAGGCCTCGACCAGGCGCTCGCGCACGTAGGCGAGCGACTCCGGGGTGCAGGTCTCCAGGTCGAAACAGAGGGCGTCGTCGCCGAGCAGGCCGCCCGGGACAAAGGCCCCCTGCCCGGCCGGATCGCTGACCTCGTCGGCGTAGCAACAGACCGACAGCCAGCGGGGCGCATCCTCGATCACGTCGACCATGACCCGCAGCGGCCGGCTGCGACTCGGGTCCGTGCCGCGCAGGGAATAGGTCACCCCGGGCCGGGCGACCCATTCGAGCTGGACCCCGGGCTGGGCGGCCAGCGTCCGCCGGAGTTGGACAAACCCCTCGCGGTTTCCTGCCGGATCTTCTGTCCACGAATCGAGAAAAGCGGTGACAGCCTCGTCCATCTGCATGCTCTACCTCCTGTGCACCATCGTTGGCCGCCGGCCACACGGTCGGCGGAGCGGGCGGTAATCCCGCAGTTCGGGCTCTTTTCCCTCACCAAGAGCCGCCATCTGCTCTATACTGCAACCACTGACTTTAACCATGAAAACCGCGTCGCCGGCAACGGCCGGCGCGCACAACACCGGGAGAAAGGCATGGCGGAAAAGAACACCAGGGACGAGGCCACCGCCCAGGACGAGCCCCAGGCCGTGGACTTCAAGCTGCAGGAAGGGACGGCGGTGCACCACAAGGACGAGAAAAAGGGCAAGGGCAAGGTGGCGGTGTGGGTGAGCCGCAAGACGCTCGAGTACGAGATGGAGCTGAAGAAGCTGCAGGTCGAGCTGATGAAGCTGCAGCAGGACATGAAGAAGACCGGCCTGCGGGTGCTGGCCATCTTCGAGGGGCGCGACGCGGCCGGCAAGGGCGGCACCATCAAGCGCATCACCGCCTTTCTCAATCCGCGCAACACCCGCGTGGTGGCCCTGGCCGCGCCCAGTGACAAGGAAGTGACCCAGTGGTACTTCCAGCGCTACGTGCCCCACCTGCCCGCGGCCGGTGAACTGGTGCTGTTCGACCGTTCCTGGTACAACCGGGCCATGGTCGAACCGGTCATGGGCTTCTGCACCGACGAGCAGCACAAGCGGTTTTTGAAGGATGTGCCGCTGTTCGAGGAGATGCTCGTCAAGGACGGCATCCACCTGTTCAAGTTCTACTTCTCGGTGTCCAAGGAGGAGCAGGCCAAGCGGTTCGAGTCGCGCAAGACCGACATCCTCAAGCAGTACAAGCTCTCACCGGTGGACAACCTGGCCCAGACTTACTGGGACCAGTACACGGTGAAGAAGTTCCAGATGCTCAACGAGTCCAACCGCACCATCGCCCCCTGGACGATCATCCGCTCCGACGACAAGAAGCGGGCCCGGCTCAACTGCATCCGCCACATCCTCGCCAGCCTGGACTATGCGGACAAGCTGCCCGAGAAGGAACTGCGGCCGGACGCGAAGATCGTCATCTCGGGCATCGACGAAATCAAGCACATGGAGCAGTTCCTGTTCGAGCCGGATCGGCTGCGCGGCTGAGTCCCGGCCCACCACCGGCCTGCGGTCCGGGCGGGGTCGCCGGCCGGGCGGGGTTTTTCCTCAGGCGGTGCGACCGCAGCACTTCTTGTATTTCTTGCCCGAACCGCAGGGGCAGAGGGCGTTGCGGCCGACCTTGTCCTCGGCGCGCTGCACCGGCCGCCGTTCCTCCTCGGTCTCGGCGCCCTTGGCCGCGCCGGCCAGTCGCGCCTGTTCCAGTTCGCGCTCGCGCTCCTGCCGCCGTTCCTCCTCCATGCGCGCCAGTTCGTCCTCCTGGACCAGCTGGATGCGCATGAGGTTGGCGATGGTGTGCTGCTTGACCGCACCCACCATGCGCATGAACAGGTTGTAGCCCTCGCGCTTGTACTCGTTGAGCGGGTTCTTCTGGCCGTAGCCGCGCAAGCCGATCCCCTCCTTGAGGTGGTCCATGTGGAGCAGGTGCTCCTTCCACAGGGCATCGACGATCTGCAGCAGCACCATCCGCTCGAGCTGGCGGGTCTGCTC
>CAZMNU010000033.1:9424-27072 GCA_964567725.1 uncultured Desulfobulbus sp. | reverse complement strand
CGGCTGGTAGGATACGGCTCAGTTGCGCTGCACCGCCGGTACCCCGCCCTGCACCGCCTGGGGCAGGACAATGGCGGAGATGGAGTTTTTGGGCGAACCCTCGATGATCCGGTCGCTGTAGGTCAGGTAGACCAGGGTCGAGCGCTTTTTGTCGTAGAAGCGCACCACCTGTACCTTCTTGAACAGGAGCGAGGCGGACTTCTTGAACACCTCCCGGCCATCGTCCTTGCCCGAGGCGACCCGCTCCGGCAGGGTGATCGGCCCGGTCTGGTGGCAGCTGATGGAGGCGTCCGAGGTGTCCTCGGCCACGCCGATCGCCCCTTTGACGCCGCCGGTCTTGGCCCGGCTGACGTAGCAGGTGGCGCCGGCAATGTCCGGGTCGTCGAAGGCCTCGATGACGATCTTGTCATTGGCGCCGACGAACTTGAAGGTGGTGCTCACCCGGCCGATCTCCTCGGCCAGGGCAGGCAGGGCAACGAGCAGGGCCAGCCCGCAGAACAGAAACATTTTCGGGTAGGTGCGCATGACTCACTCCTTTTTGTGTTTGCCGCTCGAGCGGTTGAGGGCGCTGAGCAGCGATTTGATCGAGGCGACGATGATGTCCGTGTCCACGCCGGCGCCCCACCAGCTTTCCTCGTCCGCGTCGAGGATCTCGATGTAGCTCACCGCCTTGGCGCCGCTGCCCCGGGTGAGGGCGTGCTCGTGGTAGGCGTGCAGGACGAACCTGAGCCCGAGCCCCTCGCGCAGGGCCGTGCAGAAGGCGTCCAGCGGGCCGTTGCCCACCGCGTGCACGCTGCGTTCCTCGCCCCTGACCACCACCACTGCCTCGATCTCGGCCAGGGAGGCCTCCTCGTCCCGGTCGAAATGGCGTTTGAGCACGTTGAACGACTGCAGGTGATAGCCGTTCGGGTTGAGCAGGTACTCCCGCTCGAAGGTGTGGAAGATCATCTCCGGGGAGAGTTCGTCCCCGTGGGCGTCGGTCACCTCCTGGATCACCCGGCCAAATCCCGGCTGCATCTCCTTGGGCAGCTTGAAGCCGAACTCGTGGTCCATGATGTAGGCCACCCCGCCCTTGCCCGACTGGCTGTTGATGCGGATGATGGACTCGTAGGTGCGGCCCACGTCCTGGGGATCGATGGGCAGGTAGGGCACGTTCCACAGGCCGCTCTCGGTGAGTTCCACCGCGCTCATGCCCTTGTTGATGGCGTCCTGGTGCGAGCCGGAGAAGGCGGTGTAGACCAGTTCGCCGGCATAGGGGTGGCGCGGGTGGACCTTCATCTTGGTGCAGCGTTCGTAGATGTTGATCACCCGGTTGATGCGCGAGAGATCCAGGTTCGGGTCCACGCCCTGGGTGAACATGTTGAGCGCCAGGGTGACGATGTCGACGTTGCCGGTGCGCTCGCCGTTGCCGAACAGGGTGCCCTCCACCCGGTCGGCGCCGGCCATGAGCGCCAGTTCGGTGGCGGCCACCGCCTCGCCCCGGTCGTTGTGGGCGTGCACGCTGATGATGGCGCAGTCGCGGTTCTTCATGTGGCGGCAGAACCACTCGATCTGGTCGGCATAGATGTTCGGGGTGGACATCTCCACCGTGGCCGGCAGGTTGATGATCACCGGGTTCTCCGGGGTGGGCTCCCACACCGCCATCACCGCCTCGCAGATCTCCAGGGCGAAATCCAGTTCCGTGCCGGTGAAGCTCTCGGGCGAGTACTCGTAGCGCACGCGCACGTCGCTGTCCCGCGCCTGCTCGCGGATGAGCCGGGCGCCCTTGACACCGAGGGCGATAATCTCCCGGCGGTCCATCTTGAAGACCACGTCCCGCTGCAGGGTGGAGGTCGAGTTGTACAGGTGGACCACCGCCTCCCGCGCGCCCTCGATGGAGGCGAAGGTCTTGCGGATGAGCTGCTCTCTCGCCTGGGTGAGCACCTGCATGAGCACGCCGTCCGGGATGTGGCCGCCCTCGATGAGCAGCCGCAGGAAGTCGAACTCGACCTGCGAGGCCGAGGGGAAACCGACCTCGATCTCCTTGAAGCCCACCTCGACCAGCAGGCGGAACATCTCCAGCTTCTCCTCCAGGTTCATCGGCTGGATGAGGGCCTGGTTGCCGTCGCGCAGGTCCACGCTGCACCACACCGGCGCCCGGTCGATGACCCGGTCCGGCCAGGTGCGGTCCTTCAGGTGGACCGGCGGATAGGGCCGGTACTTCTTCAGTTTTTCCTTGTTCATCATGTCTCTCCGGCACAAAGGTCAAAAAAAAGGGCCACGGTTCGCGGAAACCGTGGCCCTGGAAGATCGGATGGTGCGCTGCCCGTCAGAACACGACTCCCTTCCCTGCCACAGGTTCCCTGTGCAGTCGGCTGAGCGGAAGAAGGAGGAGAGCGAGTGTCGTGTGCATGTGCGTATCCGTTGGTGAAGTCGCCTGTATAGTAAGGTGCGGGCAGGGTTTGTCAAGCGGGAAATGGCCGCGGCCCACCCCACCGCACCCGGCCGGATCACATCTCGCCGTTCAGGAATTTCTCCGCCAGGTCGACGTCTTTTTTCGAGCCGATGATCAGCGGCACCCGCTGGTGCAGGCTGGTCGGCTCGATGTCGAGGATACGCCGGCCGTCGTCGGTGATTGCCCGGCCGCCGGCCTGCTCGACCACCATGGCCAGCGGCGCGGCCTCGTAGAGCAGGCGCAGCTTGCCTTCGGACTTCTCGCCGCTCTTCTTGTCGCGGGTGTAGAGAAAGACGCCGCCCTTGATCAGGTTGCGGTGGAAATCCGAGACCAGGGAGCCGATGTAGCGCAGGCTGTACGGTCCCTTGCCGCCGTCGGCCTGCTTGAGGTAGTCGACGTAGCGGCGGGTCGAATCGAACCAGTGGTTGGCGTAGGCCTCGTTGACGCTGTAGTAGAGCGAGTGCTCGGGAATGGTGATGTTCGGGTGGGAGAGGAAAAACTCGCCCACGCTCGGGTCGAGGGTGAAGCCGTACACGCCCGAACCGGTGGTGTAGACCATGACTGTGGACGAGCCGTAGATGATGTAGCCGGCCGCCACCTGCTTGCTGCCCCGCTGCAGCAGGTCCGCGGCCGTGCCCTGGCCGCTGCCGCCGAGCCGCCGGTGGATGGAGAAGATGGTGCCGACGCTAACGTTGACGTCGATGTTGGTGGAGCCGTCCATCGGGTCGAAGGCGATGGTGTAGTTGCCCTCGTAGCCGTCGAGCACCGGGATGATGTCGTCGTCCTCCTCCGAGGTCATGACGCACACATGGCCGCACTGCTCCATGCGCCGCTTGATCGTCTGGTTGGCGAACTCGTCGAGCTTCTGCACGTTCTCACCCTGAACATTGGTCCGGCCCGACTGGCCGAGGATGTCGGCCAGGCCGGCCATGTTCACCTCGGCGCTGATGATCTTGCCGGCCACCACCAGGTCGTTGAGCAGACCGGTGAGTTCACCGGTGGCGCCCGGGTGGAGCATCTGATCGTCCATGATCTGGCGGCTGACGGTGATACCCTTGCGTTTCACTAACATACTGCCTCCCGTGTGGCGTTCCCGGCTCTTTGGCCGGTGAGCGCGGTTTGAGTTCAGGGGTGCTGCGCGTCGCCCGGCGACGCACCGGTGGTCGGCAGCGGCTGCCAGTGACGCAGCAGGGCGGCCAGGGTGCGCACGCCCGTACCGGACGGCCCCTTGGGGATGTAGGACTTTTCCGTGCAGTCCCAGGCGGTCCCGGCGATGTCGAGATGGGCCCAGGGGGTGTCGCCGACGAATTCCTGCAGGTAACAGGCGGCGGTGATCGTGCCCGCGCTCCGGTCGCTGCCGGCATTCTTGATGTCCGCCACCCGTGAGTCGAGCTGCTTGCGGTACTCCGGCCCGAGCGGCAGGCGCCAGAGCGGCTCGCCCGCCTCGCTGCCGGCGGCCAGGAGCCGCTCGGCGAGCGCGTCATGGTTGGCCAGCAGGCCGGTGCGGTGGTGACCGAGGCCGATGATGACCGCGCCGGTGAGCGTGGCCAGGTCGATCACCGCCTCCGGTTTGTAGGTCTTGATGCCGTAGGCGAGGGCATCGGCAAGGATGAGCCGCCCCTCGGCGTCGGTGTTGATGATCTCCACGCTCCTGCCGCCGTACTGGCGGATGATGTCGCCGGGCTTGAGCGCCGCCGGGCCGGCCAGGTTTTCGGTGGCCGGGATGAGCCCGACCACGTTGACCCCCGCCACCCCGGTCTCGGCGATGGCCTGCATGGCGGTGATCACCGCCGCGCCGCCGCACATGTCGTATTTCATGTCCTCCATGCCGGCCGGCGGCTTGACGCAGATGCCGCCCGAGTCGAAGGTCAACCCCTTGCCGACGAGCAGCACGGTGGGCAGCTTGCGGTCGGTCCGGTATTCGAGCACCACCAGGCAGGGCGGCAGGGCCGAACCCTGGTTGACTGCGAGGATGCCGCCCATGCCCAGCTTCTGCAGGGCCGACCGGTCGAGCACCTTGCACTTGAGCGTGCTCTGCCGGGCGATGGTTTTGCCGTAGTCGGCAAACTCGGCCGGGGTCCAGCCGTTGCCCGGCTGGTTGGCCATGTCGCGGGCCGCACACACCGCCCCGGCCAGCACCCGTCCCCGCTCCAGCCCCTCGGCCACGGCCGTGGCGGCCAGGGTACCGTGGTGGAGATGGAAGAGTGCCACCCGGCCGGGCTGGTCGCTGTCCTCCCGCGGCGTCTTGTACGGGTCGAAACGGTAGTTGCCGAGCACCAGCCCCTCGGTGAGACACTGGGCGATCTCGGCCGCGGCCAGGAGAAAATCGCCGGGCAGCACCACCAGCACCTCCTCGGCCTTGACCGCGCCGGCCTTGCGGGCGATGACCCCGCCGGCGAGCCGCAGCTGCTCGCGGCGGACATGGATGTCGTCGTCCTGCTTGCCCAGGCCGGTGAACAGCACCCGCCTGGCCTGCACCGGCGGCTCGTCGCCGCGGTCGAGCAGACCCGGGTAGACGAGCAGGGTCTCTTCCTTCTTGCCCTTGAAATCGCCGGCGGCCCAGCCCTGCTGCAGGGCCCGGTGCAGCGACCGGGGGGCCTCGACGGCCAGGTGGGGAATGTCCTCCTCCACCAGATAGACCAGCAGGTCGCCGGCAAACTCGCGGGGATCCCTGCCAAACGCCCGTACCGACGCCGGCTGCTGCACCGGCGGGTTGCCTCCCTGACTCATGACTGTTGCATCTCTCTTTGAAAAGTGACGGGAACTGTTTATTGTAGGTTTTTCATACACTAATCCTGGATGAACCTCAATCGGCAAAACTCCGGACCCTCGGAGCGAGGCCAAGAATCGATCCTCTTCCCGCGGAGGCCCCCTTGCTCACCGTTTTTCTCATCGCCGTCGGCAGCGCCCTGATCATCTCCGCCGCCTGTTCGCTGTTCGAGTCCGTGCTCCTGTCCCTGTCACCCCTTCAGGTCGAAATGATGACCGAGAGCCATCCGGCCAGGGCCGAGACGCTCAAGCAGTTCAAGGAGCACATCGATCAGCCGATCACCGCCATCCTCACCCTCAACACCCTGGCGCACACCATCGGCGCCTCGGTGGCCGGGGCCGCGGCCTCGGTGCTGTTCGGCCAGCAGGGGCTGATCTGGTTCTCGCTCGTGTTCACCGTGGCCATCCTGCTGTTCACCGAGATCCTGCCCAAGACCCTGGGGGTGAATTTCTGCCGGCAGGTGGCGCCGCACATCGTCCCGCCGCTGCGCCTGATGATTGTCGTGCTCGGTCCACTCATCTGGCTGGCCCGGCTGATGACCCGGCTGGTGCCCAGCAGCAGCCGGTCGCAGCACATCTCGGCCGAGGAACTGACCACCATCGCCAGCATGAGCCGCAAATCCGGGGTGATCGAGGCGGACCAGGAGAAGGTGATCGCCAACATCCTGCAACTGGGCAACAAGACGGTCCGCCAGGCCATGACCCCGCGCACCGTGACCTTTTCCGTGCCCCAGGCCCTGACCATCAGGGAGGCGGCCAGGATGGAAGGCAAGTGGCGGATGCACAGCCGGGTACCGGTCTATGACGACGAACCGGACAACGTGGTCGGCATCGTGCTCAGCCAGGACGTGCTCATGGCCGCGGCCATCGGCCAGAACAACCTCAAACTCAGCCAGCTCATGCGACCGGTCCACTTCGTCCCGGAAACCGCCCCGCTGGACCGCATCTTCATCGACTTTTTCGAACGCTACCAGCACCTGTTCGTGGTGGTCGACGAATACGGCAGTGTCACCGGGGTGATCAGCATGGAGGATGTGCTCGAAGAGATCATCGGCCGGGAAATCGTCGACGAATCGGACAAGGCGCGCAACATGCGGGAACTCGCCCGACTGCGCAAGGAGAAGATCCACACCCTTTGAGGTCCGGAAATGCAAGCCCCCGCCCAGCGGCCGCTGGCATCGGCAGGCGATTCATGGTAGCGTGCCGCCGCACTGACCGCGCCGGCTGCGGGGCATTGACCGCCGCCCCGCAGCCGCGCCTTCCCCATCGCCAGGAATTGAAAGGAATGTCCGATATGGCTGACTCTCCCCGCCCCCCCCGCCTCCGGCCGGTCCCGGCCGCGGCATCGCTGCTCCTGCTCGCCTGCCTGGCCGCCCCGGACCTGCAGGCCGAATCCCGCTACCTCAAGCCCACCCTGGAGGTGGCCCTGCGCAAGGCGCAGGCCAACAACGCCCGGCTGGTGGCCACCGCGCCGCTGGGCGAGCAGGTCGACCTGCTCCAGGCCGGCACGGAGTGGTCGCAGGTCCGCCGCAAGGACGGCACCGAGGGCTGGGTGCGCACCCGTTACCTCAGCACCGCCCCCCTGCTGCCCGTGGAACTGCTCGAAACCGAGCCGGGCAAGGAGGTGGACCTGCAGGCGCGGATGCAGGCCTGGAGCGAGGAAAACAACCGCCTGAAAAAGCAGATCGCCGCCTGCACGAACGAACGCACGGCCCTGGCCGAAAAGCACGAGGCCCTGGCCGCCGACCCGAACGGTATTGTCCAGGCCCGGGAAGCGCTGGCCGAGGCCCAGTTGCAGGTGGAGGAGTTGCAGCAGAAACTCGCCGCCGCGCAGATCGAGGCGACCGTGCTCAGGAAGAACGAATCGATCAAGTGGTTTTTGGCCGGTACCGGCGTGCTCCTCGCCGGCTGGCTGCTCGGCCGCCTGGGCGGCTCGGGCCGCAAGAAGAAACCGAGCCTGCTGAGCTGACAAAACGGGGGCCGCAAGGCCCCCGCGGTCACTGCAGCGCCTCCAGCCGGACGCTCACCTCGGCGGTGGCGTCGTCGCGCAGCAGGGTGAGGAGCACACTCGCGCCCACCTCGTAGCGCTCGACCTCGTCGCGCAGGCTGTCGTAATCGGTCACCTTGCGGCCGTTGACCGCAAGGATGATATCGCCCAGCACCAGGCCGTCGCCCACCTGGGTGGTGCCGCGCAACCCGGCCTGCTCGGCCGAGGTGCCGGGCAGCACCTTGAGCACCAGCACCCCTTCCAGGCCCAGGTCCCTGGTCAGACTGCGGTTGGCCAGGGTCACGCCCAGGCCCGGGCGCAGGACTTTCCCCTTGCTGATAATCTGCGGCACCACCCGGTTGACCTCACCCACCGGCACCGCGAAGCCGATCCCCGAACTGGCCCCGGACGGGCTGTAGATGGCCGTGTTCACCCCGATCAGCCGGCCGGCGCTGTCCAGGAGCGGTCCGCCCGAGTTGCCCGGGTTGATGGCCGCGTCGGTCTGGATGACGTCGTGGATGGTGCGGCCGGTGACCGCGGTGATCTCCCGGCCGAGCGCGCTGACCACGCCGGTGGTCAGGGTCTGGTCGAGACCGAAGGGGTTGCCGATGGCGAACACCTTCTGGCCGACGAGCAGGTTGGTCGACTCGCCCACCGCGATGGGCTGCAGTTTGCTCGCCGGCGCGGTGATCTGCAGCACGGCCAGGTCGCGGTCCGGGGCCGCGCCCACCAGGGACGCCTTCCAGGTGCTGTGGTCGGCCAGGGTCACCTCGAGCCGGCTGGCATCGGAGATAACGTGGAAGTTGGTGACGATCCGCCCCTGCCGGTCCCAGATGAAGCCCGAACCGGTGCCCTGGGGGATCTCGTAGACGTTGAGGCTGAACAGGTTGCGGCGCACCGCGATGCTGGTGATGTACACCACCGAGGGCGCAGCGCTGCGGAAGATGTCGATGGTGTTCTGCTCGTCGCCGGCCAGGTCGCCACGCGCCGTCACCGGCCGCGACACCGCCTCGGGGTCATGCAGGGACGGCTGAAAGGTCTGATAGAGGAGCCAGCCGATGACGGCGGCGAGGACGAGCAGCGGAATCGGTTTCATGGGCGTTGCCGGGGAAAGGAGGTCCGTTGGCGGCCGGCCGGCCGGCGGATCAGCAGCACAGGGGCGCGCGGCTTCAGAGCCACTTCTTGCGCCGGAAAAACAGCAGGGTGACCGTGGAGGACAGGAGCATGAGCAGCAGGGCGAAGGGATAGCCCCAGACCTCGTCCAGTTCGGGCATGAAGCGGAAGTTCATGCCGTACATGCTGGCGATCAGGGTCGGCGGCATGAAAATCACCGTGACCACGGTGAAGATCTTGATCACCCGGTTCTGCTCCATGTCCACCAGGCCGAGGAAGGTGTTCTGCAGGAATTCGAGGCGCTCGAAATTGAACGAGGTGTGGTCGAGCAGCGAGCCCACGTCCTTGATCATGATGCGCATCTTCTCGTAGTCCTCTTTTGGGAACATCTTGCTCTTGAGCAGGGACGAGAGGATGCGCTGCTTCTCGACGATGTTCTCGCGGATGGCGATGGTGGACTCCTGCAGGGCGGTGATCTTGAGCAGCAGCGTGCGGTTGGGATCCTTGTCCACGCTCATCTGGCGGCTGATCTCGGAGATCTTGTCGGTGATCGATTCGATCAGGTCGGCGTCGAAATCGATGCGCGTCTCGAGGATGGACAGGAAGATGTCATCGCCGTCCGCCGGTTTGATCGCCCGCATCTTGCGGTAGGTCTCGGAAAACGAGCGGAACTCCTGGGCGCGCTGGGTGATGAGGATCTTGTTTTTGAGGATAAAGGACACCGGCTCGTTGATGAAGGTGCCGGCCTCCTGCACCAGGAAGTTGAGGTTGATGCCGATCTCGTCCTCGGTCTCCACATACTTGGAACTGGACTCGATCTCCTCGCTCTCCTGCTGGGTAAACAGCTCGACCCGGAAATCCCGCTCCACCCGGTGCTTTTCCTCGTCCGTGGCGCTGATCAGGTCGATCCAGAAGATGTTGGGGCCGGCGGAACTGTCGCCGCTGGCCATCTTGACCATCCTGTTCTCGAGAAAGAAATAGTTGACCATGGTGCTGTTCCTGGGTCGGGGTTGTCAGGGAGAGCCGCCCGCAGCACGAAAGGGAAACAGTGCTGCGCGGCCTGCGGACATGCCGCTGCAGGGACCAGCCGGTGCCACCGGTCAAGGCGGCGTATGCCCATGTGGCGGACGGTCGGCCCGAGGTCAGGGGAAAAGGCCGCTCTGCCGGGCGAGGAAGCAGAGGAACAAACCGCAGGCCATGGCCACGAAGCCGACTGTGCGGAGCTGCTCCGGGCGCATCTCGAGAATCTGCCGGAGCCAGCGCTGCATGGTTTCCGGCGAGGCTGCGTAGGGCAGCCCCTCGATGATGAGAATGAGGCCCGCCAGGGTGAGAAAAAGTTTCATGGGCAAGGCTTTACCAGAAAGGCCCACCGTCTGCAATCTCCCACAAAGGTATTGACAATGCTCGGTGAGAAAAAGTACTTTGTCGCAATATTTGTCGGTATTTGCTGCGATTCGCGCCGGTCGGCGCGCCTCGTTTTTCCCGATCTCCGGAATCTTCCGCGCAAGCCTCACCCCGCCAGCCACCATCCATGAACCAGACCACTTCCAGATACAGCGAAGCCGGCGTCGATATCGACAAGGGCAACCTGTTCGTCTCCCGGATCAAGTCCATTGTCGCCGATACCCACCGGCGCGGCGTGCTCACCGATATCGGCGGCTTTTCCGGGCTGTTCGCCATCGGCAACGAGGACCTGAAGAACCCGGTGCTGATCGCCTCCACCGACGGCGTGGGCACCAAGCTGACCATCGCCAAGCTGTGCAACAAACACGACACCATCGGCATCGACCTGGTGGCCATGTGTGTCAACGATGTGATCGTCAGCGGCGCCAAACCGCTCTTTTTCCTCGACTATTTCGCCAGCAGCAGCCTCGATCTGGAGGTGGCCACGGATGTGGTGCGCGGCATCGCCGCCGGCTGCAAGCTGGCCAACTGCTCGCTCATCGGCGGCGAAACCGCGGAGATGCCCGGCCTCTACCAGCCGGGCGACTACGACCTGGCCGGCTTCGTGGTCGGCATCGGCGAGCGGGACGCGCTCATCGACGGCAGTGACATCGCCGTCGGCAACCGCATCATCGGGCTGGCCTCCTCGGGCATCCACTCCAACGGCTACTCGCTGGTGCGCAAGGTCTTTTTCGAGGAACAGGGCCACTCGGTCGACGACCACATCGAATCCCTCGGCTGCACCGTGGGCGAGGAACTGCTGCGGCCCACCCGCATCTACGTCGAAAGCCTGCTCAACGTCCTGCGCCGCCAGCGGATCAACGGCCTGGTGCACATCACCGGCGGCGGCTTCATCGACAACATCCCGCGTATCCTGCCCGCCGGCTGCGACGCCCACATCCAGGTCGGCAGCTGGCCGGTACCGCCGGTGTTCGCCTACCTGCAGGAAAAAGGCTCCATCTCCGCGGCGGAAATGTACCGCACCTTCAACATGGGTATCGGCATGATGGCCATTGTGGCCGAAAGCAGCGTCGAGGATCTGCTCCACCAGCTCAAGGCGCACGGCGAGGAGCCGTTCCTGATCGGCGAGATCCGTGCCGCTCGGGGTGGTGCCGGCCGCCAGGTGGTGCTCGAGGGGATCGACTGACCCGGACGGGCGCTAGGCAGCCAACAAGGCACAAAAAAACCGCCGGACGAGCAGCTCGTCCGGCGGTTTTTTTGTGGGCCCTGCCCGCCAGCCGATCAGTCGGGCTGACCGCAATCGGCCTGGCTGCCCTGGAGCTTGTCGATGCCGTGGGCCAGGGCCGGCAGCACCGCCTCCAGGTTTTCCCGGGCCGCCTTGCGGCTGCCGGGCAGGTTGACGATCAGGCAGGTGCCGCGGATGCCGGCAATGCCCCGCGACCAGACCGCCTGCACCGTCTTTGTCAGGCTGGCCTGACGCATGGCCTCGGCCAGTCCCGGCACCTCGGTGGCGATCACCCGGCGGGTGGCCTCCGGGGTACGGTCCGAAGGCGCGACCCCGGTGCCGCCGGTGGTGACGATCAGGTCCAGGTGCAGCGCATCCGCCCACTGTTCCAGGGTGGTGACGATCAGTTCCTCCTGGTCCGGGATCACCTCGTAGGCGTCCACCGTGAAACCCGCACCCTGCAGCATCTCCTGCAGGAGCGGGCCGCTGGTGTCCTCCCGCTCGCCGCGCGACCCCTTGTCGCTCAGGGTGAGCACACCAGCGCGGTACGGTTCCCCGGGCCGCCCGGTCATCACTCCTCCGCGGTGTCCTTGTAGGCGGCGATGATCTTCTCGGCGATCATGGCCGGCACTTCCTCGTAGTGGGAGAACCTGGTGAGAAAGGTGCCCCGGCCACCGGTCATGGAGGTCAGGTCCAGGGCGTAAAGGAGCACCTCGGCCATGGGCACGTTTGCGTTGATCACCTCGTACCGGGCGGTGGAATCCATGCCCAGCACCCGGCCGCGGCGGCTGTTCAGGTCGCCCATGACATCACCGACAAAGTCCTTGGGCACGCGCACCTCGACCTCCATGATCGGCTCGAGCAGCACCGGGTTGGCCTGGACCACGCCCTTCTTGAAGGCGAGCGAACCGGCCACCTTGAAGGCCATTTCCGAGGAGTCGACCGTGTGGTAGGAGCCGTCGATGAGGCTGACCTTGAGATCGACAAAGGGGTAGCCGGCAATGACGCCCCGGTCCATGGCCTCGAGGATGCCCTTCTCCACCGCCGGCCGGTACTGCTGCGGAATGACGCCGCCGACGATCTTGTCGACGAACTGGAAATGCTCGCCGCGCGGCAACGGCTCCATCTCGATGGTGCAGTCGCCGAACTGGCCGCGGCCGCCGGACTGCTTCTTGTGCCGGCCCTGCACGGTCACCTTGCCCTTGAGGGTCTCGCGGTAGGGCACCCGCGGCGGCCGCAGTTCCATCTCCACCCCGAACTTGCGCTTGATCTTCTCGCCGATCACTTCCAGGTGGACCTGGCCCACGCCGGAGATGAGGCTCTCCATGGTCTGCTGTTCACGGGTGAGCTTCAGGGTGAGGTCCTCGTCGAGCAGGCGGGTGATGGAACTGAACAGCTTTTCCTCGTCGCCCTTCTTGGCGCTGACCGCGTACGCGATCACCGTGGGCAGCGGCTGCACCGCCTCGTAGACCACCGGGTTGTTCTCCACGCACAGGGTGTCGCCGGTGGTGGTCTCCTTGAGCTTGGCCACCGCCACCACCATGCCGGGCACGGCCTCGTCCACCGGCTTCTGTTCCTTGCCGGCCATGATGAACAGCTGGCCGAACCGTTCCGCCGTCTCCTTGGTGGCGTTGTAGAAGGCGTCGCCCTTGAGGGTGCCGGAGAAGACCCGGAAGATGGTCAGGCGGCCGGCAAAGGGGTCGGCCATGGTCTTGAACACCAGGGCCGAGAAGGGGGCGTCGGCCGTGCCGGGACGCTCCACCATGTCACCGGTCTTGGGGTTGGTGCCGACCCGGGCCGGGCGCTGGTCGGGCGAGGGCAGCAGACCGACGATGGCGTCGAGAATCACGGCCGAGCCCAGGTTGGTCAGGGAGGCGCAGGCGCACACTGGCGCGATCTGGCCGCTGCGCACCGCCGCCGCCAGGCCGGTGGTCAGCTCCTCGTCGGTGAGTTCGCCTTCCTCGAGGAATTTCTCCAGGAGTTCGTCCTGGGTCTCGGCCACGTACTCCATCAGGTTCTCGCGCAGGCTCCGGGCCTGGTCGGCCAGGTCCGCCGGGATCTCGGCGACGCTGACCTTGCCGCCCTCGGCGAACAGCAGGGCCTTGCCGGCGACGATGTCAACCACACCGCGGAAGGTGTCCTCCGCGCCGATGGGCAGGTAGAGCACCACCGCGTTGAGGCCGGTGGACTCGCGGATGGAATCCACGGTCTTCTGGAAGTCGGCCCGCTCGCGGTCCATCTTGGTGACGCAGATCAGGCAGGGCAGATTGTGCTCCTTGACCAGGTCCACGAACTTTTCGGTCTGCGGCCGCACGCCGAGCACCGCGCCAACGGTGAGCACGGCGCTGTCCGCCACCTGGGCGGCGAAGCGGGTCTCGTTGAAGAAGTTGTCGTCGCCGGGGGTGTCGATCAGGTAGACGTCGTTCTTCTTCCAGTTGAGGTGGTTGAAGGCGGCGCCGATGGAGATCTTGCGTTTGATCTCCTCCGGCTCGAAATCCATGGAGGAGGTGCCGTCATCCACCTTGCCCAGCCGCTTCAGCGAACCGGCGGTGAAGAGGAGGGCCTCGGCGAGCGATGACTTGCCGCTGTTGCCATGGCCGAGAACTGCCACATTCCTGATCTGCTGTACGTCCTGCATGGATACCTCCAGAGAGTGAAACCGCTGCTCTATTCAGTGATATGATGACGCATTCCGGCGCGGGCCGGGAAAAGCCCTTTCGCTTTCGCGGCGGGAATGGTAACCATCGGGGCCGAAAAAAACAGGTTGTGTTATATTCGTATAAAGAAGGCAAAGTCAAGCGATAAGCCACTGAAAAACTGATCAATCAATGACCACCCCACCTGCCGCCCGACCCGCCGGCGAAACCGGTCGGATCGCCCGTTCCGCCGGCGCCGTGAGCATCGCCGTGATGTGCAGCCGCGTCCTCGGCCTGATCCGCGAACAGGTGTTCGCCGGCCTGTTCGGCGCCGGCTACGCCTACGACGCCTTTGTCGTCGCCTTCCGCATTCCCAACCTGCTGCGCGACCTGTTTGCCGAGGGGGCGCTGTCCGCCGCCTTTGTCACCGTGTTCACCGACTACAGCACCAACCGGGGCGAAGAGGCCACCTGGCGGCTGGCCGGCAACGTGCTCGTCTTTTTTTCCCTGCTGATCAGCGCACTCACCCTGGCCGGGCTCTACTGGAGCGAGCCGATCGTCAGCCTGCTCGCCCCGGACTTCGCCCTGGTGGCGGGCAAGACTGAACTGACGGTCAAGCTCACCCGGATCATGTTCCCCTTCCTGCTGTTCGTCTCACTGGCGGCGGTGGTCATGGGCGTGCTCAACACCCGCGGCCGGTTCTTCGTGCCGGCGATGAGTTCCACCTTCTTCAACCTCGGCTCGATCGTCGGCGGCCTGTCGCTCGCCTGGCTGTTCCCGCGCATCGGCCAGCCGGCCATTGCCGGCATGGCCTGGGGCACGCTCATCGGCGGCGCGCTGCAGCTGTTGATGCAGTTGCCCACCCTGCGCCGGGTCGGGTTCCGCCTGCGCCTGGCCTTCAATCCGGCCGACCCGGGCCTGCGCCGCATCCTCCTGCTCATGCTGCCGGCCACCATCGGCCTGTCCGCCACCCAGATCAACATCTTCGTCAACACCAACTTCGCCGCCAGCTGCGCCGAGGGCTCGGTCAGCTGGCTGAACTACGCCTTCCGCCTGGTGCAGCTGCCCATCGGCCTGTTCGGCGTGGCCCTGTCCATCGCGGTGATGCCGGTGCTCGCCCGCCAGGCCGCGGACAAGGACCTGGCCAGCCTCAAACAGACCTGCATCTCCTCGCTGGTCATGGTCTTTGCCCTGGCCATCCCGGCCACGGCCGGGCTGATGCTGCTCAGCCAGCCGATCATCCGCCTCATCTTCGAGCACGGCGCCTTCACTGCCACCGACACCCTGCAGACCGCGGCCGCGCTCAGCTGGTACGCCATCGGCCTGTTCGCCTACTCGGCCATCAAGGTGATGGTGCCGGCCTTCTATGCGCTCGGCAACACCCGTTTTCCGGTGATCGGCAGCTTCCTCGGGGTGGCGGCCAACGTGGTCACCATCACCCTGGTGATCGACCAGTTGCAGCACCGCGGCATCGCCCTGGCCACCTCCTGCGCCATGATCCTCAACTTCGTCTTTCTCGGCACGGTGCTCTGCCGCAAACTGAGCGGCCTGCCGCTGGGCTACCTGCTGCTCGGGGTGGGGAAGATCCTGGCAGCCACCGGCGCCATGGCCGGGGTGCTGTGGGGGCTGCAGCGCTTCCTGGCCGACTGGCTGAGCGGGCCGATCGCCCTGCAGATCGTCGCGCTGGCAGTGGTGATCGCGGTGGCGGTGAGTATCTACGTGGCGGGACTGCAGCTGCTGCGGCTGCCGGAGTTCACCCTGCTGAGCGGCAAGATCGCTCAGCGGCTGCGCAGGTCGTAGAGCAGGCGCAGCTGGGCGAGCAGGGCAACCACCGCGGTGTCCACGTGGAGGATGCGCTCGCCCATGGAAAAGGGGTGGAAGCCGGCGTCAACGAACCGTTCGAGTTCGTACTCGCTCCACCCGCCCTCCGGGCCGACGGCGAGCAGCAGCGATTCGCCGGGGTCGTGGCCCACGGGCAGGGTGGTGAGGTTGTCGCTCACCCCGGGATGGGCGATCAGTCCCCGGCCGGTAAGCGTGGGCAGCACATCCTCGACGAACGGCCGGAACTGGTGATGGAGGGTGACCTCGGGCAGGCGGGTGTCCATGGCCTGCTCCAGTCCTTCGAGCAGCAGGGCTCGGATCTTGCCCGGATCGAGCACGGGACTGTGAAAAAAGGATTTTTCCACCCGCCGCGAACGGATGAGATGGAAGCGGCGCACACCGAGCACCGTGGCCTGCTTGAGGATGCGCTGGAGCATGATCGGCCGCGGCAGGGCGAGGATCAGCTCCAGGTGCAGGTCCGCGGCCGGCTCGCGCTCCAGGCTCACAACAAGCCGCACCGCGCCCGCATCCGCAGCCAGCACCCGGCCGCTGCCCAGTTTGCCGCCGATCACCCCCACCCGCACCGTGTCCCCCACCGCCACCCCGAGCACCCGCAGCAGGTGCTCGGCCCTCCGGCCGGTGAGGACCGTCTCGTCACCGGCAATCTCGCCGGGTTCAAGCAGCAGCAGGTTCATGGGCCGATCGCGGCCTACAGCCGCAGTTCCTTTGCCTCGAAGCGCAGGGTGGCGAAGTAGTCCTCGGGCCGCTCTTCGCGGCGGATCAGGGCGACCGTACCGTCCGCGCGCAGCAGCAGCTCCTGCGGCCGCATGCGGCCGTTGTAGTTGAAGCCCATGGCGTGGCCGTGCGCGCCGGTGTCATGAATGACCACCAGGTCGCCGTCAAGGATGCGCGGCAGCGGCCGCTGCACCGCGAACTTGTCGTTGTTCTCGCACAGCGCGCCGACCACGTCCACGGTCTCCACGGCCTTCTCCGCCAGTCGGGCCGGCACCTCGATGTGGTGGTAGGCGCCGTACATGCCGGGCCGCATGAGGGCGGACATGCAGGCGTCCACACCCACATAGGTGCGGTAGATCTCCTTGCGGTTGATCGCCCGGGTGACGAGCGCGCCGTGCGGTCCGGTCATGTAGCGGCCGCTCTCCATGAACAGGGCCGGGCAGTAGCCGCACCGGTCCTGGAAATCCACGAACAGGGCGGTGATCTCCTCGCCCATGGCAACGATGTTCAAGGGGTCGATGTCCGGCAGGTAGGGGATGCCCAGGCCGCCGCCGATGTTGATGAACTCGAAGCGGATGCCCAGTTCGCTACCGATGGTCTCCACCAGGTCGAGCAGCATGCTCGCGGTCTGCACCATGTAGCTGTAGTGGAGTTCGTTGGAGGCGAGCATGGTGTGCAGGCCGAACCGTTTCGCCCCGCGGGCCATGGCCCGGCGGTAGGCGTCGACAATCTGTTCGTGGCTGACCCCGTACTTGGCCTCCTCGGGCTTGCCGATGATATCGTTGCCGGTGCGGCGGGTGCCCGGGTTGTAGCGGAAGCAGATCAGCTCCGGCATCTGCGGCACCTTGTCGACGAGGCTCAGGTCGTCCAGGTTGAGCAGGCAGCCACCCTCGGCCGCGGCCGCCGCGAAGTCCGCCGGGCTGGTGTTGTTCGAGGTGAACATGATCTCCTCGCCGCGCGCGCCCAGGCTGCGGGCGAGCAGCAGCTCGGTCTCGGAACTGCAGTCGAAGCCGAAACCCAGATCGCGCATGATGGCGAGGATCGCCGGGTTGGGCAGGGCCTTGACCGCGTAGAACTCACGGAACCCGGGGATGTCGGCAAAGGCTGCCTGCACCTGGCGGCCGGTCGCGCGGATGCCGGCCTCGTCGTAGATGTGAAAGGGCGTGCCGTAGTGGGCGGCGATGGCGTCCAGATGGGGGTAAAGCCGGTCCTTGAAGCCTTGGGGCATCGGCATGGGCGTTCCTCGTGGGTGGGTGTTCAGCCGCGGATGGGGATGCGGGCGGTTTCCTTGTAGGTGAGCAGCACGGTGGTGGTCCGGGTTGAGACCACCTCGCCGATGGGCGCGATCTTTTCGCGGATCACCGCGGCCAGCTCGGCCGTGTCCGCCACCCGCACCTTGACCAGGTAGCAGTCGTCGCCGTCCACGTAGTGGACCTCCTGCACCTCGGGGATGGCGGCCAGTTCTCGGCCGGTCTCCGGGCTGTCGCCCACGGTGCGGGTGCGGATCTCGATGAAGGCGATCTG
>CAZMNU010000033.1:0-9324 GCA_964567725.1 uncultured Desulfobulbus sp. | reverse complement strand
GGCCTGCTTCTCCCTTCGACAGCGGCCGGGTTTGCTGGTATCAAGGGGGGTGCATGCACCCAACCCCGCTGCGTGAGGAGTTGTTGCCCCGATGTCTGCGCTCTATACGACCGTCACCTCTCTTCTGCTCGTCCTCGCCCTGCCGGTACTGCCCTTCGTGGTCGGCCGGACCAGGTACCGGCGCCGGCTGCTGGCGCGCCTGGGTGTCGGTCTCGCCGACCGGCTGGCAACACCGTCCCCGCCCGACGCTGGGCCGTGTTTCTGGGTACACGCCCTGTCGGTGGGCGAGGTCACCTCGGCCCTGCCCCTGGTACGCGGCCTGCGCGCCCGCTGGCCGCAGGCGCGGATCGTCTTTTCGGCGACCACCGCCTCCGGCGACCAGGTGGCCCGGACCCTGATGGAGCCGCTCGGCGCCACGGTCATCGCCGCCCCGCTTGACCTCGGCCCGGTGGCGCCGCGCTTTGTCCGCCTCATCCGCCCGGATTTGTTCCTCCTCGTGGAAACCGATTTCTGGCCCAACTGGCTGCACTGCCTGCGCCGGGCCGGGGTGGCGACCCTGCTCGTCAACGGCCGGGTGTCGGCGCCCTCGCACGCCCGCTACCAGCGCTTTGCCCTGTTCTTCCGGCCGATGTTCCGGACCTTCAGCCTGCTCGCCATGCAGACCGCGGCCGATGCGGACAAGATGATCCACCTGGGCGTGGACCCGGCCCGGGTCGTCACCCTCGGCAACCTCAAGTTCGCCACCGCCCCGCCCGTTGCCGCTCCGGACGTCGACACCTCGCGTGATGCGGCCCGGGCAGCCTGGGGCTTTGCCCCCGAGGCGCCGCTGTGGATCTGCGGTTCCACCCATCCGGGCGAGGAAGAAGTTATCTTCGACGTGTACTTGCGACTCCGCGAACAAATCCCTTCGCTGCAGTTGCTGGTCGCGCCTCGACGGATCGAGCGGCGGGACGAAATCCTGGCCGCGGCCCGGGCGCAGGGCCTCGAACTGCGCACCCGCACCGGCGACGAGGCACGGCAGGGTCCGCTGCTGCTGCTCGACACCATCGGCGAGTTGGCCGGCTGCTACGCGCTGGGGGATGTGGTGTTCATCGGCGGCAGCCTGGTCGCGGCCGGCGGCCACAACCCGCTGGAGCCCGCGGCCGCGGGGGTGCCGGTGCTGTTCGGGCCGCACATGGAGGATTTTACCGAGATCGCGGCCGCGCTCACGGCCTGCGGCGGCGGACGTCAGGTCGACTCCGTTGACGCGCTCACAACGGCACTGCGCGACATCCTCGCTGATGCGGCGTTGCGCCGGACCATGGCCGCAGCGGCAACGGCCTGCGTCCGGGCGAACAGCGGCGTGGTCGATCGCCACCTGGAGGTCGTGGCCCGTCTCCTCGCCACGGGCGACGGCCACCGGTAAAAGGGCATGGACCGGCTGCTGCGCCACCTGACCGACAACCTGCTGGTCAGCGTCACGGTCTGCTTCCTGGCCGGCGCCGCCCTGGCCCCCCGGCTGGCCGCATCCTGGCCGGTGTGGACCGTGCTGGCGCCGATCGGCCTGAGCGTGGTCGCGGCCTTGGTCCTCGGCCCGCGATTTCGCCCCCTCACTGCCCTGCCCTTTTTTCTCCTGGTCGGCCTGCTGCACACCCACACCGCCCTGCACCCTCCCGCGGACCCGCACCACATCGCCAATTGGATCGGGGAGAAAAGCCGCGTCACCCTGACCGGCCGGATGCTGACCATGGCCGAGGACGACGGTGAAAAGACCCGGTTCGAACTGGCCGCGGAATCCCTGCTCATCCACGGCAGCGGCAAGGCCGATCAGCCCCGGCCGGTGCGCGGCCGGGTCCAGCTCACCGTGCTCGCCCCGCTCGGCGAGCGGTTCACGCCGGGCACACGTCTCGTGGCCATCGCCACCCTGGACCGCATCCGCAATTACCAGACGCCCGGGGCCTTCGACTACCGCCTGCAGATGGCCGCCCGCGACATCAGTGTGGCCGGCTGGGTGCGCTCGGCCGGGGAAATCCTGGCGGCGCCGGAAACGAAGGCTGCCACCGCCCGGCAGCTGCGCTTCCTGCCCGAGCAGGTCCGCCAGCATCTGTTCGCTTTTCTCTCGCAGCACTTTGCGCCCGACCTGGCGGGCATGTACCAGGCCCTGCTCACCGGCTCGCTCGTCAATGTCCGGCCGGCGCTGATCGAGGCCTTCAAGGCGAACGGCTGTTTCCACGTGCTGTCCATCTCCGGGCTGCACTTCAGCCTGCTCGGCCTGTTCAGCGTCGGCCTGTGGACCGTGCTGCTCAAGCGCAGCCAGTGGCTGCTGCTGCACACCCATGTGCCCACCCTGGCCCTGGTGCTGACCGCGCCGATACTGCTCTTCTACACCTGCATCGCCGGCATGAACATCCCGGCCGTGCGTGCGCTGATCACCGCCCTGCTCGTGCTGTTCGCCGCGGTCCTGCGCCGGCAGCGATCGTTCGGTCCGCTCATCGCCGCGGCCGCGCTCATCGTTCTCGCCTGCTCGCCGCTCGCCCTGTTCACCGCCTCGTTTCAGCTCTCCTTTGCCGCGGTGCTCGCCATCAACCTCATCTACCCGCGCCTGCCGGCCCTGAACGTGGACCCGCGGGACGGCTGGCCGCGCCGGGCGCTGGCCCTGGTCCAGTCCATCCTGCTCGTCTCGGTGGCGGCCACCCTGGGCACCCTGCCCTTCATGCTCCTGCACTTCAACCGCATCTCCCTCATCGGGCCGCTGGCCAACCTGGTGATCGAACCCCTGCTCTGCCTGTGGGCCCTGCCCTGCGGCCTGCTCGCCATCCCCTTTGTCGGCGTCGCCCCGGGGGTGGCGATGCTGCTTTTCAATCTCGGCAGCGGCGGCATGCGGCTGGCGCTCTGGCTGACCGAGCTGACCGCCGCCCTGCCCGGGGCCTCGGTGTGGACGATCACCCCGAACGCGGTGGAGATGATCCTGTTTTTCGCGACGCTTGCCCTGCTCCTTCGTCCCGGGGCCACCCACCGTCACCGATGGGCGGCGCTCGCCCTGTTCGTTCTCCTTGCCGGCTCGTTCACCCGCTCGCTCTGGCCCGGCGCCGGGACGAGGGAAACGCTGCAGGCCACCCTGCTCGACGTGGGCCAGGGGTCATCCACCCTCATCGAATTGCCGGACGGCCGGACCGTGCTCGTCGACGGCGGCGGCTACGAATCCGACCGATTCAACGTCGGCGAAGCGATCATCGCCCCCTTTCTCTGGCAGAAACGGCTCTGGCGGCTCGACACCCTCGTCATCACCCATCCGCACAAGGATCACTACAACGGGCTGCCGTTCGTGTTCGACCGTTTCCGGCCCGGGCAGGTGATCGTCAACGGTGATGCGGGCGAGGAGCCGGCCTATAAGCGTTTTCTGGCACGAGTGAGGGAACGGGGCACGCCGGTGCAGGTGGCCCGGGCGGGGGACATCCTGATGCAGGGGAAGAATCTGACGCTGACCTGTGCGGGCATGCATGGCCTGCTCGACCAGGGGATGCACTGGTCGACCAATGACCGCAGCATGGTGCTGCACCTGCGCTACGGGCAGCGCAGCCTGCTGTTGCCCGCCGACATCTCGGCGCTGGCGGAAGGAAGGCTGGTGGCCGCGGGGCGTGACCTGCGCAGCGACGTGCTCGTGGCCCCGCACCACGGCAGCGCCACCTCGGCCGGACCTGCGCTCATGCGCGCGGTCTCGCCCGCGGTGGTGGCCGTGTCGGCGAGCCGGGCACGCCGCGGCACCCTGCCGGCGCCGCAACATCTGCAGGCCTGGCAGGCACAGGGCCGGACGGTGGTGACCACCGCCGACCAGGGCACGCTGGTTTTCAGTACCGACGGCCTCGATCTGCGCCTTGTCCCGTTCACCGGCACGCCCATGCACTTCCGTGCACGAGCCGGCCTGGTCGTGCGGGACAACTGAGCCTTGATGCGCCCGGCGCGATGGGGTATTTTATCGCTCTCCTGCCCTTCCCCTTCCTCTCCGGACCGGTTCGATGATCACCTTTGGCAGAAAATGTCCCGCCTGCGGCAGCCGTCATCTGGTCGCCGCCTCCGGCAGTGCCCGGGCGGGCGCATTCCCGCTCGCCAGGCGCTGCGCCTGCGCCGACTGCGGCCAACAGATGGCCTGCCTGCCCGGATTCTCCTGCACCATCGAGCACCGGCACCACCCCCGCCAGCGGCTGCCGCCCTTCTTCCTGGTTCGCCTTCCCGGACAGACGACCCGGTTCGCCCGCATCCGCGACCTCAGCGAGGGCGGCATCTGCTTTGTGAGTCCGGCCGAGCACACGCCCCCGCCCGGCCGCATCCTGCTCGACCTCTACAACTGCAACGACGGCTCGTCGCTCGAACTGCTGTCTGCGGAAATCGTCGCCACCCGGGAGTCGCACCTGGACAGCGACGGCGTCAGCACCACGGTCATCAACAGCTGTGCCCGGTTCACGAGCCTGAACCGGGCACAGAAAAAGGTGCTGCGCGCCTGCATCGCCCGCTACGGAACCGTCTGAGCGGGTGGTATGGCAGGTTCACACCTCGGTGAAATCCGAGGGCTGGCGCTTCAGATATTTCAGGAACTTGGCCTTTTCGATGCTGTTGATGTAGGCGTCCTCGCCGCTGATCTTTTTCTTTTCCACCAGTTCGAGCAGGGCGTCGTCCAGGGTCTGCATGCCGTACTTCTTGCCGGTCTGCATGGTCGAGGCGAGTTGGAAGGTCTTGCCCTCGCGGATGAGGTTGCGCACCGCCGGCGTGCAGATGAGCACCTCAAGAGCCGCCACCCGGCCCTTGATGTCGATCCGCTTGAGCAGGGTCTGCGACACCACCGCCTTGAGCGCGTCGGCCAGGGTGGAGCGCACCTGCCCCTGCTGCTCGTGGGGGAAGATCTCGATGACGCGGTCCACGGTCTTCATGGCGTTCAGGGTGTGCAGGGTGCCGAACACCAGGTGGCCGGTCATGGAGGCCTCCATGGCCAGGGCGATGGTTTCCAGGTCGCGCATCTCGCCCACCAGGATGATGTCCGGGTCCTCGCGCAGGGCGCCGCGCAGGGCCGCCGAGAAACTTCTGGTGTGTGTGCCCACCTCGCGGTGATTGACGATGCAGTTCTGGCTGCGGTGGACAAACTCGATGGGGTCCTCCACCGTGATGATGTGATCCTTGCGGTTCTTGTTGCACTCGTCGATCACCGCCGCCAGCGTGGTGGACTTGCCCGAGCCGGTGGGCCCGGTGATCAACACCAGCCCCTTGGGCAAACTGGACAGCCGCGACACCACCTTGGGCAGGCCGAGCTGCTCGCAGGTGAGGATTTCGCTGGGAATCTCGCGGAACACCGCGCCGATGCCGTACTTCTGCTGGAAGAAGTTGCAGCGGTAGCGCGCCAGCCCGGGGATTTCGTAGGCGAAGTCCATGTCGCCGGTCTCTTCGAAGATCTTGATCTTGTCTTCCGGGCAGATCTCGTAGAGCATGCTTTTGAGCATCTCGTTCTCGAGCACCTTGAACTTGACCCGCTCCATGTCCCCGCGGATGCGCAGAACCGGCTGCTGTCCGGCCATCATGTGCAGGTCGGAGGCACCCTCGTCGTTCATCAACTTGAAAAAAGCGTCTATCTGGGCCATACGTCGTGCTCCTTGAATGTTGCTCAGTGCCGATGCAGCCGCTGCCGCCAGTGGTTCCCGGCCAGTGGTGCCACCGCCTGCCCCGGGGTGTCCCTCCGGGGTGTTCTATCGTTCGCTCCTGCTCCCTTTGCTCAACCCCGTCAATCGCGCCCGCGCCCGCTCCACCTGCTGCGACGAACAGCCCGGCAGGGCGGCGGCCCGACGGAAGCACCGCTCGGCCTGCCGGCGCCGCCCCGCCAGTTGATGCAGGGCGCCGAGCAGCAGTCTGCCCTCGGCATGCCCGCGCCTGAGTTGCAGGCACCGGCGCACGGCCTCCAGGGCCCCGTCCCGCTCGCCGCTGTGCAGCAGCGCCCTGGCCAGCCGGCACCAATGGTCCGGGTTGAAAGGATCCAAGGCCAGGGCCTTGCGGCACAGGGCCGCGCCGACCTCGCTCCCCTCGCCCTGTTCCACATAGAGCAGCCCGAGGATGCTCATGCTGATGCTGTCCTGGGGAAAGAGCTGCAGCGCCCGCTGACAGGCGACGATGGCCTCCCCTGGACGACCGGTTTCCAGAAAATTCTGACCGAGCAGGCGGAAGAGGAGGTACTCACGGTCACTGCCGGGCAGGGTCCGCCACTCTTCGAGCATCGAGGTCGCCTGCTCGTGCCGGCCCAGGTCGGTGTACAACCGGGCAAGCGAGGACAACAGCTCCTGCCGGGTCGCCTCCTCCCCGGCCGGGACGCGGAGCGCCCGCTCGAAGCAGTCCACGGCAAGGGCTTGCTGGCCCTGGGTGCGGCGCACGTTACCCAGATTGACCAGGGCCATGTAATTGTCCGGCTCCTTGTCGAGCACTTCCTGGAAACAGGCCGCGGCCTGCCGCTCCTGGTTGCATTCAACCAGGGCGACCCCCAGGCTGTTGATCAGGTTCACGTCCCCGGGCCGCCATTTCAGGCCGCGCCGGTATTCTTTGATGGCCGCCCGGTAATCCCCATCCTCGAAGAACACGTCGCCGCTGATGTTCAGGGTCAGATGATCGAAAAAGACCACGCTTCCCGGGGCGAGGAACGAACCGTGCAGCAGCGCTTTCAGGCAATTGCCGGGCACATCCACGCGGGTGAAATCGAGACAGGGCCAGGAGGCGACCCCGACCGACACGATCTCGACCCCGGCCTGCCGCGGGGTGGCCGCCTTTGCCCGGTCCACGAATCGCCGCACGGCCTCTTCGTCGGGTCGGTCGAACAGCACCAGGGCCAGGTTGTCCGCCAGGCCGATGCAGGTGCCTTCGCTGCCGGCCAGATCCGCCAGACACCGCTCCAGGGCATCGGGTCGGTCGATGGGCGGCTGCAGGGCAAGCGCCGCCAGGGTGAAGGAGGATCGTTCCCGCCAGGCCTTGTGCAGTTTCGGCAGCAGTTCATCCCCGGGCAACTGGAAGGGAGGCTCCTGTCGCTCATCGGCGGCATCGATGTCGCAGATGCCGAAGGGCCCCCGTTTTTCGGCAATGACCAGGGCGCGCCACAACCGCCCCAACCCGTCCGCCTCCTGCGGCTCGGTGCCGGGCACGGAGGCGAAGCCGATCTGGGCCGTGTGCATCCCTTCCTGCTTCAACTGGTGCTGGAGGTAATGCGCGGTCTTCAGCGCCTGCTCCCGGCCGCGCACCTCGCGGACGATACCGAACACGCCGAAGCCGAAGGAGAAGCAGAGCCCATGCGTCAGCACCTGCAACAGATCGGCGATCTCCTTGTTTTTCTGAAAAGTCGCCCCGGCCGTACGGCGCTTCAGGGCGGTGTTGAGAAGAAAGAAACACTGCCCCGTCCCGGCCGCTGCCTGCCGGAAAAACAGTTCAGCCGCACGCCGGTTGTACAGTTCCGTGTCCACATCAACATGGGCCATCCGAACAGTTTCGAACTGATCGGGAAGGTTCTCCTGCAGGGTCTGCAGCCAGTCAGGCGACATCTTTTTCAGCAGGGCCGGATCGACCTCGCTGATGACCATCGCGGCCTGTTCGCCGGACGGCAGGGACAGGGGCAGAAGCAGGCACCCGTCGAGCAGCTTCGGCTCGTTCAACCCGGCCGTTAGGGCAGGATCGGCCGCCGGTGTGCCCACCGGCTGAGACAGTGGCTGCAGGGAGCCGTCGGCGGCGACAACGCAGAAACTGACGGCGGCAGGCATGGGCAGTGAGCGCTGCACCTCCCGTTTCATCGGCACGGCAAGCACAAAGAGGTCATCAAGACAGAGCATGGGACTCGGGGAAACTACCGCAAAGGTTTATGGTTCGACGGACAGGGCGATCGCCAGGCTTTCGGCGAGCAGGTCGAGTTCCTCCTCCGCCACGGTCCGCATGTCCAAGAGCAGGCAGTCGTCTTCCACCCGTCCGACCACAGGAACCGGCGTCTGCCGCAGCCGCTCTTCGAGCAGATGGATTTTCAGGGCTTTCGGCTTGATGGCCACCGCACAGCTGGCAATACCCTGTTCCGGCATCGCCCCGCCGCCGACCCGGGCCTCGACCGCCAGCAGTGTCAAGCTGCAGGAGGAAGCCAATCGATCCTGCAGGCGGGCCAGACAGCGCTTGGCCCGCCCGGCCACCTCATCCACCGGTTCGGTGATCATCGCCAGGGTGGGGATATCCCGCAGCGCCCGGGCTTCATCCAGATACAGGCGAAGCACGGATTCCAGGGCGGCCAAGGTGAACTTGTCGATGCGAAGTGCCCTGTTTAACGGATTGTTCTTTATCCTGCCAATGAATCGGCTTTTCCCGAGCAGAATGCCGGCCTGCGGCCCACCGAGTAATTTGTCGCCGCTGAAGGTGACAATATCCATACCGCTGGCAACAACCTCACGCACGGTCGGTTCCCGGGCAAGTCCAAACCTGCTCAGATCGAGCAGGCATCCGGAACCGAGATCTTCCATTACGGGAATGGAGCGCTCCCGACCCAGTTGTACGAGATCACGGTTGGGCACCTCGCTGGTGAACCCGATGATGCGGAAATTACTGCAGTGCACACGGAGGAGCAGCGCGGTCCGCTCACTGATGGCCTCGACATAATCCTGCAGATGGGTACGGTTGGTGGTGCCCACCTCGACCAGGCGGGCGCCGCCTGCCCGCATGACATCGGGAATGCGGAAGGAACCACCGATTTCCACCAGTTGCCCACGGGAAACAATCACGTCCCTGTCTTTTGCCAGGGTGTCGAGGGCAATCAGCACGGCGGCGGCATTGTTGTTGACCACCAGGGCATCCTCAGCCCCGGTCAGTTCGCAGAGCACATCGGTTACGCTGTCGTAGCGAGACCCCCTTCGTCCGGTGGCCAGGTTGAACTCGAGGTTCGAGTAATTCCGGGCAGCCAAGGTCAGCATGTCACCAGCAGAAGCTGGCAATCGCGACCGACCGAGGTTGGTATGCACGACAACCCCGGTGGCGTTAATCACCCGGGTGAACCGGGGCCGGTGGTAGGTACGGACAAAGGCGACCAGCTCCGCCATCAGTTCGGCCCGGTTCCGAGGCGGGAGGGTATCACGGTCACCGGCAAGAACAGCCCTGCGATAGGAGTCGAGGTAGATGCGCACGCAGTGTTTCTGGCGGGCCAACGGCACCGTGACGGACAGATCGGATTGGCTAAGCGCAACCAGACAATCCTGAACATTTGGTATATTTTTAAGAAGTTGCGCACGCTTTTCCATTCCCTTCTCCTCTCGTGGTGGCAGATGGTCAATGGCCGCACGAGAAAATAGTCGTTTTGCA
>CAZMNU010000032.1:0-27624 GCA_964567725.1 uncultured Desulfobulbus sp. | reverse complement strand
TGATCTACGCGGTGATGGAGAACGACATCCGCAAGCTGCTGGCCTGGTCGATCGTCAGCCAGGTGGGCTACATGGTCGCGGGCATCGGCATCGGCACGGACATGGCCATCAACGGCGCGGTTGCCCACGCGGTGGTCCACATTCTCTACAAGAGTTTATTGTTCATGGGCACCGGCGCGGTCCTGTACATGACCGGTAAGACCAAATTCACCGAACTGGGCGGGCTGCACGCGAAGATGCCCATCACCTTCCTGTTCACCGCCATCGGCTGCCTGTCCATCTCCGCGGCCCCGGGTTTCGCCGCCTACGTGAGCAAGTCCATGATCATCGGTGCCGGATTCGAGGCGCACCAGTACTGGGCCGCCTGGCTGCTCATGTTCGGCGCCACCGGCACGTTCATGTACAATGGTCTCAAACTGCCGTACTACCTGTTCTTCGGCCCGAACAACTGCAGCCAGGACACCTGGCAGAAGGCCGCTGACCCCACGGCCAACATGGTCTTTGCCATGACCCTGGGCGCGACCCTGTGCGTGCTCGTCGGCATCGCTCCGAACGCGCTCTACGGTCTGCTGCCGCATGCGGTCGACTACACGCCCTACACGGCCTACCACCTGGTGGAGACCTTGCAGCTGCTCGGCTTCGCCGCCCTGGCCTTCTGCCTGCTCAAACGCTTCATCGAGCCGGTGGACCGCATCTGCGTGGACATCGACTGGCTCTACCGCATGGCCGGCCGCGGCTTCCTCTGGCTGGTCAGGCGGCCCCTGCAGTGGTGTGATACCGCCTGGGGCGAGGCCTACCGGGTGGTCGGCCTGCATTCCCTGATGACCTTGAGCCGGTTCTGGAGCTGGTTCGACTGGCACGCCATCGACGGCGTGGTGGACGGTCTGGCCCGTTCGGTGCGCGCCCTGGGCGGCCGGGTTCGCCTGCTGCAGAGCGGCCAGATCCAGATGACCCTGTTCACGGCCTTCTCGCTGGCCGCGATCGTACTCGTCACCTACATCTTCTTTCAGCTGTCCTGAGGGGGAAGGAGCGAATGGACCAGTTACAGATCAGCGGGGGATTTCCCCTGCTCAGCCTGCTCATCTTCCTGCCGCTGGCCGGCGGACTGGTGCTGCTGTTTGTCCGCGGCGAACAGTTCGCCCGACTCTGGGCCCTGGGGGTCACCACGCTGACCGCCCTGATAACCGTCCCCCTGCTGGTCGGCTTCGATCCGAGCACGGCCCGCTACCAGTTCGCCGAGTTGTACGCCTGGATCCCCCGCTTCAACATCCAGTATGTGGTGGGCGTGGACGGCATCTCCATCCTGCTGGTGGCCCTGACCACCTTCATCATGCCATTCTGCGTGCTGGCCTCGTGGCAGTACATCCAGCACCGGGTGACGCCCTTCATGTTCTGCCTGCTGATCATGGAGACCTCCATGGTGGGCGTTTTCGTGGCCCTGGATTTCGTCCTGTTTTACATCTTCTGGGAGTTCATGCTCATCCCCATGTACCTGCTCATCGCGGTCTGGGGCGGACCGCGTCGGGCGTACGCGTCGATCAAGTTCTTTCTTTATACCCTGGCCGGTTCGGTGCTGCTTTTGGTTGCGCTCATCGCCCTGTACCTGAAAACGGGCAGCTTCTTCATCCCGGACATGATGTGGCAGGAGTACTCGCTCACCTTCCAGGTACTCGTCTTCCTCGCCTTTTTCCTGGCCTTCGCAATCAAGGTGCCGATGTTCCCGTTCCACACCTGGCTGCCGGCGGCCCACGTCGAGGCGCCGACCGCCGGTTCGGTGATCCTGGCCTCGGTGCTCCTGAAAATGGGTACCTACGGCCTGGTGCGCTTCTGCCTGCCGATCACCCCGGATGCCACCATGCTGCTGGCGGTGCCGATCCTGTGGCTGTCCATCGCCGGCATCATCTACGGCGGGTTCACCGCCCTGGCCCAGCAGGACATGAAAAAACTGATCGCCTACTCCTCGGTGGGGCACATGGGCTTTGTCACCCTGGGCATCTTCGTGCTCAACACCCGGGGGCTCGAGGGTGCCATGCTGCAGATGATCAACCACGGTGTCACCACCGGCGCCCTGTTCCTCTGCGTGGGCATGATCTACGAGCGCACCCACAGCCGTGAACTGGCCCTGGCCACCGGGGTGGGCCGGTACATGCCCTGGTATGTGACCTTCCTGACCTTTTTCTCGCTCTCCTCCTTCGCGTTTCCGGGGACCAACTCCTTTATCGGTGAATTCCTGGTGCTGGCCGGGGCCTTCGAGTTCGACCCGGTGGTGGCGCTGGCCGCCATCCCTGGCGCGGTGCTTGCCGCCGCCTACATGCTGCGCATGCTGCAGAAGATCGTCTGGGGCGGTACCGCCAATCCGGACCAGTCCCATCTCTTCGACCTGAGTAAACGGGAGATCGTCGTGCTGGCGCCGTTTCTGCTCTTTGTCTTCTGGATCGGCCTGGGGCCGCAGCCCTTCGTCGATCTGATGCACGTCTCGGTGACCAACCTGCTCGATCAGTTGCACACCTGGCAGGAGGGCCACCGGGTCGCGCTGGCCCTGTGGCGGTAGACCCGGGCGCACGGACCCTGCCAACCAAACCAGCGGCCCGGATACCACCGGCGGCTGGCATCGAGGAATCGAATACTAAGGCGATATCATGGTTATCCTACCCGAACTGGTGCTGCTGGCCGGAGCGCTTGCCTTCTTCGTGATCAGCCTGGGCAAGGCGCCCGAGGACAAGCTGGTGCGATCCACCGCCCTGCTGGTGGGCTTCGCGACCTTCGCGGCCGCCGTGCTTGCCTTCAACTCCCAGGGCACCCTGTTTCACGGTGCCTACGCCATCGACCGGTTTTCCCAGCTGTTCAAGCTGCTGATCGGCTTCGCCCTTGCCCTGATGCTGGTGTTCTCACGCAACCACAAGGATATCGAGTCCCGGGTGCGGCCGGAATATTTCCTCTTCCAGCTGCTCAGTGTCCTCGGCCTGATGATGCTCGTGAGCGCGGTCGAACTGATCCTCATGTTCGTTGCCCTGGAACTCTCCTCCTTTGCCCTCTACCTGCTGGTGCCCATGCGTGATGACCGCAGCGGCGTGCGCATGCAGATGGAGGCGGGCATGAAGTACATCCTCTTCGGCGTCATGGCCACGGGCTTCATGCTCTACGGCATGAGCTACCTGTTCGGCCTGACCGGCACCACCTCGCTGGCCGGAATCACCGCGTTCCTGAGCGCCGGGACGCCGCAGCCGGCGGCGGTGGTGGCCGTGGTCATGATCCTCGGCGGCCTGTTCTTCAAACTGGCCGCCTTTCCCCTGCATTTCTGGGTACCCGACATTTACCAGGGGTCGTCCAACGAGACCACCGCCTTTATCTCCACCATCCCCAAGATCGGCGCGGTGGCCCTGCTCATCCGCTTTTTGGCCCTGCCCTCGGGGCACCCGCAGTTCCTGGTCCACCTGCTCGCCGGGGTGGCCCTCTGTTCGATGTTCTACGGCAACCTGAGCGCGCTCGTGCAGAAGGACATCAAGCGGATGCTCGGCTTTTCCGGCATCGCCCACGCCGGATTCATCATTCTGGGTCTGCTCGCCCTGAACGGCGAAGGCTTTGGTCTGGCGATCTACTACATCGCCGGGTATGTGCTCATGAACCTCGCCTGCTTCCTGGTGATCAGCACCGTGTCCCAACGGGGTGAGAACCTGCGCATCGAGGACTTCAACGGCCTCTACCGGCGGCAGCCGCTCCTGGCCTTCATCCTGGCCGTCGGGCTGTTCGGCCTGGCCGGCATTCCGCCCTTTGTCGGTTTCATGGGCAAGTTCATGATCCTCACCTCCGCCCTGCGCGCCGACCAGCTGGTGGTGGTCTGCCTGGCGGCCATCAACACGGCCATCGCCATCTTTTACTACCTGAACGTGGTCAAGGCGGCCTACACCGCGGACCCGGAGAACCGGCCGGCGGTGACGGCGCCCGCGTCCATCCAGGCGACCGGTGTGGTCCTGGTGACGGCCATCGTCCTGCTCGGCGCCCTGCCTTCCCGCCTGGTGGAATATGCCTGGGCGGTGGTGCAGTCCATGCTCTAGGCGCGCAGACCGGAAACGGCAAAAGGGGGATTCCGCCAGCGCGGAATCCCCCTTTTTTGTACCGACTGGTGGTTTCGGCCGGATGCTAGACCAGCTGCTCCAGGCCGGGGGCCGGGAAGGCGGCACAGAGGTCGCGCACCGCGGCTGCGATCTCGGCCTGCAGGGCAGTGTTGCCGGGGTCGGAGACAATGGCGTCGATCCATTTGCCGATCTGCACCATCTGTTCCTCCCGGAAGCCGCGCGAGGTGACTGCGGCCGACCCCAGGCGGATGCCGCTCGGGTCGAAGGGCTTGCGGGTGTCAAAGGGCACGGCGTTGTAGTTGAGCACGATGCCGGCCGCGTCCAGGGCCTTGGCGGCAATCTTGCCGGTGATCCCCTTGCTGGTCAGGTCGATGAGCATGAGGTGGTTTTCCGTTCCGCCGGTGACCAGGTTGAAGCCGCGTTCCTTCAGTGTTTCCGCCAGGGCCCGGGCGTTGGTGACGATCTGGGCGGCGTACCGGCGGAAGCCCTCGGTGGAGGCCTCTTTCAGGGCCACGGCAATGGCTGCGGTGGTGTTGTTGTGCGGTCCACCCTGCAGTCCCGGGAACACGGCCTTGTCGATGGCGGCGGCGTGTTCCTGGCGGCAGAGAATCATCGCCCCGCGCGGTCCGCGCAGCGACTTGTGGGTGGTGGTGGTGACCACGTCGGCATGGGGAATGGGCGAGGGGTGGGCGCCGCCCGCCACCAGGCCGGAGAAATGGGCCATGTCGACCAGCAGCAGGGCGCCGCAGGCATCGGCGATCTCGCGGAACCTGGGGAAGTCGAGGATGCGCGGGTAGGCGGAGTGACCGGCGATGAGGATCTTCGGCCGGCCGGCCAGGGCCTGTTCGCGGATGGCGTCATAGTTGAGCAGGCCGGTCGCCGGGTCCAGGGAGTAGCTTTCGGCATGGAAATACTTGCCCGAGATGGACACCTTGGCCCCGTGGGTGAGGTGGCCGCCATGGGGCAGGGCCATGCCGAGGATGGTGTCCCCGGGTTGGAGAAAGGCCAGGTAGACCGCCAGGTTGGCCGGTGATCCGGAATAGGGCTGAACATTGACATGCTCGGCCCCGAACAACGCCTTGGCCCGCTCGATGGCCAGGCTTTCCACCTGGTCGATGTACTGCTGACCCTCGTAGTAGCGCTTGCCGGGATAGCCTTCCGAATACTTGTTGGTCAGCACCGAACCGGTGGCTTCCATGACCGCGGCGGACACGTAGTTTTCCGACGCGATCAGCCGGATCTTGTCTTTTTGGCGGATTTCTTCCTGATGGATCAGGTTGAAGACCTCCGCATCGCTTTGTTCCAGGTACCTCATATCGACTCCTTCTCTAGGACTGTGCTGGTCCGGACCCCGGGCCGGTCGCCGGAGGCCGGAACGGGTTGGCCGGTGCAGGTGCTGCTGAAATCGGGTTCGCCGTGGAACCGGTGGGCCGAGGAGGCCCCGGGCAGCGTTTCGTCGCGTCCGGGACGCGCCCCTTCCACCTGTTGCCTTACCTCCATGTTCCTCTCGACCGGCAAGGGGGAGGGGGCCGCGCCCCGAACGGGAAGTGCGGATGATAATCAACCCGAAGGAAGTTGCACAGCAGAAAATGATCATCCTGGAGCGGTCCGTGGCAATCCGGTGAAGCCCCCCCAACCGGTGCGCCGTTGCAATTCCGGCTGACCCGGGTATGCTTGGGTACGGACGGATCTGCCGCGCTGGTTGGTTGGCGGCTGCGGCGCACGATGTCCCCCCGGAGGGCTGTGCCCCTCTCCCCCATTTTGCTCAGGAGGTGTTCCATGCGTAGTTTCTTTGTTGTGCTGGTCCTCTTCGTCGCCTCTACAGCCGCTGCCGCAGGCGGCCCGGTGTCGTACCGTGTCAACGGCGAGTCGTTCACCGGGTATTACCTCAGCCCTGCGGACCGGGCGCCGCTGGTGCTGCTCGTCCACGACTGGGACGGGTTGACCGACTACGAGGTCAAAAGGGCCGGGATGCTGGCGCAGTTGGGCTATGCGGTCTTCGCCGTGGACCTCTTCGGTACCGGTGTCCGCCCGACCGCGACGGAGGACAAAAAACGGCTGACAACCGGTCTCTACAGCGATCGGACACGGATGCGCGCCCTGCTGCAGGGCGGCCTGGAGGCTGCCCGGGAACAGGGCGGGAACATCGCCAACAGCGTGGCCATGGGCTACTGTTTCGGCGGCTCGGCCGTGCTGGAGTGGGCCCGCGCCGGTGTCGACCTGAAGGGCTTTGTCAGTTTCCATGGCGGCCTGGAAACCCCGGTGGGCCAGGACTACCGTGCGGTCAAGGGCGACCTGCTGGTTCTGCACGGCACCGCCGATGCGTCGGTGAGCATGGCGCAGTTCGCCGCCCTGGCCGAAACCCTCGAACAGCAGGGCCGGCGGCACGAGATGATCACCTACAGCGGCGCGCCCCACGCCTTCACCGTTTTCGGGACCGACCGCTACCGCGAGGACGCGGACCGGAAGTCCTGGCAGCGGTTTGTCGCCTTCCTCGAGGAAGCCCTGCGCTGAAACCAGTCATCGGATCGCCCGGCTGCCCGCCGGCCGGCCAAACGGTGCGCACGGGTTGTGGCGCAAGCCGGTTCGCACACCCCGCAGGCCGGAGGGAATTCGACAGCCGGCCGTTCTTCTGCGCTTGGAAAAATCAGGTCGGTGAGGTAACGTACTCGTTCAATTTTCAGCGCGGTTGCCAGAAAACGTGGTGGGGGCAGGCATGGGCCGTGCACCGCCGTCCGCCCCGAACAGGTGGCATCTGCTGCGGCGCCGCGGGACGAATGTCCGGGTTTGCAGTCGTCTTCAACCGCTTTCGAATCACAAGAATAGGGAAGGGAGCAGAATCGAGATGGTTACGCTATTTTGTTACGGGACCTTGCAGTCGCCCCTGGTCATGAAAGCCGTCACCGGACAGGCGTTTTCAGGCAAGGAAGCCACCTTGAACAACTGGGCGCGCTACCGGGTGCGCGGTTCCGAGTACCCGGGCATCATCCCGCAGCGGGACTCGTTGGTCACCGGTAAGGTGTACTGGGGACTGGACGAGGTGGCCATGGAAAAGCTGGACGAGTTCGAGGGGGACAAGTACGAGCGGGTGCTGGTCCAGGTGACCCTGGCGGATGGCAGTCTCGAAGAGGCCTATGTCTACGCGATCAGGGAGGACTGCCGAAAAATGCTCTCTTCTGACCCCTGGGATTTCGACCGTTTCCTCCAGAACGGACTGGAAAAGTTTATCCACTGGTTCGTGGAGGATCGGCGCGATCTGTTCGACCGGGGCGATCTCTGACCCGGCCCGAACCGTTCGAACCTGTTTTCGCCACCGGCAGGGACCTTGTCCGTCCCCTGCCGGTGGCTTTTTTTTGTCCGCCTGTTCCCGCCGGGGCGATTCGGTATTTCCTGGCCGCCCGACCCTGCACCTGCTACAGAACAATCCGCCGGTCCGGGGGCAGGTCGGGATTGGCCCGGTAGAGCAGGGTCATCCGGCCGATGACCTGCACCACCGTGGCCCCGGTGAGGCGGCCGAGTTCGCGTCCCGCTGCGGATCGATCCACGGGGCAGTTCTGCCCGACCTTGATCTTGATCAGCTCACGCGCGGTGAGCGCTGCCTCGGCCGATTCGACCAGGGCCGGCGACACCCCCTCCCGGCCGATGTACACCACCGGCTCCAGGTGGTGACCCAAACCGCGCAGCCTTTTTTTCTGTTCCCCGGTGAGCAGGTCGTCTGCATCCAGCGGTTGTGTCATGGTAAGCTCCCAGAAAAGCCGCAAGCCCTGATGGGCGGTCGCGGGTCAGGTAAACAGGTTGGAGACGATCCGGTAGCCGCCCAGCCAGGTACCCACGGCCGAGCCCAGGGAGGTGAGCAGAAACACCAGGAAGATACGCAGCAGCCGGTTGCGCCACCAGCCGGCAGCGGTGGACAGGTCCCGGCCGGCTGCCTCGAACTCGCGGACAACGGGCGGACAGACGAGGATCTGGACAAAGGCGCAGACATAGCCGGCACCGATGAGCGGCGACAGGCTGGTGATGGGGGCTGCGGCAAAGGCGGCGAGAATGGTGGCCGGGTGGCCCAGGGCGACGAGGGCTCCCAGGGCGGAGGGGATGCCGTTGGCCAGCACCCAGTAGAGGGCGTTGGCCGTCAACTCGGCCGCACCGTGACGGACGCCGATGAGCAGGAGGGCAAGGACGATCAGCGCGGGAATGAGCCAACCCAGCAGTTTCCAGAGGCGGCCGACCGGGGCAATGGTGGTGATTTCCGCCAGCAGGCCGCTGTTGTCGTGGACAATGGCACGGCGGATGCCCTCCAGGTGCCCGGCCCCGACCACGGCCACGATCCGCTCACCGTGCGCCTGCCTGATCCGTTCGGCCATGTAGATGTCGCGCTCGTCGATGAGCACTTCCTTGGTGTGGGGCAGGGCCTGGCCCAACTCGTTGATCAGCTCGGAGAGCACGTCGTGGCGTCGCATGTCCGCGAGTTTTTCCTCGTCCAGTTCGGTCTTGTCGAACAGGGAGGTGACCAGCGAGGCGAGCAGATAGCCTTTTTTCAGGAAAGGGGTGGCGTGCCAGGCGCGGCGCAGGGTCACGCGCACATCGCGATCGCAGAGCTCCACCGGGATGTGCAGCTGTTCCGCCGTCTGCGCGGCGGCGAGCAGTTCCGTCCCGGGCATGACGCCCAACTGGCCGCCGAGTTTTTTCTGGTAGGCAGCCAGGATCAGGTTGACCAGCAGGGTGGCCAGTTGCCGGTTGCGGACCACTTGGCGGAGGTCGAGGTTTTCCCAGTTGCGGCGCTTCGCCAGGGCGGCGTAGCGTTTTTCGTCGAGTTCGACGCAGACGGTGTCGGGCCGTTCCCGGCTGATCACCTCCTGGACCAGGTCGGCCGACTGGCGGGAGATATGGGCCGTGCCCACCAGGAGCACGGTCTTGTCCGGCAGCGGTACGCAGACGACCTCCTCGGGGTAGGAACAGGACGGAAAGCTGGTTGTGGTCATGCGTTTCGTGGGAAGCAGTGAGGCGGGAACCGCGATGCGCGGCAGGGGCGGGGACGATGGCTGCGGTCCGGGTTGACCGTGGACAACAGGTGGCCCCGGGCACCGAAGACCTCTCGGAGAATGTGTCCCGCCCGGATCAGGCGCTGCGCATGGAGGTGGGAGGGCTGCAGGCGCGCCGGTCGTCAGGCCGGCGGGTCATCCCCTTTTCACGAGCAGTTTGTCACCCCGTGCCAGGTTGTTGTTGGGCAGGTTGTTCAGCTTCTTGATTTCCTGGGGGGAAATCTGGAACCGCTTGGCGATGTTCCAGAGCGTGTCGCCGTTTTTGACCACGTACCAGGTCTGCGCCGCCTTCTTTGCCTTGGGGATGGTCACCGCGGCGACCGCGACGGCGGGTTGTTTCTTGCCGGCGGCCACGACCAGGGCCGGTGCGGCAGGCTGCTTTTTGGCAACACGCTGCGAGGCGGGTGTTGTCCCTGCCTGTCTGGTCGCAGTTGCAACCGCAGGGGCGGTTGCGGCACTCTGTTTTTTGGTGGCGGTCAACACCGGCACACCACCCTGGCGCGCCTCCCGTTTCCCGGCTGCGGACACGATCGCTTTGGCCGGCGCTTCCGCTCCATCGACGGGTGCTTTGGCCACCGTGGCCAGCACGGTCATGGCCTCGGGAGCAGGCCGGTCGAGGTGGAGAGTGATCCGCTGCCCCGCCCTGACCTTACTCTTCTCCGTGATGGTGTTCCACTGCATGATCTCCCGCACCGACACCTGGTACTGGGAGGCAATGCGTGACAGGGTTTCCCCGGGCCGCACCTGGTGGAGCACGGTCGCCCGCCGGTTGGCCGCGTCATTCCCGGCCAGCGCCTTTGGCTGCTCATCCTTCTTGAGGGCCAGCAGGGTGGTGGCGGTGGCCGGAATTCTCAGGCGCAGGCCCTGCTGCAATCTGGAGGAGCGCAGGTTGTTGGCCTTGAGCAGGGTGGTGGTGCTGATGTTGTAGTCCCGGCAGATCTGGGACAGGGTCTCACCCCGCTGCACCGTGTGGGTGAGGAACCTGGTGGTGGCGACAAGCTTGGCGGTGCGGGCGCGCTGGTACTTGTCCAGGTTGCCGGCGATCAGTTCCCTGGTGCCGGTGGGGATGCGCAGGGTATAATTGCCCTGTTTGGGTGGGGTCTGATTCTTGATCAGTTCGTTGTTCAGGGCGCGAATTTTTTTGAGCGAAGTATTGGCCACGGCAGCCACCGCCCCGAGGTCGGTACCGGCGGGCACGTCGATCAGTTCGTACTGCTGCGGCTTGAAGTACTCGATGTCGGTGAAGCCGTATCTTTCCGGGTTGCGGCCGATGATGATGGCCGCGATCAGTTTGGGTACGTAGCGCTTGGTTTCCTGAAAAATGCTGTCCGTGGCGGCGATCTCCCAGAAGTCCCTGGTGCCGTGATCGGTGATCGCGTTTTCGATGCGGCGCTCGCCGGCATTGTAGGCGGCCACGGCAAGGTACCAGTCGTCGAATTCGCGGTGCAGCTTGCTCAGGTACTTGATGGCGGCCCGGGTCGCCTTCTCCGGCTGGCGGCGCTCATCCACCCAGGTGTTGACCTGCAGGCCGTACCGGCGGCCCGTTCCCTCGATGAACTGCCAGAGTCCGGCGGCATCGGCGCAGGAGTAGGCGGAGGGGTTGAAGCCGGATTCGATCATGGCCAGGAAAACGAGATCCCGGGGCAGACCGGCCTTTGCCAACTCAGCCTCGATGAACGGCCGATACCGGGCGGAGCGGGCCAGCCAGCCGGTGAAGTAATTGCGCTGCTTGCCCTGGAACAGGTCGAGGTAATACTGGACCTGGCGGTTGACGGTGATGGGGAAATCGTAGGCCGACAGATCGATGGCATTGGCCAGTGATCCGTTGCGGCCGCCGGCGCCGTACTCCCAGGCACCCGGCTGGCTGAGGGCGGCGATTTCCTCTTCGGCCGTTGCCTCGGGCTCGGCCAGGGACGATTCCTCTTCCTCGGAACTGAGAGCGACCCCGGTGGCAACGATGTCGTCGGTCGCGCCCTGCTGGTGGGCGGTATTTTTGCTGCGGGTCGAACAGGCGGAAAGCGAGGAGAGGAGCAGGAGAACGAGCAGGCCGGGAAGCAGACGGGGCAATATTTTCATAGGGTCTTATGGGGTTTGTGCAACCTTGTCCGTTTCGTGAAAGGATATTGGGCTTCTGCTGCGGGCGTCGCTGGCCGCGGACAGGGACAGGCCAGACACGGGTGACGCAGCGTTCTTTTACCACCAAAGGCGAAGGATTGACAAGAAAAACTCTTGGTCCGAAAATTTCCATTTGCACACAATTCTCAAGGGTTGCTCCACGATTCTGGATAACCACCTGAGCTTTTCCGGATTTACCGACAACCGCGACCTGGTGTCCGCCTTGCCCCCCGCTCGGCTTCAGCAGTCCCGATCCTCGCCGCAAGATACCGCAAAAACGGGTTCATACCTTATGTTTCGGCAGCCGTCTGGATGTCCTGTCGTCGTCGGCCGTGGCGGCCGGAGGCCAGCCCGCCGGGTCGAGCGGGGCCGGTGCGTGTTCTTTTACCGACAGAAAAAAAAATAGTTTTTTTCATGGAACATGATAAAAGCCAGCGATACGCGGTCCCTGTCCACCGTGCGCGGCGCCGACCCAGGGCTGCGGCACCGGCGACAGCAGGGTCGCCCGGATGTCTCCCCGTCCCCGGTGTGGTCGCCGCAGCCCGCCGGGTTTTGCCGTCACCCCAACGGTCCTTCGGCCTGATATGCTCACATTCCTCCGCTACTCGTTTTTCGCCTTTCTTCTCTTTCTGCTGCTTGCCGCCGTGGTCTGCGCGGGTGCGGGCTATTACCTCGTGGTGGTCAACCCGGGCCCTGAGGTCGATGACGCCTATATCAACGACATTCTCACCCGGGAGAGCCCGGTCTATTACCGGGACGGCCAGACCCAGGTGGGTGTTCTTTTCGAGGGCATCCATCGCCAGTACCTGACCTACGAGGAACTGCCGACAACCTTTATCAACGCCCTGGTCGCCTCCGAGGACGATCAGTTCTTCAAGCATTTCGGCGTCGATATCCCCGGCATCGCCCGGGCCATGCTGGCCAATATCAAGGCCGGGCGGGTGGTCCAGGGCGGCAGCACCATCACCCAGCAGACGGCCAAGAATTTGTTCAAGCGGGAATCGCGCAGTATGCAGGCCAAGCTCAAGGAACTGCTCTACGCCCTGCGTCTGGAGTACAAATACCCCAAGGAGAAGATCCTCGAGTTCTACAGCAACCAGTTCTACGTGAGCGGCAACGGCCACGGCCTCGGGGTGGCGGCCCGTTATTTCTTCGACAAGGCACCCGGAGAACTGACCCTTCTGGAAAACGCCTTCATCGCCGGCAGTGTCAAGCGGCCCAACTATTACAACCCCTTCCTCAAAAACAACCGGGAGCACCCCGAGGAGACCAGGCAGCGGGCGAAGGAGCGCATCGGCTACGTACTCGGCAAGATGCGCAAGGCGAACATGATCAGCGAGGAGGAGTTCAACCGCGCCGGCGGCGAGGAAATCGTCTTCCACCAGGGGAAAATGGCCTACACCCCGAACACGGTCATGGACCTGGTCAAGGAGGGGGTCGGCGCACCCTTCATCGCCGCGGCCCTCGAGGAGAACGGCATCTCCAACATCTCCACCTCGGGCTGCCGCATTATCACCTCCATCGACCGCGAACTCCAGGCAAGGACCGTGTACGCCCTGCGCCGCCAGCTCTCCCAGCTCGATGTCAACCTGCGCGGCTACAGCCGGGCCAAAATTCAGGAGGAATACACAGCCCTCGACTACCCGGGCGACAGCGATTTCCTCGTCGGCGCCTTCGTGTTCGGCACCATCGCCGAGGTGGCCGGCACCGGGGAGGGGACAACGGTCCGGGTAGCGTTCGACGAGGGCGGGAAAACCGGTGTCATCGACCGGGCCGGCCTGGAGCGCATGGCCGCAGGCTTCACCAGGTATCGGCGGGGCGCCTGGGCCACGCCCGGGCCGGCGGACCGCAAGGCCCTGTTCGCCGAGTTGCGGGCCGGTGACCGGGTGTGTGTGAGCGTCCGCGAGATCGACGACCAAGGCGGACTGCACCTGGACCTGGAGCGCTACCCGCAGGTGGAAGGCGGCGCCTTCGTCCTCCAGGAGGGCGCCATCCGTGCCATGGGCGGCGGCATGTCCAACATCAACTTCAACCGCGCCACCAGCGCCCGCCGGCTGATGGGCTCCACCTTCAAGCCCTTCCTGTTCGCAGCCGCCCTGCAGCTCGGCTGGAACCCGGTGGACATGCTCAGCAACGAGCCCACCACCTTCACCTTCCAGAACCGTCCCTACGCGCCGCAGCCCGATCATGACAGCCCGTTCAGCGCCGTGTCGCTGAGCTGGGCCGGGGTGACCTCGGAGAACGTCGCCGCCGTCTGGCTGCTCTACCATCTCACCGATCACCTGTCGCCGGCCCGCATCCAGGAGCTGGCCCGGCAGTTGGACATGGCCCCCCGGGTGGAGAACGGCCGCACCGAGGATTATGCCGGCTACATGCGGCGCATCCGCGACCGCTACGGCATCATCGTGTCGCGCAACTACCTCGAGCATGCGGCCTTCACCAGCGCGGTGCGTTCCCTGCAGCCCGATTTCGTCTTCGATGATCGCCTTGACGAATACAAGCAGTTGCAGGGCATGCGCTACGACGGGGCATTCCTCGGCCTGAAGTCGCTGGTGCCCTCCCTGTTCAGCTACCGCCAGATCGTCGAGTCGATCCTGCGACAGGTCAACGCGGACAGTATGTTCGCCAACCCGGTGCCGCTGCCGACCTTGGCCGGCGGAAGGCTGGTGCGGGACACGGTGGGCCGGTTCATCTTCACCCGCCGGCCGCAGCTGCCGCCCAACTGGATGGAGATCGGTCCGCTGGAGCTGAAAGGGCACCTGTACGCGCTGCCGCCCGAGCAGGCGGCCGCCTTCTGGCAGCAGGGGGTCATGCTCGACGGCCTTGTCTCCGCCGCCACCGTGCAGATGGTGGACGAGCAGGTGCAGGAGGAGCGGTCCAAATTTGTGGTCGGCCGACCGTACACCCTCGAGATCCTCAGCGAGGTGCGCGACTTCCGCATCATGGTCGGGCTCCAGTACCTGGTCCGACTGGCCGAGGCCTGCGGCATCGACAGCCCCTTCGAGCCGGTGCCTTCCCTGCCGCTCGGGTCCAATGTGGTCACCCTGGCGGAGATCACCCGCATGTACGAAACGCTCGTGTCCGGCAGCCGCTACGACCTTGCCGATGCCGCGGCCCTGGCGGGCGGCGAGGGCGACACCCAGACCGACCCGGACAGCGCCGCGATCATCGAGCGCATCGAAACGCCGGAAGGGCGGGTGGTGTATAGCCGCAGCGTCCACCAGGTGGAGGTGATCCACCCAAAGGTCGCCGCGGCGGTGAGCAACATCCTGCAGAACGTCGTCCCCCATGGCACCGGCAAGTACGCCTGGGAGAACGTCCGCCTGCGCAGCAATGATCCGGCCCGCGACAAGACCCTGACCGGCATGAACCTGCACTACCCGCTGCTCGGCAAGACGGGCACGGCCAATGATTACCGCAACGCCGCCTTTGTCGGCCATGTGCCGGTGCTGAGCGGCGACAACCAGTCTGTGCTCAGCCTGCGCGGCGGCTATACGGTCGGCGTCTACACCGGCTACGACACCAACCTCGCCATGGTCAAGCGCGGCACCCGGGTGAGCGGCTCGGTGGGCGCCCTGCCGGCCTGGTCGGACATCGCCCAGGCCATTCTCGACACGGAGCGGATCGCCGACCGCCTCGACATGGTGGACCTCGCCTTCAACGGCCTGAGCCTCCAGTATCCGGACGTGCAGCAGGTGTTCCTGCCCGTCGATCCCCGGGCGGGCGGAGCGCCGGTGCGGCTGGGATCGGCCTTGCGGCAGGCGATGGCCCCCTCCGGTCCGGCCACGCTCAGCTTCGGTGAGGTGGTCGGCGGCGAGCGATTCGAGCCGGAACGACTGTTCGCACCTTTCTGGAAGAGCCGCTGAACAGGGCGGTCGCCCTGCCGCCCAGGCGGCGCAGCCTTGCTGCGCCTCTGCGGTCACCGGCGGGAGAACGCCAATTTCCGGGAAGATGCAAGAAAGCGATTGTCCCGCCCCGCCTCATTTGCTATTTTCTTGCCTGTTTGCTTTTTTCTGAGCTTTCCAGCCGCCGGCGGCGATGGTTCGCCGGTCCGCGATGCGCCACCGTTCGAGTGACCGTCGGCCCCATTGCCTTCGGGCAGTTCGTTAACCACAGTGCACGGTTTTTGCCATGAACCTTTTGTTTGTCCCCCGACCCGCCTGGCAGTTGTTTGCCGCCTCCCTCCTGGTTGGCCTGTTCCTCTCCGGCTGCGCCGGCAGCGGCCGCTGGTCCGACCCGTCCGGCGGGCGTGAGCGGCGCGAAGCCGCCCTGCGTGACGGTGGTGTCGCGGTGGAGGGCGCTCGCGGCGACCTGCTGAGTCCGACGCTGACCTCGGTCAACAACCGCATCTACTCCTACGAGCGGAGGCTGGAGGAGTGGAAAAAGGTCGAGAAGAAGATGGCCGGCGCCACCACCGTGCCGCCGGACAAGGTCGGCCGGATGGAGGAGTGCCGGCTGCAGCTTCAGGATATTCTCAACGGCTACCACACGCTACGCAACCGGCTGCTCCAGGCGGGCCCGGTGGACGCGGGCCTGCTGCCGGCCGGTGAGTTGCTCCTGCAGCTCAACCGGCAGGATGTGGACTACCTCGAGGGTGGCTGCGGTCGGCTGCTGGCCGAGCTCGAGGCCGCCCCCGCAGCGCCGCCGGTCCGCCCCGCCGGACCGGACCCGCAGATCAAGGCGGCCTACGACAGCGCCGAGTACGACCAGGTCCTGAGCCTCTACGGGCAGCTGTCGCGGACGGCCGGGCAGCCGCTCGATCCGGCCACCGACTTCCTCTACGCGCAGGCACTGGTCAAAAATCACCAGGAGCCCGTGGCCCTGGGCGTGTTCACCGGGCTGCTCGACCGGGTCCGCCAGCCGGGTCAGGAATCCATGGCCTTCCAGGTCATGCAGGCTGTCGGCGATCTCAGCTTCGGCCAGGGGGCCTATGACCAGGCCCGCCGCCAGTATGAAGAGATCGTGCGTCTTTCCGCGGAACAGGGCCGCCGGGAGGAGTGGGCGGTGCAGCAGCTCGCCGCCCTGCAGCCGGGTGGGGTCGCGCCCGAGGAGATGCGGGAGTACAGCGCCCTGTTGAAGAACTACCTGGCCTTTGTGCCCAGGCGCGACGGCTATGCGGTGGTCGAGCAGGCGGCAGCCTTCCTCCGGGCCTTTCCGGGGTCACGGCTGGCAGCCAACGCCGCCTTCATGCAGAAGTCGGCCCGCGAACAGGCCGATTCCTGGCTCAATCGCGGCATCCAGCGCGTCGAGGCCATGGCCGGGGGACAGGTGGAGGCGGACGGCCAGGCCGCCAGCACCGGGACCGAACCGGGCACGGCCGGGACACCACCCGTGCCCACCGGCACACAGATTGCGCCCACCGACGGCCAGATGGCCGCACCTGCGGTGGATGCCGGACCGTCGGATGAGGAGCTGCAGGCCCGCTACGATCAGGGCGTGGCCGCGCTCACCGCCAGGGAGTATGACAAGGCCATCGAGACCTTCAACGGCCTGCTCGCCACCCCGTTCGCGGACCGCGCCCGTACCCGCATCGACGAGGCCGCCGGTCTCGCCGCCCAGGAGGACAGGCGGAAGGCGGCGGATCTCTTTGTTCGCGCCAACAGCACCGCCGACCCGGAAAACAAGAGGAACCTGCTCCTGTCGTCCCGCAAACTGCTCCAGGACATCCTTGTCAAGTACCCCCAGTCCGGCCTCGCCGACAAGGTGCAGCGGAACCTGAGCGGCGTCGAGCGCGCCCTGAAGGCCATCGACCCGTCCCTGTAACCGTCGTGCCGCTGCCCCGATGGGGCCGCCGGGACGCAGTACCTTTGTCCTCCACGCCCCGTCCATTGGAACCGCCTGCGCGGTGCCGATGGGCGGGGCGTTTCGCGTTTGCCCTGTTCACCCGGCGGCGCGTGGTGCGCAGGGCAAAAAAAGAGCCCTGTTGCCAGGGCTCGGGTACGGCGGACTGTGGGGGACACTGCCGGCCGGCGCCGCGGGCGGCCGGCTGGAGGGGACATCCGTCCTGTTTATCCCTTGTAATAGATGGTGATGTAGGTCGCCTTGCTTTTTGGTTCGGCGTAGACTTCCATGGTCGGGATTTCGGCGCGCCGGCCACCGGTCCGGTAGACCCTGTTCTCGCGGGTGATCACATCGTGGCGGGTGTCGCCGACAATGATCTCGCCGCCGGTGTTGAACACGATGCGGATGGATTTACCGTAATCCCAGCCCATCTTCGGGCTGACGAATTTCGGGCGGAGCACCTTGTCGATGGAGATGTAGCCGCTCTTCTGGATGACTTCGGTTTTCAGGGTTTCGGTTGTCGCCGCCGCGGCCTGCTGGGCGGCGCCGCTGGTCACGGCGTGCGCCGGCAGGGTGCCGAATTCGATCAGCGGCGATGTCCACTTGTCCGGCAGCATGCTGCAGCCTGCCAGCGCTGCTGCCCCCACCGCTATTTTCCGGATGGCCGCCCGTCGGCCGCTGTCAAGCGGTTCGCTTTCTGCTGCCGGCTGAATCGCTTGTCCTGCGTGCTCGTTGTGGCTGTCTTTCTGAGTGTTGCAGACGGTCATGCTTGTCCTCTTGATTTTTTGGTTGAAAAGGAAAAGGGCAATTGTTTCGCGACGATTGCATACTTTCATCCGGAAATCAAGGTTTATCGGTTATCTGGTTGGAAAAAAGTTCTTTTTCAGGTCGACAGCAGCGGACAGAAACCCCGTCCCGTGTCTCTGCAGCGCCTCGCAACGGGTTGTCGTTCAGGCCTTGGGCGATGCGGGGCGGCGGCCGCGGCGCAGCCGGAAGGCATGCCAGTAGGCGCGCACCCAGCGGAGCAGCATGCGCGGGTGGTCGATGAGGCGCACCCGCCAGCAGTCGGCGCCGGGCGCCCGACCGTAATGCATCTGCACCCACCAGCCGGACGGCCGGAAGGTGTCCCGCACGAAACCGGGAAGTTCCCGCCAGGGCACGGATCGCAGCCGTCGCTGCGGCCAGCCGCGGTAGGGCTCGCCCGGCCGGTCCGTGCGGGCCTGCAGGGGCAGAGGCCGCCGGCTGAGCACCTCGTCACTCCAGGGCGTGAGCGCGTGCAGGGCGGCCAGCACCGTGTCCATTTCCGGACAGAGCGCCCGCACGCGCGGCCACTGGATGGTGTCGACAAAGCGCTCCACCAGGCTCACCAGGTCGGCGACATGGATGAAGCGGAAGGGTTCGTAGGTGAGCGGCGGCCGGAAGCCGTGCAGGTAGACATGCACGAGCATCTCCTCCACACAGAGGGTGCGCGCGGGCACGCCGTCGACGGTCAGCTCCATGGCCGTGTCCAGGGAGCGCTCCAGCGGCCAGCGCGGGTACTGCGGGTGCAGGGGCAGGAGGTTGCGGTGCAGTTCGATGGTCACCGGCAGACCGGCCACGGTTTTCACTGCCGGCGGCAGGTGGTAGTAGTCGGCCGGGATGTCGTGGCCGGGCTCGTGCGCATAGCCCAGGTCGAAGAGTACCGCCTCGGCCCGGGCGGCGTCCGCAGTGCCGACCAGCAGGTCCACGTCGCGCATCGGCCGCAGCCCCGGTTCGCTGTAGGCCAGGGCGGCCAGGGCACTGCCCTTGACCAGCAGCACCTCGATGCGTGCATCGCCAAAGGCTCGCAGTATCTCCCCGACCGCCTGGCAGCGGATGGCCGCGGCCCGTCGGTGACGCAGCGCCAGGGTCTGCAGCTGGCGGCGCGGGGTGTCCGGCGGAACAACCCCGAGGGCAGTGAGGTGTTTGTGGACGAGCGGGGCCAGGCCGTGCCCCTCGGCGGTGTCGACGAGCGCCTCCCAGGCCATCGGGTCCGCCTGCCAGGCGGCCAGCCGGCGGCCAAGCACCGCCAGCATGCCGGCGGTCGCCGTGTCACGGGCGCACAGGCCGAGGAGGGAGCGGATCACGGCTGGGGCAGGGTGGCCAGCCACCGGTCGAGGAGTTCGTCCAGGCCCTGGAAGGAGCCGTAGACCAGGCGGACCGCCGGCACCGCGCGGGCGATTCGGGCGACCAGCGGAAAACCGTGGCCCACGAGGTTGCGGCCGTTGACGTTGCAGGTCATGAGCAGGGCGCTGGCCCGGGCGCCGGACAAGGGTTCGCCCTCCAGGGACGCGCCGGGCCGGTAGGCCGGGAAGAGGATCAGCGCCGGGGCCTGGGTGGTCGGGGCGAACACCGGGTTGAGGGTGCGGTGGGGCAGGATCAGCCCCTGGTCGTCCTCGAGCGCGACCGACTGTCCGGGGGGCAGCAGGTCCCTGGCGATGGGCGCCGCCCCATGCTTGAGGCACAGCGGCCGGGTGCAGGCGAGGGTCTGCAGCTCGCCCTCGGCCGGGACGAGGACGAGTTCGTCGGTCAGGTAGGAGCAGCCCCGGCTGGTCAGCCAGGCGGTGAGAGTGCTCTTGCCGGAACCGCTCTGCCCCGGCAGGAGAAGCACCCGGCCGCCGCGGACCACGGCCCCGGCGTGCAGGGCCAGGCCGCTCGCCTGCCCGGCGAGCAGCCGGAAGATGACCGCATCGAACAGCTGCGCCGCCATGGTGATGTTCAGCGGACCGAGGTGGAGGGGGATGTCGCCGTCAGCGAGCAGGAAGTTGTCCCCATCGGCCCGGAGCAACCGGAGCGCACCGGCCGGTTTTGCCCTGTGCGCGGCCCACAGGTCGGTGCACAGCAGGTCGAGGAACCCGGCCGCAGCCGGGTCGTCCCAGCTGAGGGCGATGCTGCGGCCGGCAAAGGAGATGGACCGTTCGGTCATGACCGCAGGGGCGGAGCGGGGCACGTTCAGACCAGCTCGGCGATGTCCCGCGTGACCAGGGCGGTGACCAGGTCGGTGACATCGGTGGCGATCTGCTCGCGGCTTTCCGGATAGAGGTCGCCCAGGGTGCGGATGATCTCCGTCACGCTGCGGGTGCCGTCGCACAACGCCCAGATGAGCGCGCCGGTTTCGTTGAGGAAGAACGAGGTGGTCAGGGTGGGGTGGTACACGGTGATTTCGTTGTCGATACGTTCAAGCAGGTAGTCCGGCTGCAGGCGGACGGTCTTGTTCAGGTCCATGATGGTGTGGGAACTCCCGGGCGCTGAGAGGGTCGGCGGGTTGTGGAGACTGCCGGTGGTCAGGGGAGAAGGACGGAAGAATTTCTTTTAGAAGGAAAACCGGAACGCGGTCAAGGGAAAAGGGTCTGTGGCCCGGCTGCCGATTTCTTTTTGATTTGGCACAGCTGCCTGCGGGGCCGAGCGGTTTCGGCGCTGGCGGCCGGGTGTTTGCGAGGGACAACGGCTCCGTCTGCGCACCGTTGACAAAGGGGCGGATGTCGCTTAATGCTGTGCCTGCCTTGCCCCCGGCGCAGTGTTTGCCCGCCGTTTTTTTTTGGAGAAACGTTTTATGCCCACTATCACCACCCGACAGATCGACCTTGACGGCTGCACCGTCCATTGCCTGGAGAGCGGCGATCCCGCCGGCCGGGCCGTGGTCCTCTTGCATGGCATGAAGTTCCAGGCCGAGACCTGGCGCGAACTCGGCACCCTTGGCCAACTCGCCGGCCAGGGCCTGCGCGTGCTCGCCGTGGACCTGCCCGGTTTCGGCCGCAGCCCGGCCAACCCCTGTGCGCCGGGCGAGGTGGTGCACCGCCTGCTGGACAAGCTGGACATCCACCGGGCCGTGCTGGTCGGGCCGTCCATGGGCGGCCGCGTCGCCATGGAATACGCCATCGTCCACCCCGAGCGGCTGGCCGGACTGGTGCTCGTGGGCCCGGTCGGGGTCGCGGACAACCGGGCCGATCTGGGCCGGATCACTGTCCCTGTCCTGGTCGTCTGGGGCAGCGAGGACCAGGTGGCGCCGCTCGCTGACAGCGACACCCTGCTCACCGAACTGCCGCAGGCCCGGCGCGAGATCCTCGCCGGCGCGCCGCACCCCTGCTACCTGGACCAGCCGGAGCGCTGGCACGAGGTGCTGCGTGCCTTCCTTACCTCTCTCGCCGCCTGATCGGCCGGATCGCCCCGCATGGGAAAAACACTGATCATCGCCGAGAAGCCGAGCGTTGCCGCGGACATCGCCAAGGCCCTGCCCGGCAAATTCACCAAGGCCAAGACCCACTTCGAAAGCGACGACCACATCGTCTCGTTCGCCATCGGCCACCTGGTGGGCATCGCCTACCCCGAGGAGATCGACCCGGCCCTGCAGAAATGGTCCCTGGACAACCTGCCCATCCTGCCGGAGGAGTTCCCCCTGGCGGTGCTGCCGGACACCAAGGCCCAGTTCAACGCGCTCAACAAACTGATCCGCCGCAAGGACGTGGAGGTGATCGTCAACGGCTGCGACGCGGGCCGCGAGGGCGAACTCATCTTCAAGTACATCCTTCGCCAGGCGGCCAACCGGACGCTCGCGGGCAAGCAGGTCAAGCGGCTGTGGCTGCAGTCCATGACCTTGGACGCCATCCGCGATGGCCTGGGCAAACTCCGTGACGACACCGAGATGCGGCCGCTGGAGGACACCGCCCTGTGCCGCTCCGAGGCGGACTGGCTGATCGGCATCAACGCCACCCGGGCGCTCACCTGCTACAATTCCCGCTTCGGCGGGTTCCGCAAGACCCCCTGCGGTCGGGTGCAGACCCCGACCCTGTCGCTCCTAGTCAAGCGGGAGGCCGAGCGGCGCGAGTTCGTGCCCGCCACTTACTGGGAACTGCACGCGACCTTCGCCTGCGGCCCGGTGGGCTACGAGGGCGTGTGGATCGACCCGGAATTTGCCCGCGACGACGAGCAGGCCCACGGCCGCCGCAACCGCATCTGGGAGGAGGCCCGCGCCGCGGACATCGTCGACCGCTGCCAGGGGCAGCCGGCCACGGTGGAGGAGACGAGCAAGAAGTCCACCAAGGGCGCTCCGCCCCTCTATGACCTGACCCTCTTGCAGCGTGAGGCCAACAGCCGCTTCGGCTTTTCCGCCAAGAACACCCTGGCGCTTGCCCAGGCCCTGTACGAGCGGCACAAGCTGATCACCTACCCGCGCACCGACAGCCGCTGCCTGCCCGAGGACTATCTGCCCACGGTGGAGCAGGTCGTCGCCCGGCAGCGGGACTGGCAGTACGGCCGCTTCGCCGCCGAGGCGCTCAGCAAGAAGTACATCAAAAAAGACAAGCGGATCTTCGATAACCGCAAGGTTTCCGACCACTTCGCCATTATCCCCACGGCCAGCCTGGCCAAGACCCTGTCCGAGCCGGAGCTGAAGATCTACCAGATGATCGTGCAGCGTTTCCTCGCCGCTTTCTTCCCGGCCGCGGTCTTTCACAACACCCGGCGCCTGTCCCTGGTTGCGGGCGAGACCTTCCTCACCGAGGGCAAGATCCTGGTCGAGCCCGGCTGGAAGGCGGTGTACGGGTCGGTGAGCGAGGAGGAGGGCGAGAAGGTGCTGCAGGCCCTGCCCCCGGGCGAGCCGGTCCGGTGCGAGGAGATCGACAAGCAGGAACACCAGACCAAGCCGCCGCCCCGGTTCAACGAGGCGACCCTGCTCTCCGCCATGGAGCATTCGGGCAAACTGGTCGAGGACGAGGAACTGGCCGAGGCGATGAAGGATCGCGGCCTGGGCACACCGGCCACCCGGGCGGCGATCATCGAGAAGCTGATCAACGAGAAGTACGTGGTGCGCGAACAGCGCGAACTGGTGCCCACGGGCAAGGCCTTCGAGCTGATGAGCCTGCTCGAGGCGCGCCACATCGACGTGCTCGCCTCGCCGGAACTCACCGGCGAATGGGAACACAAGCTCAACCAGATCCTCAAGGGGGCCATGACCCGGCCGCAGTTCATGAAGGAAATCCGGGCGATGACCAGCGACATCGTCGGCCGGGTGAAGCAGGGCGGGGGCGGTGAGCGGCACGAGGCAGGGTTTTCCCCGGTCAATGGTACGGTCTTCTACGAGACCGCCTCGGCCTTTGAGTCGGCCGACCGCACCGTGGTCATCCGCAAGGTGCTCGGCGGCCGGGTGATGGAGGAGCAGGAGATCGTCAGCCTGATCAAAGGCGAGACCCTGGGGCCCTTTGCCGATTTCCGCTCCAAGAAGGGCAAGCCCTTCACTGCCTCGGTTCGCCTGAACAATGGCAAGGTGGAGTTCCTGTTCGCCGATTCCACCGCCGAGCTCGACCTGGACGAGATCCGCCGCCAGGAACCGCTGGGCGAATCGCCCATCGACCGCACCAAGGTGTTCGAGACCCCGACCGGCTTCCTGTCGGCCTCGGCCCTGGAAGGGGACCAGAAGAAGGGACTGCGCATCTCCAAGATCATCCTCGGTCGGCGGCTCGACCCGGACCACATCCGCCAGTTGCTCGCACACGGCCGCACCGAGCTGATCACCGGCTTCATCTCCAGGAAGAAAAAGCCGTTCGACGCCTACCTGCTGCTCGACGGCAAGGGCAAACTCAGTTTCGAGTTCCCGCCCCGGGCGAAAAAGGGCCCGGCCAGGACCACGGAAAAAAAGACCACTGCCGACACGGATCGTCCCGATTCGGCCTGACCATCGATGCCCCGGGCCTCCGGCCGCGACGGCCGGGACAGCCGGGCGCAAGGAACGAACAGAAGACCAGTATGAGACACCTGAAAAAGCAGTACGCGGAAAAGGAGGGCCGGGAACTGGCCGCCGTCTGCGCCCGGGTCGCCCTGGACACCAAAGCCGAAGACCTGGTCGTGCTCGACGTGCGCGGGCTCGCCTCGTTCACCGACTATTTCGTCATCATGAGCGGCCGCTCGACCCGCCACGTGCAGGGCCTGGCCGAGGCGATCGAGGCCGAGCTGCGCGCCAAGCGCATCAGCAGCAAGCACAGCGAGGGCCTGCGCGAGGGACTGTGGGTGCTGCTCGATTTCGGCGACGTGGTGGTGCACGTCTTCTACCACGAAAGCCGCTCGTTCTATGACCTGGAAGGGTTGTGGCACGATGCCGCGAAGATCGACCCCGAGGAACTCGTGGCCGCAGCATCCAACCCGTAATCCCCAAGGAGGAGGCCCGTCATGCCCGTTCCGGTTCCCGTTGTGCTCACCATCCTCGACGGCTGGGGTATTGCCGAGCCCTCGCCGACCAACGCGGTCAGTGTGGCCGCCACCCCGAACATGGACCGGTTGAGCGGCTCGTACCCCATGACCACGCTCACCGCCCACAACGGCCTGGTCGGCCTGCCCGAGGGGCAGATGGGCAACTCCGAGGTCGGTCACCTGAACATCGGCGCCGGCCGCATCGTCTACCAGGACTTCACCCGCATCGACCTGGCGGCGGAGCGGGGCGAGTTCGCCGCCAACCCGGTGCTCGCCGGGGTCATGGATGCGGTGAGCGGGACCGGCGGTCGGCTGCACCTCTGCGGCCTGCTCTCCGACGGCGGGGTCCATTCGCATATCCGTCACCTGGTCGCCCTCCTGGAAATGGCCGCGGCCCGGGGGCTGGGCGAGCAGGTGTTCGTCCACGCGTTCATGGACGGCCGCGACACCCCGCCCTCGAGCGGCGCCGCTTTCATGGAGGAGCTGGTCCGGGCCATGGCGCGCACCGGCTGCGGCCGGGTGGCCACCGTGTCCGGCCGCTACTGGGCCATGGACCGGGACAAGCGCTGGGACCGGGTGGCCAAAGCCTGGGCAACCCTGGTCCACGGCGAGGGGGCCACGGCCAGCGACCCGGTAGAGCTGGTGCGGGCCGCCTACGAGCGCGGTGAGACCGACGAGTTCATCACCCCGACCGTGCTGGTCGGTGCGGGCGGCACGCCGCTGGCGCCGATTGTCGACGGCGATGCCATCCTCTTTTTCAACTTCCGCGCCGACCGGGTACGCGAACTCTGCCACGCCTTCGGTGACGCCGAGTTCACCGGGTTCGCCACCGGTCAGCGGCCGCAGCTCGCCCAGCTCGCGACCATGACCGAGTACGAGGCCGAGTTCACCTTCCCTGTGGCCTTTCCGCCGGTGAGCCTGACCCGCATCCTCGGCGAGGAGGTCAGCCGCCACGGCCGACGCCAGCTGCGCATCGCCGAGACCGAGAAGTACGCCCACGTCACCTACTTCTTCAACGGCGGCATCGAGGTGCCCTTTGCCGGCGAGGAGCGCATCCTCATCAACTCGCCGCGCGACGTGGCCACCTACGACGAGAAGCCGCAGATGAGCGCCATCGAGGTCACCGACACCCTGTTGCGCACCTTGGCCGAACAGGAGGCGGCCGGCCGGCCCTTCGACCTGGTGGTGCTCAACTTCGCCAACGGCGACATGGTCGGCCACACCGGCGTGCTCAGTGCGGCCATCACCGCCTGCGAGACCGTGGACACCTGCATCGGCCGGATCGAAACCTTTGTCCGCGAGCGCGGCGGCGCCATGCTCATCACCGCCGACCACGGCAACGCCGAGCAGATGTTCGACCCGATCACCAACGGGCCGCACACCGCCCACACCCTCAATCCGGTGCCCTGCATCCTCGTCTCCGACGCGCACAAAAACGCCCGGCTGCGCGAGGGCGGGGCCCTCAAGGATCTCGCCCCGACCATCCTCACCCTGATGGAACTGCCCCTGCCGGCGGAGATGGAAGGGGAGAGCCTCATCGTCTGAAGGACAGCCACCGGACAGGCTGTCTTGCCCGAGGAGCAGCAAATGCGCTACGTAATCACGCCTGAAGAGGGCCGCAACGAGCCGATCAGGGACCTGGACAACGCACGCCGGGTTGTCCTCGTCGACGAGAAGACCATGGGCGCCGAGGACATCACCTTTGCCCACTGCCGGTTCGAGGCCAGGACCTCGGTGCACAAGAAACATGTGCACGAGCACGCCGAAGAGGTGATCTACATCCTCTCCGGCCGGGGGCTGAGCGGTGTGGGCGACACCGAGGTGGAGATGGGCCCGGGCGACACCATGTTCGTGCCCCGCGGCGCGGTCCACTGGTTCTCGAACCCCTTTGACGAGCCGGTGGAGATGCTGTTCGCCTACACCCGGCCGTCACTTGCCGCGGCCGGCTACCGGGTCGTCGAATAACCCGCCCGCACTCACGGGTCCACGCACAGAGAACGAGGTTTTCCCATGCGCTATATCAGCACTCGCGGCGGCATCGAGCCGCTCGGTTTCCAGGACGCGGTCATGATGGGCCTGGCCCGCGACGGCGGCCTGCTCCTGCCCCAGCGGCTGCCGTCCGTGGATGTGTCCCGGCTGGACAGCTGGCAGCGACTCCCGTACCAGTACCTGGCCCTGGAGATCCTGTCGCTGTTCATCGACGACATCCCGCGCACCGACCTCGAGGAGCTGATCGAACGCGGCTGCGCCACCTTCAGCCACCCGCAGGTAACGCCGGTGCGGCCGGTGGGCGATTTGTACATCCTCGAACTGTTCCACGGGCCGACGCTCGCCTTCAAGGACGTGGCCCTGCAGCTGCTCGGCAACCTGTTCGAGTACGTGCTCGCCCGCACCGGCGGCTTCATGAACATCCTCGGGGCCACCTCCGGCGACACCGGCAGCGCGGCCATTGCCGGGGTGCGCGGCAAAAAAGGCATCAACATCTTCATCCTCCATCCGCACGGCCGCACCAGTCCCATTCAGGCCCTGCAGATGACCACCGTGCTCGACCCGAACGTGTTCAACATCGCCGTGCGCGGCACCTTCGACGACGCCCAGGCCATCGTCAAGGAACTGTTCAACGACCTCGCCTTCCGCGATCAGTACCGGCTGGGTGCGGTCAACTCGATCAACTGGGCGCGGGTGCTCGCCCAGGTGGTCTACTACGTCTACGCGTACCTCAAGCTGCGCAACCACGGCTGCGCCAGCGTGGACTTCTCCGTGCCCACCGGCAACTTCGGCGACATCTTCGCCGGCTACGTGGCCCGCCGGCTGCTGCCGCCGGGTTCGATCCACACCCTGATCCTGGCCACCAACGCCAACGACCTGCTCACCCGCTTCGTCACCCGCGGCGACTACTCGCGCGGTGAGGTGATCGCCACCAGCAGCCCGTCCATGGACATTCAGATCGCCTCCAACTTCGAGCGTTACCTCTACTACCTGCGCGACGAGGACGGGGGAGCGGTCAGGCAGGACATGGACAGCTTCGCCGCCACCGGCCACCTCGACCTGTCCGCCTTCCGCGAGCGGGTGGCGCGGGATTTCCGCTCGCGCTCGGTCTCCGAGGCTGAGACCATCGCCACCATCGGCGCGGTGTACCGCGAGCACGGCTACCTGCTCGATCCGCACACCGCGGTGGGCGTGTGCGCGGCCCGGGAACTGCGGCATCCGGACCGGCCGGTGGTCTGCCTGGCCACGGCCCACCCGGCCAAGTTCGGCGCGGCCGTGGCCCGGGCCATCGGCACGGAGCCGCCCCTGCCGCCCGCGCTCGCCGACCTGGAGAGCCGCGAGAGCCGGGTGAGCGTGCTCGACGCGGACGCAGGCGCGATCAGGGAGTTCGTGGCCCGCCACGCCCTGCGCTGAAGGGCTCGGGC
>CAZMNU010000031.1:0-27943 GCA_964567725.1 uncultured Desulfobulbus sp. | reverse complement strand
CCTCGCGCGAGCTGATCGCCGACTCGGTGGAGTACATGTGCAACGCCCACAAGGCCGATGCCATGGTCTGCATCTCCAACTGCGACAAGATCACCCCGGGCATGCTCATGGCCGCCATGCGGCTCAACATCCCGGCCATCTTCGTCTCCGGCGGACCGATGGAGGCCGGCCGGGCCGGGGACAGGGCGCTCGACCTGATCGACGCCATGGTCCTGGCCGCCGACGATGCGGTGGACGACGACGAGGTGGCGGCGGTGGAGCGCAGCGCCTGCCCGACCTGCGGCAGCTGCTCGGGGATGTTCACCGCCAACTCGATGAACTGCCTGAACGAGGCCCTGGGGCTGGCCCTGCCGGGCAACGGCACCGTGGTCGCCACCCATGCCGCCCGGCTGGCCCTGTTCGACCGGGCGGCCGAGCGGATCGTGGCCATGTGCGAGGCCTGGTACGGCCGGGACGACGCTTCCGTGCTGCCCCGGTCCATCGCCACCAAGGCCGCCTTCGAAAACGCCATGGCGCTCGACATCGCCATGGGCGGGTCGACCAACACCGTGCTCCACATCCTCGCCGTGGCCCAGGAGGCGGGCGTGGATTTCACCATGCGCGACATCGACGCCCTCAGCCGCCGGGTGCCCAACCTGTGCAAGGTGGCGCCCAGTTCCCACTACCACGTGGAGGATGTCAACCGCGCCGGCGGCATCCTCGGCATCCTCGCCGAGCTGGACCGGGCCGGACTGGTGGACACCTCCGTGCACCGGGCCGACGGCCTTACCCTGGCCGAGGCGCTGGAGTGCTGCGACATCGTCCGGCCCGGCGTCAACGAGGCGGCGGAACTGCTCTACCGCAGCGCCCCGGCGGGCCGGCGCAACCTGGTGCTCGGTTCGCAGGACACCCTCTACCCGGAACTGGACCGCGACCGGCAGTCGGGCTGCATCCGCGACATCGCCCACGCCTACTCCCAGGACGGCGGCCTGGCCGTACTCTACGGCAACATCGCCGAGCGCGGCTGCATCGTCAAGACCGCCGGGGTCGACGCCGCCATCCTCCACTTCACCGGTACGGCGCGGGTCTACCATTCCCAGGAGGCGGCCTGCGACGCCATCCTCGACGGCACGGTCCAGGCCGGCGACGTGGTCTGCATCCTCTACGAAGGCCCCAAGGGCGGGCCAGGCATGCAGGAAATGCTCTACCCCACCAGCTACCTGAAATCCAAACATCTTGGCGCGGCCTGCGCCCTGATCACCGACGGCCGCTTCTCCGGCGGCACCTCCGGGCTGTCCATCGGCCACGTCTCGCCCGAGGCGGCCAGCGGCGGCGCCATCGGCCTGGTGCGGGACGGTGACCGCATCGACATCAACATCCCCGAGCGGTCCATCACCCTCATGGTCGACGACGGCGAGCTGGCCGCCCGCCGCCGGCAGGAAGAGGCGCGCGGCCCGCAGGCCTTCACCCCGAAGCGGGACCGCTCCGTGTCCCGGGCCCTGCAGGTGTACGCCCGTTTCGCCGCCTCCGCCGACCTGGGCGCTGTCCGCCTGCTCGACTGAGTCGCCTGTTTCTCCCGGCCCGGCGGCCTGCTGCGGGCCGCCGGGCCGTTTTCTTTCCGTGTGCCGGCGATCGTGTCCAGGCGGTGCGCACACCACCCGCCAAGACGGCGCGGGGCTCTGGCGAAAGCGGCGGAAGGGGCTCCGGGTCATCCGTCCGCAGGCAAAAAAATACCATTTTTCAAGCCGAACCAGTTGTCTTTCGAAAAGGGCTCTGGTAAATAGCATAGTCCACCACACCGGAGGGGCGCTGCGCTGTCCCTCTCATCATCAACCCTCAGGAAAGGCCGGCAACGGCCGCCACAGGAACACCCATGACAAAAAACGGAACTCAACCCGCATTTGCGGCAGATGACACCAGCTTTGAGGAAATGAGCTTTGCGGAGCTGTTCGAGCAGGAAGACAACAACACCGTCATCAATGTCGGTGAGGTTGCCATGGGCACCGTCGTCGGCCTGAGCAACGACGCCGTGCTCATCGACGTCGGCGACAAGGCGGAAAGCTTCATCCCGCTCGCCGAATTCCGCCACGAAGATCCGACCCGGGAGATCAAGATCGGCGACGAGTTCGAGGTCTTCATCGAAAAGCGGAAGGATGAGGGCGGCCTGCTGCTGTCCCGCGAAAAAGCCATTGCCATCAAGGTCTGGGAGCAGATTGCCAAGATCCAGGAAGAGGACGGGACCATTGAGGGCCGTATTGAAAATCGGGTGAAAGGCGGCATGTCCGTGGATATCGGCGTGCCGGCGTTCCTGCCGTATTCGCAGATCGATCTGCGACCGGTCAAGGATCTGGATGCGCTCATCGGGCAGACCTTCGAGTTCAAGATTCTCAAGTTCAACCGCAAGCGCAACAACGTGGTCATCAGCCGCCGAGCCATCCTCGAGAGCCAGCGGGCCGCCCTGCGCGAGCAGATGCGCACCTCCCTGCAGGAAGGGCAGATCATCCGCGGCGCCATCACCAATATCACCGACTACGGTCTGTTCATCGACCTGGGCGGCATGGACGGTCTCTGTCACATCACCGACCTCTCCTGGGGCCGGGTCTCCCATCCGTCCAAGCTGTACAACGTGGGCGAGGAGATCGAGGTCAAGATCCTCAAGTACGACCGGAATTCCGATCGCGTCTCCCTGGGTGTGAAGCAGTTGAAGACCGATCCCTGGGAGCGGGTGCCGTCCCAGTACGCCCCGGGTTCGCGGGTCAAGGGCAAGGTCGTGTCCATCACCGACTACGGCGTGTTCGTCGAGTTGGAGGAGGGGGTCGAGGGTCTGGTGCACATCTCCGAGATGAGCTGGTCCAAGAAGCCGCGCCACCCGTCCAAGATGGTCGGCGTGGGCGAGGAAATCGAGGTCCAGGTGCTCAAGGTCGAGGCCGAGACCAAGCGCATCTCCCTGGGCATGAAGCAGCTCCAGCCCAACCCCTGGGATGTGGTCGAGGAGAGCTACCCGGTGGGCTCGGTGATCGAGGGCAAGATCAAGAACATCACCGATTTCGGCATCTTCATCGGTATCGAGGAGGGCATCGACGGCCTTATCCACGTGTCTGACCTGAGCTGGACCGAGCGCATCAAGCACCCGTCCGAGAAGTACGCCAAGGGCGAGACCATCCAGGCGGTGGTGCTCAAGATCGACAAGGAAAACGAGCGGTTCTCCCTGGGCGTCAAGCAGCTCGAGCCCGACCCCTGGCAGGCGGCCTCCAGCAACTATCCGATCGGCTCCACGGTCGAGGGGACCATCACCAATGTCACCGACTTCGGCGTGTTCGTGCAGCTGGAGGAGGGCATCGAGGGGTTGGTCCATGTCTCGGAAATCTCCCGGGACAAGATCAAGACCCCGGTGGGCATGTTCAACGTCGGCGACACCCTCAAGGCCATGGTGATCAACGTCTCCGCCGATGACCGCAAGATCGGCCTGTCCGTGAAGGCCCTGCAGGAGAAGGAAGACAACAACGGCGCCATACCCGAGGAGTACCTGCAGAAGGCGCAGAGCAGCAGTCCCTCCACCTTCGGCGACCTGCTCAAGGCGGCAGCCGGCGAGGATATGGACAAGTAAGGGGCTACCCCGGCCTGCCTGTCAAAAACGGGTGTTTCATCCGACCGGGAAACCGGCGGAGAACGGGTGAAACACCCTTTTCTGTTGCCGTATCAAAGGGTTTGCGACTGCGCCTGGCGCGGTCGGCTGAAAAGGATAGGTGTCATGCTCAAGCGTGAATTGATCAACGAAGTTTCCGAGCAGCTGGGCGATTACTACAAGCAGGACATCGCCCAGGCTGTTGAAATCATACTGGAAGAAATTTCTCAGGCGCTCGCCGAGGAACGGCGGGTGGAGATACGGGGCTTCGGCAGTTTTTCGGTGCGGACCCGCAAGCCGCGCACCACGAAGAACCCCAAGACCGGCAGGATGATGAATATCCCGGCCCGCAAGACGCTGCATTTCACCATGAGCAAGTCGCTCAAGGAAGTGCTCATCGACGAAGTGGACTGAGCGGTTGTGTTCTCCGGAGAAAGGCCGGGCCCCGGGTGGGGTCCGGCCTTTTTTTTCGGGTCGCGGTTCAGCGGAAGGGGGTGCTGTCGCCCTTGCCTTCGCGGAGGATTTCCGGTTCTTCGCTGAGCAGTGAGACCACGGTGGAGGGCTCGGGCAGGATGTCGCCGCCGTCGACGATCAAATCCACCTGCCGGCCGAACAGGTCGTCCACATCCAGGGCGGTGCGCACCGGGGTTTCGTCATCCTCCACCGTTGCACTGGTGTTGAGCACCGGGTTGCCCAGGGCCTCGATGATCGCCAGGCAGATGACATTGTCGGGCACGCGGATGCCCACCGTTTTCTGCCGGGTGAGCATGATCTTGGGTACGAGTTTGGTGCCGGCGAGGACAAAGGTGTAGGGGCCGGGCAGGTTTTTGCGCATCAGCCGGTAGGCGGTGTTGCCGACATGGCCGTACGCGCTGATGTTGGTCAGCGAGGCGCACATGAAGCTGAACGGCTTGTCCTTGGGCCGCCGTTTGATCTGGTAGACCCGCTTGACGGCCTTCTGGTTGAAGATGTCGCAGCCGATACCGTACACGGTGTCGGTGGGGTAGCCGATCACCCCGCCGCGCTGGAGGACCTCGATCACCTGGGCGATGAGGCGGGGCTGCGGGTTGACAGGGTTTATTTCGAGAATCTTGGCCATGGGCAAACCGGGCGAAAGCAAAGGAGCGGACGGGCCGGCAGGTTCCGCCCCTGGCAACGGCGGTCGGGTGGACGCGCGCCGGCACCCCAAAAAACAAGTCATTTAAGCAGGAACAGCCGGGAAATGCGAGCGATTTCTGTGCCGCTGGCCGGCCCCGCGAAGCTGCCGCCACCCCGCTTTTTTCGCGGCCGCGTCTTTCCTTTTACACGAGAACATGCTAAAAGACGGCTTCTCTTTTCATCAAGCCCCAGTTCCCCGGCAGCAGCGCCGGGATTCCAGGTCGGGCTTCAGCCCGGCGCGGGTGCGCCCGCCGGGTTGAGGCCCGACCTGTTTCACTTTTGCATCATCACCGGTCCGTGCCCCGCCCGCGGGGGCGCTGGTGCCGCCCGGCCACCGGTTCCGCAGGGGACGCCGGGTTGCCCTGATGAACACAGATCACGCGCAAGCGGGGGATCCGCCTCCCGGCGGATAATCCGTCGCCTTTCGCTTTCCGCAGACAAGGAGTCTCCATGTTGCACCACGATATCCCCATGGCCCTCACCTTCGACGACGTCCTCATGATGCCCGGTGCCTCGGAGGTCCTGCCCTCGGAGGTCTCGCTCACGACCCGCCTCACCGACACCATCGAGCTGCAGGCGCCGCTGCTCAGCGCCGCCATGGACACGGTCACCGAGCACCAGACCGCCATCGCCATGGCCCGGGAGGGCGGCATCGGTATCATCCACAAGAACATGAGCATCGACAGCCAGGCCAAGGAGGTCGAGAAGGTCAAGAAGTCCGAGTCCGGCATGATCGTCGACCCCATCACCGTGTCCCGCAACCAGAGCGTGGCCGAGGTGCAGGCGATCATGCGCAACTACCGCATCTCCGGCCTGCCGGTGCTCGACGGCGACAAGCTGGTGGGCATCGTCACCAACCGTGACCTGCGCTTCGTCTCCGACGACCAGCTGCGGGTGAACGACGTCATGACCAGCAAGAACCTGGTCACCGCGCCGGTGGGCATCGACCTGGCCCACAGCAAGGCTCTGCTGCACGAGCACCGCATCGAGAAGCTGCTCATCGTCGACGAGAACGGCCGGCTCAAGGGGCTGATCACCATCAAGGACATCGAGAAGATCAAGCAGTACCCGAACGCCGCCAAGGACGACATGGGCCGGCTGCTGGCCGGAGCGGCCATCGGTGTCGGCCCCGAGATGCTGGCCCGCACCGAGGCCCTGGTCAAGGCCCGGGTGGATGTGGTCGTGCTCGACTCGGCCCACGGTCATTCCGCCGGCATCCTCCGCGCCTTGAACGAGGTCAAGGCCCATTTTCCCGACCTGCCGGTGATCGCCGGCAACATCGCCACCGGCGAGGCGACCGAGGCGCTCATCAAGGCCGGGGCCAACGGCATCAAGGTGGGGGTGGGGCCGGGATCGATCTGCACTACCCGCATCGTCGCCGGTGTCGGCGTGCCCCAGTTCACCGCACTCAAGAACTGCGCCGAGGCGGCCGCGAAACACAACGTGCCGGTGATCGCCGACGGCGGCATCAAGTTCTCCGGCGACATCTGCAAGGCCATCGGCGTCGGCGCCCACGCGGTGATGATCGGCTCCCTGTTCGCCGGCACGGACGAGACCCCGGGCGACACCTTCCTTTACCAGGGCCGCAAGTACAAGGGGTACCGCGGCATGGGCTCCATCGGCGCGATGAAGGAAGGGTCCAGCGACCGCTATTTCCAGGACAGCCAGAGCAGCAAGCTGGTGCCCGAGGGCATCGAGGGCAAGGTGCCGTACCGCGGACCCATCGCCGAGATGATCTACCAGCTGCTCGGCGGCCTCCGCTCGGGCATGGGCTACACCGGCGCGGCCACCATCGAGGACCTGCACCGCAAGGCTCGGTTCGTGCAGATTTCCGCCGCCGGCCTGCGCGAGTCGCACGTCCACGACGTGATCATCACCAAAGAGGCGCCCAACTACCGGACCGAGGGTATCTGACCCCGGTCCTGTTCTCACTTTCAAGCGGACACAGGCAGCCCATGTCGACCCACACCCAGAAAATCGTCATCCTTGATTTCGGCTCGCAGACCACCCAGCTCATCGCCCGCCGCATCCGCGAGCAGAAGGTGTACAGCGAGATCCACCCCTACACCCTGGAACTCGACCGGCTGCGGGCCATGCAGCCCGCGGGCATCATCCTCTCCGGCGGTCCGGCCAGCGTCTACGATGCAGACGCGCCGCTCAGCGACCCGGGCCTCTTCGACCTGGGCGTGCCGGTGCTCGGCATCTGCTACGGCGCCCAGCTGATGACCGTGCAGCTGGGCGGCCGGGTGGAGCAGGCAGAGAAGCGCGAGTTCGGCCCGGCGCAGCTGCGGATCGACTACACCGGCGGCCTGTTCGCCGGCATGGAGACCGCGCCCGCCCACTACCAGGTGTGGATGAGCCACGGTGACCGCATCGAGCAGCTGGCCCCGGGCTTCGCGGTCACCGCCACCAGTCCGCACTCGCCCTGCGCGGCCGTGCGTCACACGGACAGGCCGTTCGTGGCCGTCCAGTTCCACCCGGAGGTGGCCCACACCCTGATCGGCACGGACGTGCTGCGCAATTTCATCTTCGGCCTGTGCCACTGTCAGCCCGACTGGACCATGCACTCGTTCATCGACCAGACCGTGGCCGAGATCCGCGCCCGGGTGGGCACGGACCGGGTGCTTTGCGCCCTGTCCGGCGGGGTGGACTCGTCGGTGGTCGCGGCCCTGGTGCACCGGGCCATCGGCGACCAGCTCACCTGTATCCACGTGAACAACGGTCTCATGCGCACCGGCGAGTCGGCGAGCGTACTCCGCTTCTTCCGCGAGAAAACCAGCCTGAAGGTGATCGACGTGGATGCCAGCGACTTCTTTCTTACGGCCCTGGCCGGGGTCGCCGACCCGGAAGAAAAACGCAAGCGCATCGGCTACGGCTTCATCGAGATCTTCGAGGCCGAGGCGAACAAGATCGGCACGGTCCGCTACCTGGCCCAGGGCACGCTCTATCCGGACGTCATCGAATCGGTGGTGTTCCGCGGCAAGGCGCCGATCAAGTCGCACCACAACGTCGGCGGCCTGCCCGAGCGCATGCAGCTCGACCTGATCGAGCCGCTGCGCGAACTGTTCAAGGACGAGGTGCGTGAACTCGGCCTGGAGCTGGGCCTGCCCGAGGAGGCCATCTTTCGCCAGCCCTTCCCCGGTCCCGGGCTGGGCATCCGCATCATGGGCGAGGTCACTGCCGAGCGGCTGCGCATCCTTCGCCAGGCGGACGTGATCGTGCTCGAGGAGATGAAGGATTCTGGCTGGTACCGCAAGGTCTGGCAGTCGTTTGCCGTACTCCTGCCCATCCAGACGGTGGGCGTGATGGGTGACGGCCGCACCTATGAGCACGTCATCGCCCTGCGCGCAGTGGACAGCCGCGACGCCATGACCGCGGACTGGTCGCGCCTGCCCTATGACCTGCTCGGCCGCATTTCCAACCGCATCATCAACGAGGTGCGCGGCGTCAACCGGGTGGTCTACGACATCTCCTCCAAGCCGCCGGCGACCATCGAGTGGGAGTGATGCACCCGGACGACCTGCCGGGCTCCAGTCAGCAGAAACGGTACGGCATGCTCAGGACGGGAATCTACGTCGACGCCGAAAACATCAAGATGAGCGGCGGCTTCGGCATGCGCTACGACGTGCTCGTCGATCTGGCCAACACCGCCAATGCGGTCATGCTGCGCGCCAACTGCTACCTGGCCGAGGACACGGAGCGCACCGTGCGCGACTCCGAATACCGACAGAAGGTGCACAGCTACCACGACATCCTGCGCCAGTGCGGCTTCAAGGTCATCAAAAAGACCGTGCGCCGCTTCCAGGACGAGGACGGCAACATCACCACCAAGGCCAATGCGGACATGGACCTGGCCATCGACGCCCTGCTGCAGGCGCGCAACCTGGACCGTATCATCCTGCTCACCGGCGACGGCGACTTCCTCCGCCTGGTGGTCGCCCTGCAGAATATGGGCTGCCGGGTGGAGGTGATCGGCTTTCACAATGTCAGCAAGGAGTTGCGCGAGGGCGCCGACTCGTACCTGTCCGGCTTCCTGGTGCCCGGCCTGCTGCCCATCACCGGCGTCCAGGGCGACAGCGCCGACCAGTGGCAACGCGGCGCGGTGGTCAACTACAACCCGGACCGGGGTTTCGGCTTCTTCCGTTACTACCGGCTGGTGGACAACGCCCTCCGCGCGGAGACGGTGTTTTTTCACCTGTCCAAATCGACCCTGCCCTCGGACCACTTCTTCCAGGAACCGCACCGCATCTTCGAGTTCCGCGTGGTCGAGAACCCGGCCAACGCCAACCGCTCCGAGGCCTGGGACATCCGCCTGCTCAGGGAGGGCTGAACCGCCATGGCTGTGAAGGACATCCTGCTGGCCGGGGACATCGGCGCGACCAAGACCTCGCTTGGCCTCTACGACCAGTCCGGTCGGCAACTGGGCCAGGGGACCGTGCAGAACGGTGCGCACCGGAATTTCGACGACCTGCTCACCGGCTTTCTTGCCGGGCAGCGGGTGATCCCGTCCTGCGCCTGTATCGGCGTGGCCGGGCCGGTGATCGACCAGGCGGTCACCCTGACCAACCTCGACTGGTCGCTCGAGGCCGGCCAACTGGCCCGGCGGCATCGTTTCCGGCAGGTCTGGCTGATCAACGATCTGGTGGCCACGGCCCTGGGCGCGACCCTGCTCGCGCCGGCCGATCTGCATCCGCTCAACCCCGGCACACCCCGGCCCGGCTCGGTCAGGGCGGTGCTCGCGCCCGGTACCGGCCTGGGCGAGGCCTTCCTGGTGCCCGGTGCGGCCGGCGACAAGCCCCTGCCCACCGAGGGCGGGCACGCCAGCTTTGCCCCGCGCAACCGCGAGCAGATCGACCTGCTCGCCCACCTGCTCGACCACCAGGGGCATGTGGCGGTGGAACAGGTCTGTTCCGGCCTGGCCATCCCCACCCTGTTCGACTTCATGGCACGCCGCTGCCCGCCGCCCGCCTGGCTGGAGACGGAACTGGCCGCGGCCGGGGACCGCACGCCGGTGATAGCCCGCGCCGCCCTCCAGGCCCTGGACGGCGGACCGGCCTGCGAGACCGCGGTGCGCACCCTGCGGCTGTTTGCCGACATTCTTGCCGACGAGGCCGCCAACCTGGTGCTCAAGACCCTGGCCTTCGGCGGGCTGTTCATCGGCGGCGGCCTGGCGCCGCGGCTGTTGCCCTTTCTCCGCGCCGATGCCTTCATGGCCGTGTTCGCCCGCGGCGCCCACCGGGAGATGCTCGCAACCCTGCCCGTGCAGGTGATCCTCAACCCGCAGACCGCCCTGCTGGGCGCGGCCGCCTACGGCCGCAGCCGGTGCGGACGATGAACCGCCGGCCTGCGCCCCTGTCCGCCTGACCGCGATGCAGTCCCCCACCCCGATCTCCCGGGCTTCCATCGAGCGGTCCGCCCTGTTTGTGGCCACCCTGACCTCGTTCATGGGGCCGTTCATGATCTCGGCGGTGAACGTCGCCCTGCCGTCCATCCAGGCAGATTTAGGGTTGGACGCGGTCCAGCTGAGTTGGGTGGCCACCGCCTACCTGGTGGCTGTGGCCGTGGGACTGATCCCGGCCGGACGGATCGCCGACATCCACGGCCGCAAGCGGGTGTTCACCACCGGTTTGGTGGTCTACACCCTGAGTGCCCTCGCCGCGGCCTTTGTCACCAGCGGCTTCGCCCTGATCGCCCTGCGCTCGGTGCAGGGGTTGGGCGTGAGCCTGTTCACCACCACCGGCATGGCCATTCTCACCTCCATCTTTCCGCCCGAGCGGCGCGGCCGGGCGTTGGGCGTCTACGTGGCGGCGGTGTACGTGGGGCTGTCGGTCGGTCCCTTTGTCGGCGGCCAGCTGACCCACCTGCTCGGCTGGCGCTCCATCTTCCTGGTCATGGGCCCGCTCGGCGCCGGTTCCATCGCCGTGACCCTGCTCTTTCTCAAGGGCGAGTGGGCCGAGGCCCGCGGTGAGCGGTTTGACTTTGGCGGCACGCTTGTTTACGCCACCTCCATGATTGCCCTGGCCTGCGGCGCCTCGATCCTCCCGTCCGTGACCGGCGCTGTCCTGCTCGCCCTGGCCCTGCTCGGTTTCGTGCTGTTCTTTCGCCTGCAGGTCCGCTCGCCGCACCCGGTGTTCCAGGTGAGCCTGCTGGTCGAAAACCGGGTTTTCGCCTTTTCCTGCCTGGCGGCCCTGCTCAACTATTCGGCCACCTTCGGCACCACCTTCCTGATGAGCCTCTACCTGCAGTACATCCAGGGGCTGCCGCCGCAGACCGCGGGCCTCGTACTCATGGCCCAGCCGGTGATGATGGCCCTGTTTTCGCCGGCCGCGGGCCGATTGTCGGACCGGGTGGAACCGCGGCTCCTGGCATCGGCCGGCATGGGGGTCACGGTGGCCGGCATGCTCGTGTTCACCGGCCTGGGCGCAGAAACCCCGCTTGGCTGGATCGGCGCCAACCTCGTCCTCCTCGGCCTGGGCTTTGCCCTGTTCTCCTCGCCGAACATGAGCGCTATCATGGGCTCGGTGGCCAAACACCAGTACGGCCTGGCCTCGGGCACGGCCGCGACCATGCGCCTGCTCGGCCAGATGACGAGCATGGCCACGGCCACGGTGGTACTGGCGCTGCTGGTCGGGCGCGAGGCGATCGCGCCGGAGAATTACGACCGGTTCCTGCTCAGCGTGCGCACTGCCTTCACCATTTCGGCCCTGCTGTGCACGGCCGGGATCTTTTTCTCCCTGTTCCGCGGCCGGCTCAGGCGATGAGCAAAAACGTGCGTCCGGAACGCGGGGACAAGGGGAGCAAAGGGATGGACAAGGTCGACTGGAAGCCGGGGACCATGATCTACCCGCTGCCGGCGGTGATGGTCAGCCTGGGCGAGACCCCGGACGAATACAACATTATCACCATTGCCTGGACCGGCACCCTGTGCACCAACCCGCCGCTCTGTTACATCTCGGTGCGGCCGGAGCGCCACTCGCACGCCATCCTCAGCCGCACCGGCGAGTTTGTCATCAACCTCACCACCGTGCCGCTGGCCGCGGCGACGGATTGGTGCGGGGTCCGTTCCGGGAGAAAATACAGGAAGTTCGAAGAGATGGGGTTGACCCCGGGGCCGGCTGCCAAGGTCAGGGCGCCGCTCATCGTCGAGGCGCCGATCAACATCGAGTGTCGCGTGCGCGAGGTGCGACCCCTGGGCAGCCATGACATGTTCCTGGCCGAGGTGGTCAACGTCAAGGCCGACGCCCGATACCTCGACCCGCGCACCGGCGCCTTCGACCTGGGCCGGGCCGAGCCGCTGGCCTATGCCCACGGCCAGTACTACGCCCTGGGCCGGCGGATCGGCAAGTTCGGGTTTTCGGTGGAGCGCAGGCGGAAGAAGCGCCCGCCGGCGGCCGCGGGAAGGGCGGGAAAGAAGAGGTGAAGAACGGGGGCGCCGAACGGCAGCCCCCGTGCTGTTCACAGGCAGAGGACGGCCTGGGCAGACCGACTAGTTGCCGCAGACCGTTTTTTTCGGATTCGCCGAGGTGGTCAGGCAGGCAAGGACCGTGTCCTGCACCTGCTGCCCCAGGTTGCCGCGTTCCCCCATCACTCTGACCGTGGTGGTCCAATCGGCGCCCGGGCTGTCCAGTTTGGCGCAGATCCGGCCGGTGTCATGGCAGGTGGTGCAGTTGGTCTGCACGGCCTGCCGGCAACCGTTGTCGTCGGTTTCCTTGCCGATGCCGAGGGAAGCGACGGCGAGGGTGATCAGGGCCAGAACAGCGGGGATGAGGACCTTGGGCATGATGTCGCGCTCCGTGTTGAGGAATGGGGGACCGGCGCATCGACCGACGACGGCCGACGCGGACCGGATATGCGCAAAGCTACCACGACCGGACGGGCAGGGCAAAAAGAAATCCTCTTTTGAACCGGAACTCAGCAGCTTGGATCAGGCAGACACCGTTTCTCGGGTGGGGAAAAGACCGAACGGACAGACCCGGACAGCAGGGGACGTCCTCCCCGGTCCACCGGGAAGGACGTCCCTGCCCATTCGTCTGCTCCGACCGCAACAGCGGGCTGATGGTACCGTCTCCTGCCGCTCAGCCTACCAGTGCCGGTAGGGCCGGCCGTAGGGGGAGTACCGGGGCGGCGGAGGCGGTGCATGCCGATAGTAGGGCCGCGGGTGCCAGTAGCGTGGCGGCGGGGGCGGCCCCCAGGCCCGATAGTGCCGTGGCGGCGGCGGAGGACCCCAGGATCGGTAGTGGCGCGGTGGTGGCGGCGGTCCCCAGGCGCGCCGGGGGTAGTTGTCAAAGTGGACGAACAGTCCGCCGAGATCGGCGCCCACAAAGATATTGTCCCGGGCCTCTGCCGGCCGCGGCTGTGCGGCCAGGGCCGCGAGCAGAAGCGTGACCAGCGCGCACAACGTCAGTGTCCGTGTTTTCATGATCGTTCTCCCTGTGCTCTTCGGTGATGGGTCTGGTGCCGTTTTTGGGGTGTCGCCCCGACCTGCGACTGGAGTCGCCTGCTGCCTATCGATCCGTTTCGGCGGCACGGTTTGTCCGGTTGTGCCGGGGTGTTCGGCAAGGCCGCAGATGACTCCGGGTCCTGCCACTGTTCCGTTCATGGGTGTCCTCTTCGGGTGAAGGTTGACGCGGACGATCACTGCCGTCCTTTTGCCTGCACTGTAGGCCGGTTTTTCGGCCGCGTCAGTGGACATCGGGCTGTTTGCCACCCGACATGGGGCCATGTCGGGTTCATGTCGGGTCGGGGAACTATCCAATACAAATGGATTTTCCGGAAAACGAGCCCTCCCCGGGGGAGGCCGGGGGACGTCCCGGGGCGCGGCGAAGAAAAGAAAGACAGGCCGGGCAGGATGGGGTATTTTTGAGCGCACCGGCGGCGGCCGCGCGACAACAGCGACGGTCCCGTCCCGGTTGAATCAGCTGCAGGCGGGGATGAACACGAGCAACAGCGTCGATATCAACGGCAACAAAATCCGTCTTCTCCGGGAACAGAAGGAACTGACCCAACTGTATCTGGCGACCGTGGTCGGCGTGACCACGGACACCATTTCCCGCTGGGAGAACCGGCGCTACCCGAGCATCAAGCCGGAGAACGCCCGGAAACTGGCCGAGGCGCTCGGCGTGCCGCTCGAGGAACTGCTCGACGACGGCCCGCCGGAACCCGAGGCCGCGGGCTCGGAGACGGTCGAGGCTCCGACGGCCACGGACGGACCAATGCCCGGGGCCGCGCAGGCGCCGGTGCGGCCGCGTCTGCTCTCCGGTCACCGCCGGGTGCTGTTCGCCGGTCTGCTCGTTGCGGTCGTGGTCGCGGCCGCCATTTTCTTCCTTGTCGGTTCCCGCGCCGCTGTGCGCGCCGAACGCGTCCTGCCGCCGCACACCGCGCCCGGGGTGCCCTTTCCGGTGGTCATCCGCCTGACCGGCGAGGTCGACGCGCCCACCACGGTGCTCGTCCGGGACGAGCTCACCGGCGACGCCGAGGCCACCGGCCCGGCGATCGATGGCGAGGCCAAGGCGTTCGGCAGGAATCCGCGCTGGATCGGCCACCTGCGGCGCGGTCGGGCGGTCTTTCCCTACCTTGTGCAGCCCGGGAAAAAACTCGGCCCGGACGATGAGATCCGCTTTCGCGGCGACATCATCGCCGGCGAGGGCCAGACTACGGGCGACAGCATCGGCGGGGCGAGTCGCATCCGCCTGGCGCCGTACCACTGGGCCGACACCGACAAGGATTACGTGATCAGCGACAGCGAGATCCGCAAGGCCTACGCCACCTATTCGGTACCCGGCCAGCGCCTGGTCGATTTTTCGCAACTCGAGGAACTGTGGGTGGCCGGCAGGTACACCTGGAACAGAAAAACCCGGACGTTCGCCGCCGGCACCCCGTGACCGGCGGGCCGGACCGGACCCGGCCGCGCCCGCTGCGGCGGATGATTGACGAACCACGTGGAACAAAGGAGTGGGGAATATGTACATCGGCACCATCATGCACACCGACCTGGTCACCGTACCGCCCGAAACAACCCTGGTCGAGGCCCGCGAACTGATCGAGAGCAAGGGGATCGACCACCTGCTGGTGGTCAACCGCAAGGGCCGCCTGGTCGGCATCGTCTCCGGCCGCGACCTCTCGCAGAACTGGGCCTCACCGGCCACGGCGCTGAGCGCCCACGAACTGAACTACCTGCTGGACAAGGTGCAGGTGCAGATGATCATGGTCAAGACCGTGGTCACGGTGGCGCCGGACACCACCATCGAGCGGGCCGCCTACATCATGCAGACCCACAACATCAGCAGCCTGCCGGTGATGGCGGACGACGAACTGGTAGGCATCGTCACCAGCACCGACGTCATGGCGGTGCTGCTCCAGGCCATCGGCATGAGCGACGACAGCGTCCGCCTGGGCGTGCTCGTGGATGACGCCATCGGCCGCCTGGCCGACGTCACCTCCCTGTTCAAGGAGGCCCAGATCAACCTGCAGAGCTTCTTCTGCTGGCCGAGCAGCCGCTTCAAGGGCATCTCCCACCTGGTCATGCGCGTCGCCCCGGCCGACGGCGAACGGGCCATCGCCGCCCTGGAAGGCCACGGCTTCCGCGTCCTGACCAGGTACGAAAAAGACCTGCGTCCCTTCCTGCCCGCAGCCCGGTCCGTCTAGACCGGGCCCTGTCCACCGTCCCGCTCAGGCGGCTGCGGCCCGGAACCCGGCGTCGTCCAGCCGCTTGAGGTCTTCGGTCATCTCCACCAGTTCCTTTTCCAAGAGGGTCTCCTTTTCCAGCAAGGTGCGGGCACAGCGCTCGAGCACCTCCCGGTTCGCGCTCATGATCCCCAGCGACAGGGCAAAGGTCTCGTCGATGATCGAGCGCACCGCGGCGTCGATCTGCTGGGCCGTGCGGTCGCTGACCAGGCAGCCGTTCACCCCGTGACCGTTCGGGTTGAGGAAATTCTGCTGTTTCTCCTCGTAGACGACAAAGCCGATGTCCGGGTCCATGCCGTAGCGGGTGACCATGTTGCGGGCGATGTCCGTGGCCCGGGCAATGTCGTCCGAGGCGCCGGTGGACAGGTGGTTGAAGATGAGCTTTTCCGCGGCCCGGCCGCCGAGCAGCACGGCGATCTTGTGCTCCAGTTCCTCCTTGGTCATGAGGAAACGGTCCTCGGTGGGCCGCTGCAGGGTGTAGCCCAGGGCGCCGATACCGCGCGGGATGATGGAGATCTTGTACACCGGGTCGCTGCCGGGCAGGGCCAGGGCCACCAGGGCGTGGCCGACCTCGTGGTAGGCGACCACCTGCCGCTCCTTGGGGTTGAGCAGACGGTTCTTCTTCTCCAGGCCGGCGATGATCCGCTCGATCGCCTGGGTGAAGTCCTCCATGGCCACCTTGTCGGCCTTACGCCGGGTGGCGAGCAGGGCGGCCTCGTTCACCAGGTTGGCCAGGTCGGCCCCGGAAAAACCGGTGGTCAGATCGGCCACCTGGCTCGGGTCCACGTCCGAACCCAGCTCGACCTTTTTCATGTGCACCTTGAGGATGGCGATGCGGCCGATCTTGTCGGGCCGGTCCACCAGCACCTGGCGGTCGAAGCGGCCGGCGCGGAGCAGGGCCGGGTCAAGGATCTCCGGCCGGTTGGTGGCGGCGAGCAGCACCAGCCCGCTGCTCGGGTCGAAGCCGTCCAACTCCACCAGGAGCTGGTTGAGGGTCTGCTCGCGCTCGTCGTTGCCGCCGATGCCGGTGGCGGCGCGGGCCCGGCCGAGCGCGTCCAACTCGTCGATGAAGATGATCGCCGGCGCTGACTTGCGCGCCTGCTCGAACAGGTCGCGCACCCGGGCGGCACCCACACCCACGAACATCTCGACGAATTCCGAACCGCTGATCGAGAAGAAGGGCACGCCCGCCTCGCCGGCCACGGCCCGGGCCAGCAGGGTCTTGCCGGTGCCGGGCGGGCCCACCAGGAGAATGCCCTTGGGCATGCGCGCGCCGAGCTTGCCGTACTCGTTGGGGGCCTTGAGGAAGTCGACGATTTCCTGCAGTTCCGCCTTGCTCTCGTCCACCCCGGCCACGTCCTCGAAAGTGACCCCGGTCTGCCGTTCCACGTAGACCTTGGCCTTGGACTTGCCGATGTTCATGAAGCCGCCGCCCATTCCCTGCTTCTCGGTGATCTTCTTCATCAGGAAAAACCAGATGCCCACGAACACCAGGGCCGGAATGATCCAGGAGAGCAGGGTGGAGAAAAACTTGCTCTCGTACACCTGGGTGAAGGGCACGTTGTAGCGGGACAGCTGTTCGGCCAGTTTCGGGTCGACCCGGTTGGCGACCACGATGGTCTTGCCGTTGGCGTCCGGCTGCTTGAGTTCGCCGGCGATGTAGTTTTCGCGGATGGTCAGCTCGGCCACCTTGCCCTGCTCGAGCAGCAGCTCCAGTTCGCTGTAGGGCACCGGCTCGACCGTCTGCTGCTGCACCCAGAGTTCGTGGATGAGGAGGATGCCGAAGGCGGCGAAGATCGCGAAGATGATGTTGTAGCGGGTCTTGTCCATGGGGTGCGCCGTGTGTGAAAAAAAGGGACTATCCTGCCGTTGCCTTTTGAGAAAATACCCCTTCGCCGGGGCGGAGGCGAGCAAAAAACAGTTCGCCCCGCCCGGCCGCAGAGGATCAGTCGAGGCGGCGGTTGATGTGGTGCAGGGTCGCCTCCTTGATGATCGCCACCAGCCGTGAGTCCGCGGCATAGGCCTCCCGGGTGAAGGCCTGCTGGAACGCGGGCAGGCTGTCGAGCAGGAGGGCGTGGAACTTCTCCGGCCGGTCGGGGTGGACCTGGCCCGGCTGCAGCGGCATGACCGCCGAGACCTGCACCGAGATCTCGCCGTCCAGCCGGCGGAAGGCGGTGACCAGGGTGCAGCGGCCCTTGCGGGTGCTGGTGCGCGCCTCCCGGTAGGTTTCGGCCCGGCGGACGAATTCGTGCACAAGGGGGGTGAGGGCGGTTTCCGGGCCGGGGAACAGCTGGCCCCGGCCGAACACGCTGGCCAGCACCAGACGCAGTTCGTCCGTGTCGACCTGGTCCAGGTGCTCACGGGCAAAGGTGAACACCTCCTCGGATTCCGCCACGATGGCAGTCTGCTCCTCGCCGACCACGTAGATGTATCGTTGTGCGGTTTTGTTCTTGGCCACGGGGAACCTCGCTGGTTGGGGGAGATGGGAAGGAACCGGGCGCCCGGCGGTTCAGGCGCCCGCCCGGCCGCGTAGGCCGCTGATCGCCATGCTCAGCACGAACCAGGCGCAGGAGGCGAGCACGACGGTGGCGCCGGTGGCGGTGGAGGCCCAGTCCTGGGCGGAAACGAGCAGGCCGGCCACGGCGGAACTCAGGCTGATCACCAGCGCCCACCAGAACATGCGGCCGGCCGAGCGCGCCAGGTTGCGCGCCGCCGCCGCCGGCACGATGAGCAGCGCGGTGACCAGCAGCACGCCCACCGCCTGCACCGAGAACATGACGATCAGGGCCAGGAGGCCGGCGAACAGGTACTGGTGCACCGCCACATGCACCCGGTGCGCCCGCGCCAGGCTCGCGTTGATGCCGATGTAGAGCAGCTGGTTGTAGCTGAGCGCCTGGAAGGTCAGGAGCGCCACCAGCAAGGCGGCCAGGCAGAGCACCTGCCCGTCGCTGATGGTGAGGATGTCGCCGTAGAGAAAGCGCTGCAGGTCGCGGGCGAGCGACCGGTCGCGGCTGACGATGGCCAGGCCGAAGGCGACCATGGCCGAGAAGAACACGCCGATGACCGTGTCGCTCGACAGGCGCGAGTGGCGCTGCAGGATCATGATCCCCAGGCCGACCAGCAGGCCGAACAGCGGCATGGTCCAGTCCGGGTCCACGGCAAAGATGAGCCCCAGGGCCACGCCGGCAAAGGCCGAGTGGCTGATCGCGTCGGAGAAGAAGGCCATGCGGAAATTGACCACCAGGATGCCCATCACCGCGGTCATGGGCGCCAGCAGGAGCAGCCCGACCATGGCCTGCTGCATGAAGCGCACCTGCATGCACTCGAACGGCAGCAACTGGGCGACGAGGGCGTAAAGCGGGGCGAGCAGGTCAGCCATCACGGTTCCCCTGACAGCAGGGCGCGGTGCAGGCGGTGCGGTTGTCGGGCATGGAGCGCGAGTTGACGAGTCCCATGTGCACGCCGAAGATGGCGGTCAGGTTTTCGGCGGTGAGGGTCTGCCGGGGCGGGCCCTCGGCGGCCACCCGGCGGTTCAGACAGATCACGTGATCGGCGTGGTGGGTGACCGTGGCCAGGTCGTGGCTGACCATGAGCTGGGTGAAGCCCCGGTCGCGGCGCAGGTGGTCGAGCAGTTCGCAGAAGATGAGTTCGCCCTGGAAGTCCACCCCGGCCGAGGGCTCGTCCAGGAGCAGCAGGTCGGGCTCCTGGCTCAGCGCCAGGGCGAGCAGCACCCGCTGCAGTTCACCGCCGGAGAGCGCGCCCAGCTGCCGGCCGGCCAGGTGGGCGGCCTTGACCATGGCCAGGTATTCCCGGGCGCGGCGGCGCAGGTCGGCGCGGACCCCGAACCAGAGCGGTTTTCGCTGAAAGCCCATGGCCAGGAACTCGTCCACGGTGAGCGGCATGGCCCGGTCGAAGGTGAGCCTTTGCGGCACGTAGCCGATGTGCGGCACGGTCGCCCCGTTGTCCCAGCGGATGCGGCCGCGGTAGCCGATTTCGCCGAGCAGGGCGAGCAGCAGGGTGGTCTTGCCGGCACCGTTGGGCCCGATGATGGCCGTGCAGCTGCCCCGCGGCACGGTCGCGGTGATGTCTTCGAGCAGGCTGACGCCGTCGCGAACCACGCTCACCCCCTCGAATCGGACGGCGATGGGCCGATCGACAGCGGCCACGGGTTCAGCGATGGCCAAGGGTCCGCTCCAGGGTGGCGAGGTTGGCGCGCATGGCCTGCTCGTAGAAGTCGGGGGGCGGCTGCTCCGGACCGGTGGCCGCCGGATCCAGGGTGGCGGCGGGAATGTCGGCCTCGGCGGCGATGGTCCGGCCGATGGCCGCCGGGTACTGGGGCTCGGTGAACAGGGCCCCGGCGCCGTGCTCGCGGATGGTGCGGACGATGGCAAGCATCTCCGCGGCCGACGGCTCCTGGCCGGCGTGGGCCTGGACCACGGCAACGATGGCAAGTCCGGTGTCGCGGGCCAGGTAGTCGAACACGCCGTGCTGGGTGACGATCCTGGTATTGGCCAGGCGGCCGGCCAGGGCGGAAAATTCGTCGGCCAGGCGGTGGAGCCGTTCGCCCAGGGCGTGGCCGTTGGCCTGGTAGAGGGACGCGCCCTCCGGGTCGATTCTTGCCAGTTCCCCGGCGATGGTGGCGACCAGGCGGGCGGCCTGGCGCGGGCTGGCGAACAGGTGAGGATTGACGGCCCGGGCCACCCCGGGGTGATCGTGGTCGTGATCGTGGTCGCCAACCCGGGGGGCGGGCGGGACGGACGCGGTCAGGGGCATCAGGTCGTCGACGCCAGCCGAACTGTCGATCACCCGCAGGTCCGGGTTGGCCCTGGCCAGGGGCGCGCCGAGGAACTCCTCCAGGCCGAGCCCGTTTATGACCAGCACGTCCGCCTTGGCCAGCCGGCGCATGTCCTGCGGGGTAAGGGCGTAGTCGTGGGGGCAGCCCATCTGCGCCGGAATCATCAGGTCCACGCGGACCCGGTCGCGACCGGCGGCCACTGCCCGGGTGAACAGGTACATGGGAAAGGTGGTGGCCAGCACGGTCAGTTGTTCTGCCGACTTCGCCCCGGCCGACCGCGGCGCGGGCAGGAGCAGGGCGAGGCAGGCGAGCAGGGGCAGGAGCCGGCGGATGATCGTGGGCATGGCACTCTCCTGAAAAAAAGGGCCGGGCAACAGGGACGGGCGGAAATCTGCGGGGCACTATACACGGGCAGGTCGGAGCGTCAATGCAAAGGAGGTCGTGGCGCCGGCCCCCGGCGCTTACCGGGAGGTGCCGGTCGCCCCCTTGCCGGTGCGGGGCAGATGGCAGGAGGAGGTCGAAAAATAGGTGTCATCCGGGCTGTCCAGCAACCGCCAGCCCCTGCTCGTGAGCAGGGCGGCAATCGTCTCCATTTCCGGACCGTGCACGAAAAAGCTGACCACATCGTCCTTTTTCAGGGTGGTCCGATCACTGAAGGGAAGAAGGCCGTTGTTCCTGCGGATCGCTGCGGCCAGCAGGCCCCCGGTCGCTTCCGAATATGGAGACCAGCCCCTGGACCCGTCGGCGGCAGGCGGGGCCGCACACTGCCAGAACTGCAGGCGAACCTGTTTGTCGGCAAAGCGGCGATTCCACAACTCCACGTCCACCGTCCGGCCGAAGAGCAGTTCCGCACCCTGCTGGTGGAACATCCGCGCGTTCAGGGTTTCCGCTGGCGGCTGCAGGGCGGCGTACAGTTCGATCTCCTTCACTTCCTCCTTGACCTTCTGGATGAACAGGTAGTTGACTTCATCATTGGCGGTCAGGGCCAGCGCTCCCCGGCGGATATCGATTTCCGACCGCAGGAGCATCCGCTTTTTCAGGCCGCTGCCGTACAGGACGCGGGTGCAGTCCTCCTCCGCCGCCCGGCAGTGGTCGGCGTTGGAATCGATGCAGACAACCTCCTGGCCATCCTCCTTGAACAGCCTGGCCAGGCCCCGCGCCAGGGCGCAGGCGCCGAGAATGACCCAGCCCATCTGGCTCGGACGGCGCACGCCCAGGGCATTGGCCGCCAGTCCGCCGGTCAGGCCGGCACTGACCACGGTGAGGGTGATCACCAGGAACACCAGCGCACGCAGTTCCAGCCCCCCGGGCAGCCCCTTGTCGGCGAAGGAGGCGGCGAAAAAGGAGGCCACGGCCGCGGCCACGATACCTCGCGGGCCGATCCAGGCGATGAACAACCGTTCCCGCCAGGCGAGAGTGGAGCGCCAGGTGCCGGCGAAAACCGCCGCCGGCCGGACCACCACCATCAGGGTGAGCACCACGAACAGCCCGGGCAGGCCCAGGTCCGTGACCTGGCTGATGCGCACGTCCGCGGCCAGGAGCACAAAGAGCATGCCGATCAGGAGCACGGTCAGTTCCTCTTTGAACTCGACCAGGTCGCGCAGCACATAGGTGCTGTAATTGCCGATAACCATGCCGGCCACGGTCACGGCGACGATGCCGCTCTCCGGCAGCACGGTGTTGCTGCTCTGGAACAGGGCGAGGATTATGGCCAGCGCGAACACCTTTTCCGTGCCTTCGGGAATGGAGCACCGCACCCGGAACAGGGCGATGAGCAGCAGGGCCGCGGCCGCTCCGGCGAGCGCGCCGAAGCCGAGACGGGAGATCACGTGCCAGAGCCACATCATCGGGCTGGCGTGGGCCGGGCTGAGCGCCGCCTCCAGGGCGACAATGGCCACCACCGCACCCAGTGCATCGATGAGCACCCCTTCGGCCTCGAGCACGGTGGCCACCGAGCGTTTGACCTTCAGTCGTTTCAGCAGCGGCTGGATCACGGTGGGACCGGTGACCATGACGAGGGTGCCGAACAGGATCGCATTCCGCCACGTCCAGCCCATGATCAGGTGGGCGGCCACGGCGCCGCCGGCCACGGTGACAAGGCTGCCGAGCACGATCAGCCGGCGGATCGAATCCTGCGCATGCCTGAGCCGGCTCATTTTCAGGTTCATGCCGCCTTCGAAGAGGATGACCGCCACCGCGAACCCGGTGAGGATGTTCAGTGCCGGTCCCAGGGCGTCGGGCCGGATCACGCCCAGCCCGTCCGGACCGAAGACGACACCCGCGGTGAGCATCAGGACGATGCCCGGAATGCGGAGGTGATGGGCGAGGGCCTGGGCGATCATGCCCATGGCCAGGGCCAGGGCGATGGTCAGACCGGGGTTGTAGAACGGGGAGGTTTCCATGACAGTGCACTCCTGGTCAGGAGGGAAAAACAGTGTCTCCGACGGTTGACCGGGTGGTCGGAGCAGAGTCCGGTCGTTTCCGAATTGACGGTCTACCGCCTGCCCGGTATCCCTCATCAGGCCATCTGCGCCTCCTCAGTGCGGGATTGGGGGCGTATTGTCGTGCACCCCCGGCCGGCGGTCCCGTTTCGTGGATTTCGCCCGCCCGCCTGCCATATTTTTCAGCGAGGTTCGCGCTCATGCGACTGATGCTTCTCATCGCCCTGCTGCTGGCCGCGGTGTGCGGCTGTTCCCCGAAGGACGATCCCTTTCTCGAAGATCCGGCCGGGCTGCTCGACGTTTCGGCCAGGGAACGGTTGGCCCGGTACCACGCGGTTCTCCTGCGCGACCTGGACATCCACTTCAAGGCGGTGTTCCTCGCCGAGGCGAGCGGGGATATCGACCGGACGGCGGTGGACCTGTTCGAACGCTACCGGCTGGGCGAACGGACCCGGGCCGCCCGGGGCGTGCTGCTGGTCGTGGATCCCCGGGGAAACAAGGTGCGCCTGGAGATCGGGTACGATCTCGAATCCGTGTTCCCCGACGGTTTTGTCGGCCGGCTGGAACGGGAGCAGATGGTGCCGTTTTTTGGCGCCGGCAGGATCGGTGCGGGCGTGGAGGCCACGGTGGAACTGCTCGTGGCCCGGGCCTTGCAGGTCGGCTCCGGGGCAGCGGCCACGGCGCGGCGGCCGGGGCGCGGAGGCGACCGCTGGTCGGGCGGCGGCGGAGCCAAAACAGCGATCCTTCCTGTCTCGCCGGCGGTCTCCGACCAGCCACCGGCCGATCCGCAACGGTTCGCACCCCGAACCGACCCCCTGGCCACCCTGCAGGTTTATGTGCAGGTGCTCGCGGCCCGCGTCAAGGAACCTGACCTGGGGCTGTACACCCCGGAGACCCGGCGCTTCCTTCGCCGGTGGCTGGTCACCGACGCCCAGCAGGCGCACGAGTTCCGGAAGCTGACGGCGGCCCTCCCCGGCAGCCGGGTCGTTGTCGCAGGCGACCGCGCAGTGGTCCGTTTTCCGGTCGCCGACCGCCAGGCCGCCCCCTACCTGCTCGAGCGGGGCGAGTCCGGCTGGATGCTCGACCTGGCCGGCATGCACCGCCATATCGCCTTCAACCACAAGAACCAGTGGCATTTCAAAACGCTGGAGCACCCGTACCGATTCGCCTTCACGGACCTGCGTTTCGACCGGCACGGCTTTCCCCACGAGGCGCATGCCGAACCGCCCCGGCAGGGCGGGGATCAGTAGAGCTTGCGCTTGCCGAAGGCCGAGCCGATCACGTTGAAGGTGTTCTCGACGATGAACATGGCATCCGCATCGATGGTGAACACGACCTCCTCCAACCGTTTGAGCTGGACGTTGTTGGTGATGGTCATGAGCATGTTGCGTTCTTTGCCCGAGTAGGCGCCCTCGGCCTTGATGATGGTGGCGCCGCGCTTGAGGTCTTTCAGGATGACTTTGGCGATTTCCTGGTATTTTCCGCTAATTATGTAGACGACCTTGCGTTGGCTGAAGATCGACAGGGTGTAGTCGATCATGGTCGAGGAGATGAACACGAGAATCATCGAGGCGATGACCAGGTCCGTGTTCATGTAGAACAAACTGTAGGTGAACAGCAGCAGGTTGAACAGGAAGAAGAAGCGGCCGATGCCCAGGTTGTACTTCTGGTAGAGAATCACCGCGATGATGTCCAGGCCGCCGCCCGAGCCGAGCGAGCGCAGGATCACGCCGCTGCCGGCGCCGCAGATGACCCCGCCGGCAATGGCACCATAGAGTTGGTTTTCAATGTGAATATGAAGATCGATCAGTTCAAAGCCGAGGGTGGTGATCACCATGGCATAGAGACTATAGAAAAAGAAGCGGCGGCTCACCAGGATCCAGCCGAGGACAAACAGCGGCAGGTTGAGCAGAAAGTACCAGATGCCGGCGCTCAGCCATTCGGTCTGATAGGAAAGCAGCAGGCTGATGCCGAAAATACCGCCGGTGATGAACTGGTGGGGCAGGACGATGGCCTTGCTGCCCAGGGCGAACAGCATCGCGCCGGAGGTGATGAGGAAGATGTTGTACAGCGGTGAATAGGTGAATTCCTTGAAATTCATAAAAGATACCCTTTGCGGCGGGAGGAGTTGACGCCCGGATGTTTAGCCATGGGCAGCGGCTGTCGGCACCATGGAGCCGGCCTATCCTACGCAAAGAGACCCATGAGGTGCATAAAAATCGTCATCGTTGGGCCTGAAAAATGGCGGACAGTCCTGCCCGCTAGGAAGGGTGGCCGTGACGCAGGGTCGGGAAAAGAAGGCCCCCGGGCGGCGAGGGGCATGAGCGGCCGGGCCGATTACGGGGGAAGGGACGAGGAAGCCGCGCGGTCGCGGCCGGGAACGGCTTCAGGCGCCGGTTGGCCGCCTGACCGCAAAGGCGTGGGTGATGCGGTCGATGATGATGGCCAGGATGACAATGCTCAGACCCGCCTCGAAACCGCGGCCGATGTCGATGCGGTTGATGGACAGCAGCACTTCCAGGCCCAGCCCCTTGGCACCGATCATCGAGGCCACCACCACCATGGACAGGGCCATCATGGTCGTCTGGTTGATGCCCACCATGATGGACGGTCGCGCCAGCGGCAGCTGCACGTTGAACAGGATCTGGCGCGGACTGGAGCCGAAGGCGGTGGCCGCCTCGATGACGCTGGGCGCCACCTGGCGGATGCCCACGTTGGTCAGGCGGATCACCGGCGGCATGGCATAGATGATGGTGGCGAACACCGCCGGCACCTTGCCGAGGCCGAAGAGCATGAGCGCGGGGATCAGGTAGACGAAGCTCGGCATGGTCTGCATGGCGTCGAGCAGCGGCCGGATGAGCGTTTCCAGCCGGTCGCTGCGGGCCATGAGAATGCCCGTGGGAATGCCGATGACCAGTGAGATGACCACGGCCGAGGCGACCAGGGCCAGGGTCATCATGGCCAGTTCCCAGTAGCCGAAGCTGCCGATGACGAGCAGCAGCAGGGCCATGACCACGCCGGCGGTCCACCTGCCGAGCGCCCGCCAGGCAAGGATTCCCGTGGCCAGGACAACGGCCCACCAGGGGATCCACAGGAACAGGCGCTCGATGAGCAGCAGCATCTGCAGGATGCCCTTGCCGGCGATATCAAAAAAGGGACCCCAGTTCAAGAGGATCCAGTCCATCGCGGTGTTCACCCATTCCGCCATGGGCAGGCGCAGTGTTTCGGGGAATGCCATCATGGTCGGTCCTCCTCTGGGTCGACGCGTTCCTGGATCATGCTGTCGAGGATCGTTCGGTTGCGGATCTGGCCGAGAAAGCGGTTGTTTTCGTTGAGCACCGGGATCGGGTAGGGGCCGGCCGTGGCGAGCGGGAACAACTCCTCGACCACCACATCCGGACCGCAGCTGGGCAGGTCGCGGACCAGGCCGTCCACCTCGCGCATGGTGGCCTGCCCACCGTCCCTGATGGCCTGGTCCAGGACCTCCCGGGTGACAAGGCCGAGCAGTTCATGGTGCTTGCCCACCACGAAGGCATGCTCCTCCTTGTTGGCGCGCAGCAGGTGACGGGCGGTTTTCAGGCCCTGCCACGCATAGAGGAGCAGGTCCGGTTCTTCCATGATCCAGCCCGCGGTGAGCACCTTGGCCGGCGAGGCGTCCTGCATGAAGTCGCGCACGTAATCGTTGGCCGGGGCGGTGATCACGTCCTCGGGCGAGCCGATCTGGATGACCTCGCCGTTGCGCATGATGGCGATTCTGCCACCGAGCTTGAAGGCCTCGTGCAGGTCGTGGGTGACGAAGATGATGGTCTTGTTCAGCTTGTCCTGCAGTTCGACCAGTTCATCCTGCATCTGCCGGCGGATGAGCGGGTCCAGGCCGCTGAACGGTTCGTCCATGAGCAGGATCTGCGGGTCCGTGGCCAGGGCGCGGGCCAGGCCGACCCGCTGCTGCATGCCGCCGCTCAGCGCATCGGGCAGATGATGTTCCCACCCCTGCAGGCCGACCGCGGCAATGGCCTCCATGGCCCTGTCGTGCCGTTCCTGCCGGGAGGCCCCCCTGATCCTGAGACCGTAGATGACGTTGTCGAGAACCGTGTAATGGGGCAGCAGGCCGAAATGCTGAAACACCATGCCGGTGGTGTGGCGCCGCAGTTCCATCAGGCGGGCGTGGTCGTAGCGGCAGATGTCCTCACCGTTGATGAGGACACTGCCGCTGGTCGGCTCGATCAGGCGCAGCAGGCAGCGGATGAGGGTGGACTTGCCGCTGCCGGAAAGCCCCATGATGACGAAGAACTCGCCCCGGCGCACCTCCAGGTTGATGTCCCGCAGGGCCAGCACGCAGCCCGTTTTTTCGAGGATCTCCTCTTTGTCGGCGAAGCGGACCTCCTGCTCGAGCAGGTCTTCGGCGTCCGCACCGAACACCTTCCAGAGGCCCTGGATGGAGAGGATGTCCCCGGTTTCGGTGGTGGTGTCTGCGTTGGTCAACAGTGTGCCTCCTTGCGGTTCGGCCTATCCTTTCAGGAGCCCCTCCGGCGGGCGGGGCGAGATCGCCTGCCGTGTCCGGCCGTGCCGTCGAAGGGTGTTCCCGGATCTATTTCAGGGCCGCGGTGATTTTCTGCGCGACCTTTTCCTCCACCCAGGTCTTCCAGACCTCGGGTTTTTCCCGGAGGAACCAGAGGGCCGCGGCCTGTGCGTCACCGCCATGGTCTTCCATGTAGGCCAGGATCTCGTTGTTCAGGGCAACGGTCGTTTCGTAGTGCTTCAGGAAGGCGACCACGTCCGGATGGTCCGCGGCAAACCTGGCGTTGACCAGGATGTTCACCTGGACGGACGGGAACGCGCAGGCATGGGTGGTTTCCCAGACCTTCTCGTCATAGGGGGGTTCCTCCAGCGGGGTCATGTCGAGTTTGCCGAGCACCCAGGTGGGAGCCCAGTAGTAGCCCAGCCAGGGCTGGCCTTTTTTGTAGGCGGCCACCATGGAGCCGGCCAGGGCCGCATCCGATCCGGGCAGGAAGAGATTGAACTTCTTGTCCAGGCCGTAGGCCTTGAACTTCTTTTCGTTGATATCGGTCACACCCCAACCGGGAATGGAATTGTACAACCGGCCCTTGCGCGGATCCTCCGGATCCTTGAACAGGTGCCAGTATTTGGGCAGGTCATGCACGGATTTGAGATCCGGGGCCAGGGGCTCGATGCCCCGCTCCGGGTCACCCTTGATCAGGTAGGTGGGCACGAGCCACCCCTGCCAGCTGTCCGGATAGTTGC
>CAZMNU010000030.1:0-28056 GCA_964567725.1 uncultured Desulfobulbus sp. | reverse complement strand
GCAGCGGCATTATCGTCGAGGCCGGCAGCGTCAGCGGCCACATGGCGGCCCTGGCCCGCGAGTTCGGGGTGCCGACCATTGTCAGTCCCGATGCCGCCCTGGAGCGGATCGCGGCCGGAACCGAGGTGACCGTGGACGCCTTCACCGGCCGGGTCTACGCTGGCACCGTCCAGGAACTGCTCAGCGCCATCCGCAAGGACGAGGCCCACATGAAGGGGACCCCGGTGTACGCCCAACTGCAGCGCATCGCCCAGCACGTCGTGCCGCTCAACCTGGTCAACCCGGAGGCCCCGGAATTCAGACCGGAGGGCTGCCGGACCCTGCACGACCTGGCCCGTTTCTGCCACGAGTTCTCGTACAAGGAGATGTTCCAGATCAGCGACCTGGCCTCCAAGTTCCACGGCTGGTCGCTCAAGCTGGACGCAGCCCTGCCCATGGACATCCACCTGATCGACCTGGGCAACGGCCTCGTCGAGGGGGCCGAGGTCCGGTGGAACGCGGTCCAGGTGGGCCAGATCGCCTCGGTCCCGTTCCGCGCCCTGCTCGCCGGCATGCTCAACCGGGAGGTGCACGGCGCCGACCCCCGGCCGGTGAACTTACGCGGCCTGCTGTCGGTGATGCGCGAGCAGACCCTGGCCCCCGGCCACGTGGGCGAGCGGTTCGGCGACCGCAGCTACGCCATCATCGCCGACAAGTACCTCAACTTCAGCTCCCGGGTCGGCTACCACTACAGCGTCATCGATGGCTACTGCGGCGATACCATCAACAAGAACTACATCACCTTCACTTTCAAGGGCGGGGCCGCCGACTCGGTGCGCAAGAACCGGCGGGTGCGGGCCATCGCCCTGATCCTCGACCGGGAGGGGTTCAAGGTGAGCGTCAAGGGCGACAAGGTGGACGCGCGGCTGCAGAAGTACCCAAAATCCTACATCGAAAGCCGCATGGACATCCTCGGCCGCCTGCTCATCTTCACCCGCCAGCTCGACATGCTCATGACCACCGAGGGGGCGGTCGAATGGGCGGCGGAGAACTTTGTGGCCGGCAATTACAAGCTCACCGCGCCGGTCGAAAACGGCCAGCCGGTGACGGAACAGGTCGGCGGCTGATGAGGCGCACCCGGCGGCCCGTCGCCGGCAAATGAAGGGCACCGTGACCGCGGTGCGGGAGAAACCAGCATGAACACCCTGACCCTGCTCGTCATCATTGTCGGTTCGATCCTCATCGGCCTGGTGATCGGCCTCCGCCTGAAGCACAGGCGCAAATGACCGGAGGCGGACAGGCGGAGGAGTGCCGGGGCCTGCGATCGTCCCGGCCCCGCCGGCCGCTGCCGCCGCACCCGGCGGGTACACACACCGTCTGCCCCAGCCCGGACCAGCAACCCTCACCGAGACGTTGAGATGCAAGAAAAAATAAAAAATTACGCAACACTGAGAAGGCTCCTGGCCGCCGGCTTCTTTGTCAGCGGCATCATCCCGATTCTCATCATCGCCGCCGGTTCGATCTACAACTTCAAGGAACTGTCGCTCAAGAACATCGAAAACACCGCCCGCCAGGTGGTGGAGCACCGCAACGATGTGCTCAACACCTTCCTCCAGGGCCAGGTGCATTTCCTGACCACCCTGATCAACCTCTACCCGCTCGACTACCTGCAGAACAGGGACAACCTCAAGGCCCTGTTCCTCGCCATCAGCAAGGAGGGCAAAGAGGGGGAGATCGTCGACCTGCAGCTGATCGACACCTCCGGCGCCCAGCTGGCCTATGTCGGGCCGTACAAGGAAAAGGTCGAGGGCAAGCACTACAAGGATTCGCCCTGGTTCAACCAGGTGCTGGTGCGCGGCACCCACGTGAGCGATGTGTTCACCGGCTACCGCGACTATCCCCACTTCGTCATCGCCCTTACCGACCCGCTCAAGTCCTACGTGCTGCGGGCGACGATCAACTCGAGCATCTTCAATTCACTCCTCTACAGCGCCCAGATCGGCCCCAATGGCGACGCCTACATCCTCAACTCCAACGGCGAGTTCCAGACCCCGAGCCTGCAGCGGGCCACCAGCCTGAACCCGACCGAAATCAAGATGCTCAAGCATCACCCGGACACCGAGGTGCTCACCGACGCCACCCACCTGTACGCGAGCAAATGGCTCAACGGCAACATGTGGCTTTTGGTGGTCAAGACCCGCATCACCGACAACCTGGAGATATTCTACAACTACCGCACCCGCATCATCCTCAGCGTGCTGTTCATCTCCGCCATGTTCCTGCTCTTTTCCATCGGCATCAGCCGGCTGATCGTCGCCCGGCTGGAGCGGACCGACCGCGAGCAGAACGCCCTGGACCAGCAGATGGCCCACATCGAGAAGATGGCCAACATCGGCCGGCTGGCCGCGGGCATCGCCCACGAGATCAACAACCCGCTGCAGCTCATCCAGATGCAGGCCGGCTGGATCGAGGAACTGCTCGCCGAAGAAAAGCCTGAAAATATCACCAACCTGGAGGAGTATCAGAACTCGATTGCGAAGATCAAGCACCACGTCAGCCGGGCCGGCACCATCACCCACCGGCTGCTCGGCTTCAGCCGCAAGATCAGCGCCGAATACGACGTGCAGGTGAACGAACTGCTGCAGGAGACCCTGTCCTTCCTGGAGAACGAGGCCCATGGCAACAACATCGCCCTCAACCTGCAGCTCGACGAGAACCTGCCGACCATCCGCACCGAAGGCTCGCAGGTGCAGCAGGTGCTGCTCAACCTGATCGAAAACGCCCTCGACGCGGTGGGCGCGGACGGCCAGATCGACATCGTCACCAAACGGATCAAGGACGAACTGCACATCCAGATCGCCGACAACGGCCCGGGCATCAAGCCCGAGGTCATGAAAAAACTGTGGGAGCCGTTCTTCACCACCAAGGAGCCGGGCAAGGGCACCGGCCTGGGCCTGTCCATCTGCAGCGACATCGCCCACAAGCTGGGTGGCACCATCACCGCCGAAAACCGGCCCCAGGGCGGGGCGGTGTTCACCCTCAAGCTGCCCCTGCGCGGCTGACGAACTCGGCGCAACCACCACCGCACCCCCGCCCCATGGAAAAGAGGGCGGGCGCCAGCCAGCGCCCGCCCTCTTTTTTTGCCCGGCCCCCCGGCTGCCGGCCATTGCTCCGGTGGCGGCTGTCACCATGGCCGCACAAGCCCGCCGCGCCCCTCCCCCCTGTCACCTAAACTATACAAAACAAAATACAGTTTTATTCCGGATTGTTAGCAATCACACTCGCCGACCTCGCATCGTTTTGTCCCCCTGCGGTGACAGCTCGGCCGCCTGCAGCCCGTCCGCCCGGGCCGCCCCTGACATCATAACTACCTATAACAACAGTTAAAAAATATTTCCCCGGCCTACCCGACGATCTGGCCCCGGTTTTGCCATAACCAAGGTGCAAGCGCATTGTCCACCCAGTGCCGGAGACTGTCAGCGATCATGGCCAGCCCACCGAAAACGAACCTCACCGCCAATGACCTCGAGTACCTCGATGTCGAGCAGGCCGCCAACATCTGCTCCGTCTCGGACGAGCGGTTCGCCAGGTGGATCGACAAGGGACTGGTGCCGGTGATCGAACACGGCTCCAAGCGCCTGGTGCGGGCCCACGACCTGATCCAGCACCTCATCCGCCACAACATCCCGATTCCCGAACGGTTGCTCCAGGGCAGCAGCAAGAAGATCCTCTTCATCCTCATGGAGGAGACGATCCCCGAGCGGGTCACCAACGAGATCATCTGGACGCTCTACCGGCTGCGCGAGCAAACGCCCTACATCTTCGATATCGTCCGCGACGACTCGAACATCGAGTTGAAGATCATCACCTTCAACCCGGATGTGATCTTCCTGCTGCGCAAAGACACCACCGACCATGCGCGCGAACAGGCCATCGCCCGCATGGCCAACGGCACCACCCCTGTTCATGCCTTCTCCATCGACCACCCCATCGACCTCGACCTCTTCCTCGCCGAGTAAGAGATGGAGAAGCGCATGAACACCATGACCGAACCTTTCAGCGCACACCGGGAAAACAGCCGGTTGCGGCGCCGGGAAGCGTCCCCGCAACGGGCGACACGGTTCGAGACCGCCACGGCCTCCCCCTGCCGTGGTCCGGTCCCGGCCGTTTCGCCCGGGGCGGTCGCCTTGCACACCAGCGCCGCCGCGCCGGAAGCACCGGGGCACACCCGGAACCTTGGACAACAGGGAACGATGGCCGTGGCCGTCCTCCCCTCCGCATGACAACCGAACACAAAGGAGAATGCACATGGCACTGTACAGCGTACTGATCGTCGACGACGAGGAGGAATTCCGCGAGATGACCTCCAAGCGGCTGACCAAGCGCGATCTCGAGTGTGAGTGCGCCCCGGACGGGGACACGGCGCTGGAGATGATCGCCAGGAAAAACTACGACGTGGTTCTGCTCGACGTCAAGATGCCGGGCCGCGACGGCATCGAAACCCTGCGCGAGATCAAAAAGATGGCGCCCATGACCGAGGTCGTCATGCTCACCGGGCACGCCTCGGTGGAATCGGGCATCAACGGCATCAAGTACGGCGCCTTCGACTACCTGATGAAGCCGATGGAACTCGACCCGCTGTTCGAAAAGCTCAACGCCGCCTACGAGCGCAAGCGGACCCAGCAGGAAAAGATCGAACTGGCCCAGATCAAACGCGACATGGCCCGTCCCAGCTGACCGGTCGCAACCAGAGGTGCAACCCCCAACCCTTTTTTCCTGACAACCCAAAAGGAGAACACAATGAAGTTTTTCCGTGAGTTGAACCAATTCATGATGGCCGGGGCCAGGGCCCACGCCCGGTGGGAATTGGAGATGTCCAACAACATCCTGAAAAGCCGCACACGACTGCTGGTCCTCGGCCTGCTGCTCATCCCGGTGTTCCTGGGCGGCATCGCCTTCGCCGACTCGGTCGCCGGCGCCCTGCCCGGTTTCATCGGCGGCAAATCCGCCTACGGTCCCTCCCACTACACCAACCTGATTTTCGGCGCCTCCGTGCTGGTCGGCCTGTGCGCCGGCCTGATCACCGGCTGCATCGGCGCGGGCGGCGGCTTCATCATCGCCCCGGCCCTGATGAGCGCCGGCGTCAAGGGCATCCTGGCGGTGGGCACCGACCTGTTCCACATCTTCGCCAAGGCGATCATGGGCTCGGTCCTGCACCGCAAGATGGGCAACATCTCGGTCTCGCTGGCCGTGACCTTCCTCATCGGCGCCATCACCGGCTCCACCGTGGGCGGCTACATCAACCGCACCATCTATGACAAGAACCCGGTGCTGAGCGACATGTTCATCACCGCCATTTACGTGGTCATCCTCGGCTTCCTCGCCTTCTACGCCATGAACGACTTCCTCAAGTCCCGCAAGAAAGCCGCGGTCAAGGAAGAAGGGGCCACCAAAATCGCCGAAGAAATCCCGCCGCTCGGCAAACGGCTGCAGTCCGTCAATATTCCGCCGATGCTGACCTTCGACGAGAGCATCACCCCCGGCGGTCGACGCATCTCCTCCATCTTCCTGGTCATCGCCGGCTTCATCGTCGGCATGGCGGCGGCCATCATGGGCGTGGGCGGCGGCTTCCTCACCTTCCCGATCTTTGTCTACGGTCTGGGCGTTTCCTCCATGACCACGGTGGGCACGGACATCTTCCAGATCGTGTTCACCGCCGGCTACGCGGCCATCAGCCAGTACGCCATCTACGGCTTCATCTTCTACACCCTGGCCATGGGCATGCTGCTCGGTTCGCTGATCGGCATCCAGATCGGCTCCATCGTCACCAAGGTCGTGCCGGGCACCACCATCCGCGGTTTCTACGCGGTCACGGTCACCGCCGGCTTCCTCAACCGGGTCTGCGCCCTGCCGGAAAAACTCATGAAGATGGGGTACATCGAAGTCGGCCCCGGTTTCATCAAGACCGTTGACCTGATCGGCATCGGCGGGTTCTTCATCATCATCACCGCCTTCGCCGCCTGGGTCTTCTACTGCTTCTTCACCAACCTCAACGTACTCAAGTCAGGGGAGGCTCACTGATCATGTCGACGCCAGCACAACTGAAAACACGCGGATACCTGCTGATCATCTCGTTCTTCGCGGTGCTCTTCGCCATCTTCATGCCGCTCTTTCCGGCAGCGCACGGCGACAAGAAGGTCAACGGGCTCGATTATCTCGACAACTTCTTCAATGAACTGTCCAAGGGCTCGGCCTACTACATTCCCGACCAGATGAAGGCGGCCGAGCAGTACAAGGGGCAGGAGTTCACCACCACCCTGAAGATGAAATCGCCGGAAGCGGCGGCGGTCACGGCCAAGCTGTTCGCCACCAACAACATCGAGGCCACGGCGGATGGCGAGAAAGTCGCGGTCAAGGGTGACTTCGGCCGCATGATCAGCATCATGCTCGAGGACGCCGACGCCATGTACAACAACAAGGGCGAGGAACTGCGGGCGAAATACGGGGTCGACGAACGGCAGACCGTCCACTCCTGGTACCTGGCCCTCTCCGCCATGGAAAAGGACCTGACCAAGTCGGAGAACTTCGCCCAGGCCAAGTTCGTCAAGAACTGCATGACCAAGGCGGTCGAACCGGCCTACAACTACTACAAGGTCGAGGTGAAACCGGTGAAGGAGGAGATGCCCATGCTCATCGCCTCCCTGGCCTTCTACGTGATCTATACCATGTGGTACGGCTTCGGCCTGCTCTTCCTGTTCGAGGGCATGGGCATCAAGCTGGAACACTGATCCCCCACCCCCCCGCTGGACAACTGCGGCAGGAGCCATCCTGCCGCAGTTTTTTTTTGCCGCCGCACCGGCGCCGGCGGGGACCCCGCCGGGTCAGGTTCACCGCCGGGCAGGCAGAAATATTTTTGTTCTTTGCCGAAAGTATTGTACTCTCTGCCGGTGATGCTCCGGACCGCCCGGACGCCGCCGCGCACCAGCGGGCATTCACCCCATCCATCCCTGTGATCGAGGACACGCTGAGCCATGAGCAGTGAACCCGCCTGCCAACTCGACGCCGCCCTGCGCATACGCCTGCTGCTGGTGGACGACGAAACCGATTTCAAGGAGGTCATGCTCAAGCACCTGTCCCGCAAGGGGATCCGGCTCAGCGTCGCCGATTGCTGCCGGGACGCCCTGGACAACATGGACACGGCCCCTGCCGACGTGGTCATCATGGACATGCACATGCCGGAGGTGAACGGCATCCAATGCCTGCGCCAGGTCAAGGAACGCTGGCCGCTCACCGAGGTGATCATCCTCACCGGCCACGCCTCGGTGCAATCCGGCATCGAGGGCATGCAGAGCGGCGCCTTCGACTACTGCATCAAGCCCATCGACGTGCGCGAACTGCTCGAAAAGGTGGAACTGGCCGCCCAGAAAGCGCTCATCAACCGGGAGGACGCCCAGGCCTCCTGAAGACCGACCGACAACCCCCAAGGACCAAGCCCATGCACGCCCGTACCCTCTTCCGCCCCCTCCTGCCCCTTGTCTGCGGGCTGCTGCTCGCCGGCTGCGTCAGCGCCGGCAAGGACTTCAACGTCCACATGGTGCGGCAGATCCAACTCAACCAGACCACCCGCGCCCAGATCGAGCAGATGTTCGGCCAGCCCTGGCGCACGGGCATCGAGGACGGCCTGCAGACCTGGTCCTACGGCTACTACCGTTACGGCGTGAGCGACACCAAAACCCGCGACCTGGTGGTCCGCTTCGCCACGGACGGCACGGTCGCCTCTTATACCTTCAACTCCAGCTATCCCGAGGACAAGGGACTCTAACCCGCCGTCCCCTGGTGTCGCGGTCCGGAGCGGCCGCGAACCGACCCGACTCCCACTCCGGCCGGCCGGGGGCTCCCCGCCCCGGCCGCCGTCCCGCGGCGACCAGCCGCCCCTTTTGATGCACGAGGCCCCTCCCATGCACGCAGCCGACCGGCAGATCGTCGAACAGGCCATCGCCCTGGCCGAACAATGGCAAAACCGCGCCAACCAGCTCCTCACCAAGGAGGAGCGGCATATCCAGGAGCAGATGAAACGGCTGCTCACCCACCCCCGGGACAAGGTCCTGCTCACCCGCATGATCGACCAGAGCTTCCGCTCGCACAACCCGAAGCGGGTGGCCGATCAGCTGGCCAGCCTGATGGCCGACGAGGGCGTGCCGGCCTTTCTCGGCCGGGTGGAGAAGCTGGTCGTGCAGATGTTCATCGGCATGGGCAAGTACTTCTCCTCCATGGCCGTGCCCAAGCTCATCGAGCAGATGCGCGCCAGCAGCAGCCGGGCCATCATTCCGGGCGAGCACGAGGAACTGCACGCCCACCTGCAGCGGCGCAAGGCCCAGGGCATCCGCATGAACATCAACCACCTGGGCGAGGCGGTGCTCGGCGAGGGGGAGGCGGCCCACCGGCTGGCCACCTACATCCGCGACATGGAGGATGCGGACATCGAGTACATCTCGATCAAGATCTCGACCATCTTCTCGCAGATCAGCTCGCTCGACTTCGAGCACACCGTGGCCACCCTGGTCGAGCGGCTCTCGGCCATCTACCGGGTGGCCAAACAGAACTTCTTCGTCCGGCCGGACGGTACCCGGGTGGCCAAGTTCGTCAACCTGGACATGGAGGAGTACCGCGACCTGGAGATCACCTACCAGGCCTTCATCGCCACCCTGGAACAGGAGGAGTTTCGCGACTACTCGGCCGGCATCGTCCTCCAGGCCTACCTGCCGGACAGCTTCGCCATCCAGCGCCAGCTGACCGAGTGGGCCCGGGGACGGGTCGCGGCCGGCGGCGCGCCGATCAAGCTGCGCATCGTCAAGGGCGCCAACATGGAGATGGAGAAGCTCGAGTCGGTGCTCAACAACTGGCCGCTGGCGCCGTATGACAACAAGCTCGAGGTGGACGCCAACTACAAGCGCATGGTCACCTTCGGCATGGAGCCGGACAACATCGCCGCGGTCAACCTGGGCGTGGCCTCGCACAACCTGTTCGAACTGGCCTACGCCGCGGTGCTGGCCAAGGCCAGGGGCGTCACCCACCTGTTCTACTTCGAGATGCTCGAGGGCATGGCCGACCACGTGCGCCGGGCCCTGCAGGAGACCTCGGGCGACGTGCTCCTGTACGCACCGGTGGCGGGCAAGGACGAGTTCATCAACGCCATCGCCTACCTGATCCGCCGCCTGGACGAGAACACCGCGCCGGAGAATTTCCTCCGCTACGCCCCGGACCTGCACGTCGGCTCGGGCGAGTGGCAGTTCCTGAAAGAAGGGTTCCTGGCCGGCTGCCAGGCCATGGCCACGGCCCAGGACCGGCCCAACCGTATCCAGGACCGCACCACCGAGACCTTTGCCCCGGAGGTCTCGACCCTGCACCGCAACAGCTTTGTCAACGAGCCGGACACCGACTGGTCCATGGCCGCCAACCGGCGCTGGGCCGCGGCCATCCGCGAGCGCTGGAGCAAGGGGGCGGACGGCGAGCCCCTGCAGATCCCGCTGGTCATCGGCGGGACGGAGATTTTCGCGGACCGCGCCACCGCCGACTGCTGCGACCCGAACCGGGCCGATGCACGGGTGGTGGTCGGCCGCCATGCCCTGGCCACGGCCGAGGACGCGGACCGGGCCCTGGAGACCGCCCGCCGGGACCCGGACGGCTGGCGCGACCTGAGCGGAGCCGAGCGGCACGAGGTGCTCGCCCGGGTGGCCATGGAACTGCGCACCAGCCGCGGCGACCTGATCGGCGCGGCCGCCGCGGACACCGGCAAGGTGTTCACCGAGGCGGATGTGGAGGTCTCCGAGGCCATCGACTTCGCCGAGTTCTACCCGCACGCGGTGCGCGAGTACGACCGCAGGCCCAACCTCGAGCTGCGCGGCCGGGGCGTGGCCCTGGTCATCTCGCCCTGGAACTTCCCCATCGCCATCCCCTGCGGCGGCATGGTCGCCGCCCTGGCCGCCGGCAACACGGTCATCTTCAAACCCGCCTCGGACGCGGTGCTCACCGCCTGGGTGCTCTGCCAGTGCTTCTGGCGGGCCGGGGTGAGCCGCAACACCCTGCAGTTCGTGCCCTGTTCAGGCGCCGAGGTGGGCCCGGTGCTCACCGCCAGCCCGCTGGTGGACTGCATCATCCTCACCGGCGGCACGGACACCGGCCTGCGCATCCTCCAGCAGACGCCCTCGGTCTACCTGGCGGCGGAGACGGGCGGCAAGAACGCCACCATCGTCACCGACATGGCCGACAAGGACCAGGCGATCAAGAACGTCATCCACTCCGCCTTCAGCAACGGCGGCCAGAAGTGCAGCGCCACCTCGCTGCTCATCCTCGAAGGCTCGGTCTACGACGACCCGCACTTCCGCCAGCAGCTGGTGGATGCCGCGGCCAGCGTCCGGGTGGGTTCGGCCTGGAATCTCGGCAACCGCATCGGCCCGCTGGTGCGGCCGCCCGCGGGTGACCTGGAGCGGGCCCTGACCACGCTCGAGCCCGGCGAGGAATGGGCGCTTGCACCCGCCATGGTGGACGGCAACCCGCACATCTGGTCGCCGGGCATCAAGTACGGGGTCAAGCCGGGCAGCAGCACCCACCTGACCGAGTTCTTCGGCCCGCTGCTCGGGGTGATGCGTGCCGACAGCCTGGACCATGCCATCGACCTGGTCAACCAGACCGGCTACGGCCTGACCAGCGGCCTGGAGAGTCTCGACCACCGCGAGCAGGACCGCTGGACCGAGCGGATCTTTGCCGGCAACCTGTACATCAACCGCGGCACCACCGGGGCCATCGTCCTCCGCCAGCCCTTCGGCGGCATGGGCAAGTCCGCCCTGGGTCCGGGACTCAAGGCCGGCAGCCTGGAGTACGTGAGCCAGTTCATGACCATCAGCGAAACCGCGCCGCCGCCGGTGCCGGCCATCGCGGGCGACCACCGGCTGCTGCAGATCGCCCAGGAATGGCGGCGGCTCATCCAGTGGGGCAAGCTGGGCGAGTACCGCGCCGACCTGGAGCGGGCCATCCCGGCCATCCACAGCTGCCTGGCCGAACAGGAGCAGTGCTTCGGCCGGGTGCAGGACTTCTTCCACCTGCGCGGCCAGGACAACCTGCTCCGCTGGCGGCCGATCGAGCAGCTGATGGTCCGCCTGCACCCGGATGACAGCCTGTTCGAGACCCTCACCCGGGTGGCCGCGGCCCTGATCGCCGGCTGCGCCGTGCAACTGAGCCTGCCCCCCGGCCTGGACAACAGCGTCACCGCCTTCCTCGACGGCCGCTACGGCCGCGAGTTCCTCCGGGACGTGACCCTGCTCCGCCAGACGGACGAGCAGGTGGCCGCGGTGATCACCGCCAACCGCCGGCTGCGCTACGCCGCCCCGGAACGGGTACCGGCCGTGGTTGCCACCGCGGCGGCTGTGACCGGCGCCTACATCGCGCGCACGCCGGTGTGCATGGACGGCCGCGTCGAGCTGCTCCAGTACCTGCAGCAGCAGTCGATCTGCGACAACTACCACCGCTACGGCAACCTGGGCGAACGCGCCCTCGACTGAAGCCCCGCCCGACCCGGGCCCGACCGCCAGCCCCCCGCCGTTCGGGGGGCTTTTTTTTCGGAGGCTGCCATGCACCGGCAACGCCAGGCCGTGCTGCTCACCCTGCTCGTCGTCCTCTTCTGGGGCACGGCCGCCTCGGCCTTCAAGATCGCCCTGCGCCAGGTCTCGCCCTACACCCTGCTCGTCTGGGCGGCGGCGGTGTCCACCGGCGCGCTCTTCCTCATCCTCCTCGGCCGCGGCCAGCTCGGCCGGCTGCACACCCTGCCGCGGCCGGTGCTGCTGCGCGCCGCCCTGCTCGGCCTGCTCAACCCCTTCCTCTACTACCTGGTGCTGTTCAAGGCCTACAGCCTGCTGCCCGGACAGATCGCCATGGCCCTCAACTACGGCTGGCCGCTGGTGCTCACCCTGCTGAGCGTGCCCATCCTCGGCCAGCGCCTGAGCCGCGGCCAGCTGGCCGCGGTGGGGGTGAGCTTTGTCGGCGCGGTGCTCATCGCCACCCGCGGCCAGCTCACCCATTTCGGCGGGCTGAGCGGCACCGGGCTGCTGCTCGCCGCCGGCTCCACCCTCCTCTGGGCCCTGTTCTGGCTGGGCAACGCCCGCATCGGCGCCGACCCGGTGGTCAAGCTGTTTGTCGGCTTCTGCTCGGGCCTCATCGCCGCCCTGGTCTGCAGCCCGCTGTTCGGGGGCCTCGTCCTGCCGCCGCCCGCGGCCTGGCCCGCCCTCGTCTACATCGGCCTGTTCGAGATGGGCCTCACCTTCGTGCTCTGGCTCTCGGCCCTGCAGCTGGCCACCACCACCGCCCGCATCACCAACCTGGTCTACCTGACCCCCTTCCTGTCGCTCTGTTTCCTCCGCCTGGTCATCGGCGAACCGATCCACCCGGCCACGGCCACGGGCCTTGCGCTCATCGTCCTCTCCCTGCTCTTCCAGGAGTACCGCACCCGGCGCGCATGAAAAAAGCCCCCGCCGCCGCGAACGGCGAGGGGGGCTGCGGCGCCGGCGGAGACCGGCGGGGTACGGCGGAGGGATCAGAGGATCGGCTTCATGGCGCCCATGTAGGAGCGCAGTTCCTCGCCGACCTGCTCGACCACGGTGTAGCGGATGTCGCGGTTGATGGCGATCAGCTCGATGTTGTCCACCGCGTTGTCCTTCTTCTTCAGGCCGCGGCCGATGACCTCGGTGCCCACGCCCTTCATGAAGTCGGCGAGCAGCGGCACCGCCTGGTGGGCAAACAGGTAGTTGCCGTACTCGGCGGTGTCACTGATGACCACGTTCATCTCGTAGAGCTTCTTGCGGGCGATGGTGTTGGCGATGAGCGGCACCTCGTGCAAACTCTCGTAGTAGGCCGACTCCTCCTTGATACCGGCCGAGACCATGGTGTCGAAGGCCAGCTCGACCCCGGCCCGGACCATGGCGATCATGAGGATGCCGTGGTCGAAGTACTCCTGCTCCGGGATCTCCCTGTCCGTGGACACCGCCTTCTCGAACGGGGTCTCGGCGGTCTGGGCGCGCCAGGTGAGCAGGTTCTTGTCGTCGTTGGCCCAGTCGGCCATCATGGTGCGCGAGAACTCGCCGCTCATGATGTCGTCCATGTGCTTGGCAAAGAGCGGCGCGAGGATCTCCCTGATCTCCTCGGAGAGGTAGTAGGCGCGGATCTTGGCCGGGTTGGACAGCCGGTCCATCATGTTGGTGATGCCGCCGTGCTTGAGCGCCTCGGTGACGGTCTCCCAGCCGTACTGGATGAGCTTGGAGGCGTAGCCGGCGTCCACGCCCTCGCTGACCATCTTGTCGAAGCAGAGCAGCGAACCGGCCTGAAGCATGCCGCAGAGAATGGTCTGCTCGCCCATCAAATCGCTCTTCACCTCGGCCACGAAGGAGGACTGGAGCACGCCGGCGCGGTGACCGCCGGTGCCGCAGGCATAGGCCTTGGCAATGTCCCAGCCCTCGCCTTTCGGGTCGTTCTCGCGGTGCACGGCGATCAGCGTGGGCACGCCGAAGCCGCGCTTGTACTCCTCGCGCACCTCGGTGCCGGGAGACTTGGGCGCGACCATGATCACGGTCAGGTCCGGGCGGATCTGCATGCCCTCCTCGACGATGTTGAAGCCGTGCGAGTAGGAGAGGCAGGCGCCCTCCTTCATGAGCGGCATGACCGCGCTCACCACCTTGGAATGCTGCTTGTCCGGGGTGAGGTTGATGACCAGGTCGGCGGTGGGGATCGTCTGCTCGTAGTTGCCGACGGTGAAGCCGTTTTCGGTGGCGTTCTTCCAGCTCTGCCGCTTTTCACTGATGGCCGAGTCGCGCAGGGCGTAGCTCACATCCAGGCCGGAGTCGCGCAGGTTGAGACCCTGGTGCAGCCCCTGGGCGCCGCAGCCGACAATGACGATTTTTTTCCCCTTCAGCTTGGCGACGCCGTCGGCAAACTCGTGCTCATCCATGAACCGGCACTTGCCCAGTTCCTCGAGCTGCAGGCGCAGCGGCAGGGTATTGAAATAATTCTGTCCCATGGTGTTGTCCTCTCTGTCTCGGGTGATTGCGGCCGCCGGCGGGATGCCGGGCGGCTTCTCTTCGGGACGGTCCCGGTCAGGGGGCCGGTCCCGGTCTTGATCGTGGCAGCGGGCTCACCATACCCGATTTTTTTGTTGCGAAAAGTGAATTCTTTGCAATCTTTTGTTGCACAAACAGCAATAACCGGCCGTCCCTGCCGGCCATCCTGCGCCCAGCGCCCCGAAACGGTGTTTCATGGACATACGCGCCATCCGCATCTTCACCCAACTGGCCCATTCGCTCCACTTCGGCCGCACCAGCCGGACCTGCGGCCTGTCGCCCTCGGCCCTGACCCGAACGGTGCAGCGCATGGAGGAGGAACTCGGCGTCCGCCTCTTCCAGCGGGACAACCGACGGGTGCGCCTGACCGCGGCCGGACGGGTGTTCCTGCGCTACGCCGAGGAAGCCGAGCAGCGCTGGCAGGCCCTGCAGCGCGAACTGGCCGGGTCCGCCGGGCTGCGCGGCGAACTCTCGCTCTACTGCTCGGTGACCGCGGCCCAGAGCCTCCTGCCGCGCATCCTCGCGGCCTTCCGGGAGAACCACCCGGGGGTGGGCATCACCCTGCAGACCGGGGACGCGGCCGAGGCCATCCACAGGCTGCAGGCCCGCGAGGCCGAGGTGACCATCGCCGCCCTGCCGGACAACCTGCCGCCGGCCATCGAATTCATCGTGCTCGCGGAAACACCGCTGGTGTTCATCGGCCCGGTCCGGTTCGCCGACACCATCATCTCCCGCGACGGCAGCATCGATTGGCAGCGCACGCCGCTGATCACCGCCGAGCGGGGGCTCGGCCGCGAGCGGGTGGACCGCTGGTTCCGGGAAAAAGGGGTGCAGCCGAACATCTACGCCCGGGTGGCCGGTAACGAGGCCCTGCTCACCATGGTCAGCCTGGGCTGCGGGGTGGGGGTGGCGCCACGGCTGGTGCTGGAGAAGAGCACCCTGCAGGACCAGGTGCGGGTGCTCGACGTGCGGCCGCAGCTGGCGCCGTTCGTCATCGGCGCCTGCACCTTCGGGAAAAGCCTGGACAACCCGCGCATCGCCGCCTTCTGGGCGACCGTCGGCCGGGAGGCGGCCCTGCCCCGCACCTGAAGCCGCAGCCCCCGGACCCGACCCGGGGTGCGGGCCGGGCCGGGCGGCGACCTTCAGTCCTTGCGGTTGGGCACGAGCAGCAGGGGAATGTCGGTCAGGCGGGACACCCGCCGGGCGGTGGTGCCCATGACCACATTGCCGAGGAAGGTGGTGGTGGATTTGCCCATGATGATCATGTCCACCTTGTATTTTTCGGCGGTCTTGAGGATCTCGTGGCAGGGGTTGCCGGTGGCCACCAGGATCTCGGTCACCGGGGTGCGGTCCAGGCCGTAGGCGGTGAGTTCGTCCTTGCAGAAGGCATCGAGCCGTTTTTTCATCAGCTCGAGGATGTCGCGGGGGCCGTCCCGGTTGATTCGGTCTGCCTCCTCACCGGAGAGGTAGTTGGCGATGATCGCCGTGCCGGTGGTGCCGAGCGGCTCGACCACGTGCAGCATGAGCAGCCGGGCATTGTAGCGGCGGGCCTGGCTGACGGCCAGCCGGAAGACCGGGCGGGTGTTTTCGCCCAGGTCGGTGGCGTAGAGGATGGTCTTGATGTTCGGGGCTGGAACCATGCGTCCCTCCTGTGATGGTTGCGGATCGCCCGCGGCCGGCGGGCCTCCTGGTGGGGCTGGCGCTCGCCGGCGGACCGGAGGTCCGGCCGGTCTGCAAGGACAGCCGAAATCTGTCTGCCGAGGGCACTGCCCGGCGGGACCGGGGGTCCGGCCGCAGCGCCGGTTCGCCGCAGCATCGGCCCGGGCGTGGCTCAGGGCTGCAGTTCGAGCACCCGTCCCTGGTCGTTGTCCCCCTCTTCCAGGCGCACCGGCAGACCGCCCAGGGGCAGGATGAGGTTGACCGGGTCGAGCTGCAGCAGCAGCGGGTTGGCCCGGATCACCGGCCGCCGCGTTGCCGCCAGCCGGGCCAGGGCGTCGTAACCGGGCACCGTGTCGCTCACCAGGTAGCGCACCCGGCGCTCGCCGAAGGTCTCGCCGCACCAGGCCACGGTGAGCGGCGCCGCGGTGCGCAGGCGGCTCAAACCCGGACCGAACCAGACCAGCCGCTCCACCGTAGGCAAGGCGTGCATCCGCCGGCCCGGCCCGGTGGCGACGATGCGGTAACCCGCCGCCTGCCGGCGCAGTTCCTCGGCCGGGGTGGCGGCCTCGGCGGTGCGCTGGCCGGGGCGGGCGAGCGGATAGACCACCCGGTCCGTCCGGCCGGCCGGCTGGCGGATCACCTGGAGAAGGTGGTAGTCGATGGTCAGCACCAGGCCGTCCCGGTCGAGCACGGTGCGCTCCGCGTCCACGCTCAGGTTCAGGCCGCCCGTTGCCCGCACCCCGGCGGGTCCGGGTTCCCGGTACGCCAACTGCCGTGGCCAGTCGGCCGCAACGGCGGTCACCGGCCCGGCCAGGGCCAGGAGGAGCAGGCCCGGGAGGAGCAGCCGCCACCCAGCGGGCGCTGGCCCGCGGGGGATGGATCGGGACGGGAACATGGCCGGCGGTTTCAGAAGGTGTACTGCAGGCCCAGGCTGAGCAGGCCGGACTCGTGCTCGGTGCCGGCCGCATCACCGCCGTAGAAGTACCGGGCGCCGGTGGTCCGGTCGGTGATGGTGGTCGACCCTTGAGCCTCGTCATACTGCTGGTACTGGAACCGGGCCTGCAGGGCCAGGGCGCTGGTGAGATCGTAGCCGACACCGACATCGAGGGCGAACATGGAGGTCGAATCAAAGTCCTGCTCGAACACCAGGTCGCGGAAATGGTGCGTGTCCTTGTCGTTGGCCGACACGAACGGGCTGTAGAGGACCCGGCCCGACAGGGTCAGCCGGTCCAGCCGCGAGGAGAAGGCCAGCCCCAGGTAGGGGACGTCGTACCACTGTTCATAGGTGATGGAGGTGACCCCGTCGGGAAAGCTGCCGACCGTGTCGTACAGGTTGTTCACCGAGTAGACGTAGGAGCCACCCCTGGCGTCCCACTCCCAGGCGTCGCGCTTGTAGCCGGCCAGCAGGCTGAACACCGTATCGCCGCGCCGGTGGAAGGCGAAGGCGGCGTTCACGTCGATCATGTACCCCTCGCTCAGGTCGACCTCACTGTGCGACCAGTGGGTGAAACCGTAGCCCGGCAGGACGTAGTCGTAGTCATCCATGGAACCGGAGCCGTCGTTCATCCGGAACCAGACATCCGCGTTCAGGCGCAGCCAGGGGGTCGGCTCGATGGAGGCGCCGGCGTTGAGCAGAAACACGCTGTCCAGGTCCCAGACGAGTTCGCTGAGTTTGCGGCCGGTACGGGTGTCGTACACGGTTTCCGTGCTCTCGCCGCTCAGCCAGCCGAGCCCGAGCCGGCCGGCGACCGCCACCTGGTGGGCGCCGACGGCGAGGGTGGCGGTCCCCTCCGCGCTCCCCGGTCCGGTCGCCCGGGCCGAGACCGGGGTGAGCAGGGCGAACCCCGCCAGAAAGATCATTGCCGTCATGCCTGCCACTGCCTGTCTGCCGGATCGCTGCATCTCGTTTCTCCTTGTCGAAAAACCGGGACTGTTTTGGCTGCAGTCTAGCATACTTTCAGGACCTGCACAGGGGGAAAGCACGCCCCTGCCGCCCACCTAGCCGGCGGACCTGCGGCCGGCGCCGGCCAGGCCGTCGAGCACGGCCTGCAGCCGCCGCTTGGCCCGGTGCGTACGCCGCAGTTCGGCGATGAGCGCCTGCCAGTCGGCCTCGCGGCCGCAGGTCTCAGAGACCTTGCGCATCTGCCCGAGGAAGGTGCCGGCCTCGGTGTAGGCCCGCGGCGTGGCCTCGGCGATGAGCCGGTCAACGATCCCCCGCCAGATGGCGAGCGCCACCTCCGGGTGGGTCCTGGCCACGGCCCGGGCCACCACCCGGCCGAGGCCGAGGGCGGCGATGCGTTCCTTGCCCATCTCGCCGAAGAGGGCGATGGCGTCGTCGAACCGCTTCTCATGGAGGGCGATGTCAATCAGGGTCTTGCGGTCCGGGAACAGGTCACGCTGGCCGGCCCGGGCCCGCTCCTGCGGGTAGCGGACCTCGGCCGCGGGCAGGGGCCATGGGGCCGCACCCTTGACGGCGAGGTCCGGCCGGCGGCCGGTGTGCAGGAAGTCGAGCACGGCGGCGCGCACCTCCGGCCACTGCCCCTGTTTCTCGGCGGCCTTGCGCAGCTCCTTGTAGCGCTCCAGGATGGGGTGGCGGAAAAACTCCAACCCCCGGTGGGCCGCCACCAGGTCATGCCGCCCCTCGGCCGCGGCGATGAGCCGCAGCCGCTCCTGCAGCCCATCGGCCGCGACCGGCGTCTTCTGCACGGTGCGGGCGAACCCGGCCAGGCACCACTGCCGCGCCCGCTCGAACTCGTTGGCATCGATGAGCACGTCCACCAGCTGGCGGTAGTTGCCCAACCGCTCCACCTCCTGTTCGAGCAGCGGTACGATCCGCACGTCCTGGCCGCTGCGGCGATAGGCCTGCACCAGCCGGTCCACCAGGTCCTGGCGCCGCAGGGAGCCGGGGGCCTGCTTGCCCGTGGCCGCCAGCCGCGCTTCCAGACCGGTTGCCGCCTCGCGCCAGTCGTCGGCGGTGAACGAGGGGTGCTCGAGCAGCTGTTCACCGCCGTGGAGCAGGCCGAACTCGTCCTCGGGCAGTCGGTCGAGCAGCCAGCCGAGCCGCTCGGCCCCGCCCAGGGACGAGCGTTCGAGCGCCTCGAGGACAACGGCCAGACAGGCAGCGATGGCCGCCCCGGTTTCCCCCTCGTCCTCCGCCTCTTCCAGCTGCTCTGAGCCCTGACGCCACAGCCGGTCGCCCAGGTCAAGGAGCACCGCACCATGGCCGGCGTCGAGCAGTTGCCGGAACCGGTGGCGCAGGTGGGCGTAGTCCGGACCCTGGCCATCGCCCGCCCTGCGGCCGGACCAGACCGGCTCCTCGGTGAGCCGGTCGATCTCCGCCCCCAGGGCGCGGACCAGCGGCTCGATCCGGCCGCTCTTCAACTGCTCGGCCTCGACCACGGATTGCGCCACCCGGGGCGAGGCGGCGGCCAGGCCGACGAGCAGGGTCAGCAGCTCCTCCCGGCTCTTGTCCGCGAGCAGGCCCATGAGTTCCGCCTCGGTCGGCGCCCCCTCGGACTCCGGCCCCGGCGAGGTGCCGTCGCCCTCCGCCGGAACGGTCTCGCCGTCGAACAGGGTGCGGGCGAGATGGTCCTCCCGGGCGAGCAGGGGCAGCGCCACGCCGTTGTTGACGGCCTGCGCCGCCGCGAGCACCACCGCCACCGCATGCTTGCAGGGACCCCACTCGCTCGGGCAGGTGCACAGCCACTCGTGCTCGCCGCCCTCGTCGAGGTGGACCAGGGTGGCGTAGCGCCGGGTGCCGCGCACCCAGGCGACCAGTTCGTCGTCCCCGGTCCGCTGCAGTCCGGACACCCGGTCGACATAGCCCTGACCGCGCTTGTGCACCCTGGGTCCGGCCCAGCGGTCCAGGTCCTCGTCGGTCAACGCGCCCAGCAGGGTGCTGATGGTGTCCATGGCCTCGCTCTCTTCGCTGTGCCGCAGGTGTTCGGCGTTTGCTCGTGCGCGCCAGTATACCCCAAACCCCGCGCTTTTGCCCGCACGCAAAGCCTGCCCGCCGACCCGCACGGCCGAGAAAAAATCGCCGAAAGGTGCTGCCGATGCTATACTGCCGCCCCAGCCGGCAGCCGGCACGCAGCCGGCGCCCCCCAATCGACAACCCCTCACCGGCACACAGCGCCCCATGCCCCGACTGATCGTCAGCCAGAACGGCCAGGAATACCGGGTGGTGGCCTTCACCGCCGCGGTGACCATCGGCCGCGAACCGGACAACGACATCGTCCTCGCCTCGCCCCAGGTCTCCCGCCACCACGCCTCCATCGGCCGGCAGGAGAACGGCGACTACCTGCTCTTCGACCATGGCAGCACCAATGCCGTGTGGGTGGCGGGGCGCAAGGTCCATGCCCTGCGCCTGGTCCACGGCACCACCTTCCGCATCGTCGACCATGCCCTCACCTTTGTCGACGACCAGGCCGACCACCGGCCCACCCCGGTTTTTGCCGACGGGGACGAGGCCCATGCGGCGGACGACCCGGCCACGGTCCTGTTCACCCCGGAACAGGAGGCCCTGGCCGCAGAGACGGCCGCGCCGCCGCCCCGCGAGCGTGCCGACACCCTCGGCCGGCTCGGCCGCCTGTGCCGCCATCTGGACGCCCTGGACGAGGAGGCCGCCCTGGAGGCGGGGCTGCTCGACGCGGCCATGGACCTGCTGCCGGCGGAGCGCGGCTTCCTCGCCCTGGTCAACGACAAAAACGAGCTGGTCTACGCCCACACGCGCAGCTTCGACCCGCGCCGGCAGCGCCGCGAGGTCCGCCAGGACCTGGTCCAGCAGGTGATGGCAAGCGGCCGGAGCGTGCGCGAGGACGGTGCGGCCGGCGGCGGCTCGCTCGTCTGCGCGCCGCTTGCCGGCGGCGGCCGGGTGCGCGGCTGTGTCTACCTGGACGGCCGCGGCCGCGACCGGTTCACCGCCGACGACCTGGACGCGCTGGCGCTGCTCGCCCGGCACGGCGCGGCCCTGCACGAAAATTTGGGCAACCGACGGCGGCTGCACCGCGAGCGCGAATCGCTCAAGGGAAGGCTGGCCGCCCGCGGCGAGACCATCATCCGCAGCGACACGATGGTCAAGCTCTACGAGGACATCCGCACCATCGCGCCCATCGGCGTGCCGGTGTTCATCAGCGGCGAGGCGGGCAGCGGCAAGGAGCTGGTGGCCTCGGCCCTGCACGCCTTTTCCGGCCGCAAGGGGGCCTACATCCCGCTCAACTGCGCTGCCATCCCGGAGACCCTGTTCGAGAGCGAGCTGTTCGGCTCGCGCCGGGGCGCCTTTCACGAGGCCGCGGACAAGCCGGGCAAGCTCGAGCTGGCCACGGGCGGCACGCTCTTCCTCGACGAGGTGGCGGACATGGCCCTCACCCTCCAGCCCAAGCTGCTCCGCTTCCTCGAGAACGGCGAGGTCACCCGGCTGGGCGACACCCGCGCGAAAAAGCTCGACGTGCGCGTGGTCACCGCCACCAACCGCGACGTGGCCGCGCTCATCACCGCCAACCAGTTCCGCGACGACCTGTTCCAGCGGCTCTCCTGTTTCACCCTGCATGTGCCGCCGCTGCGCGAGCGGCTCGACGACATCGAACCGCTGAGCCGCTACTTCCTCGGCCGGTTCGCCCGCGAGTACAACTGGCCCGAGCCGCGGCTGGCGGACAGCGGCCTGCAGGCCCTGTGCCGCTGCCCGTGGCCGGGCAACGTCCGCCAGCTGCGCAACGTCCTGCTCCGCCTGGCGGTGCAGACCCAGGGGCGGCTGATCGGCGAACGCGAGGTGCTCGCCGCCGTCGACGGCCCGGGCGGCGCGGAACCGGCCCGGCTGGCCGCGTTTCCCACCCTGGAAGAGATGGAACGGCAGCACCTGCGCGCCGCCCTGGAACGGGCCGGGGGCAACATCTCGGACGCGGCCACGCTCGCCGGCATCGCCCGCTCGACCTTCTATCAGAAAATGAAGAAATACGACATTTCGACAGGATAAAAAATATCTCCAGCGCCGGTCGCAGATCCGGACAGGACCGCTGCCGTCCTGTCCGGATTCGGGACAGGCCCGCGATCACCCCAAGCACACCGCATTTCAAGCAGATAGCTTCCTTCCCGCCACACCCCTGTCCGATATCCGGACAGTCACCCCGCGCTCCAGCCGGGTCAGACGGCCGCGCCGGCCTGGCCGACAACCGCCACAGGCTCCGGCCACATCATCGCAATCTCTCGTTATTCCATTCTTTTTCCGAATGCCGCGGTCCTGCCGTCGCCATCTGGCATTGTCCTTGCTCTTCTCCGGGCAGCAGTCACCGTACCCCTACCCTTTCCATCAATTTGAACACGGAGGAACATCATGTTGAAAAGAGCTGTGATGGCCACTGCCATCGTCTACGCCCTGGCCGGTATGGCCCAGGCCGATTCCACCACCATCATGGGATCGTTCAACACCACCAGGAGCAAGGGCGCCAACCACCACAACACCACCATTACCCCGCAGACCCAGCAGACCAGCCACCACAAGCCCGGTCCGGGCAATGACGACGGCAGGCCCGGCGCCCAGGCCCAGGGCTCGCTGGTCAAGGCCAACATCACCAACGAGATCAAAAAGACCGGCGACATCACCAGCACCATCAGCGGCGGGGACGACAACCAGGCCAATGCCGCCTCCATCGCGGTCAACGGCCAGGCGGACATCAAGGGCTCGATCACCAACCGGGTGGACAAGACCGGCGACATCACCGCCATGATCAAGGATGGCGACGGCAACCAGGCCAACGCCGCCTCCATCGCCGTCAACGGCGCGGTGGTCGACGGCCAGGTGATCAACGACGTCGAGAAGACCGGCGACATCACCTCCATGATCGAGGACGGCGACAACAACCAGGCCAACGCCGCCTCCATCTCCCTCAACTGAGACCGGCCGGTTCCGCCGCTGCGGCCGCCACCGGCCGCAGCGGGGATTGTTCTTTCCACAAAAGAGTACGCAGAGCGGAGCACGAACATGAAAACCCTGTCCATCGTCACTGTCGCGGCGCTCCTCTTCACCCCGGTCGCCGGCCAGGCCGACCTGCTCGGCATCCGTGCCGCCAACCGGGTGGAGGGCGGCGACTACAGCGCCCGCACCAAGGGCAGCAACAACGTCGCCAATGCCGCCTCCATCCGCATCAACGGCGGCACCGCCCGCGAGGTGAGCAACCGCGTCGAGGCCGGCGGCACTGTCTCCGCCTCGGCCACCGGCGACAACAACACGGTCAACAGCGCCTCCGTGATGCTCGAGAACAGTTCGGCCGAAAAGGTGCGCAACCGGGTCGAGGTCGACACCATCACCAACGCGGTGCACGGCAACGACAACGTCTCCAACATCGGCTCGGTCATGATGCAGAACGCCACCGCCGGCTCGGTGGATTCGCAGGTCAGCGGCGGCCGCCTGGAAGGCGTGATCCGCGGCAACGACAACCGCCTGAACATCGGTTCGGTGCAGATGAACGACGCCCACCGCGGCGAGGTGACCACCAAGACCGATTTGAACGACGTGTCCGTGTCCATCGGCGGCGACAATACCGACATCGCCGTGGACTCGGTGGTGATCGAGTGAGCGGGAGGAACCGGACATGAAACCCTGCCTGGCCGCCCCGGCCCTTGCCCTCGTCCTCGTCCTCCTGGCCGCGCCCGGCCGCGCCGACGACCTGGACGACGGCATCCCGGTGGATGACAACATCCTGCTGTACTCCGAGATCGGCAACCACGCCGACCTGAACTTCTCCTACCTGTCCCAGCGCGCCCGCAGCCGGGCCGCCTCGGGGGTGGACGATGCCATCGTCGCCCGCGACGGCGCCCTCAACAGCGTCATCGTCGAGGCCGGGGCGGAGTTGAACGGCGACATCATCATCATCGACGATTCCAAGGGCGACAAGACCATCGTCACCGAATAACCGACCAAGCGGAGAACGAGCCCCATGAGTGCCACCCAACAACCCACGGTCCGGAGATCCCGGGCGCAGCTCCTGCTCATCCCGCTGGTCGCCCTCTTCCTGACCTCCTGCGCCAGGATCGACCCCCGCCAGGTGGACGTGGACCTGCCCGCGGACATGCCGGAGATCAAGGAGACCAGCTTCGACAAGCCGCTCGCCGACCTCGGCCAGATGAGCCAGGTGTACGGCAAGCGCGCCTTCATCCAGGGCAAGGACATCACCGACCTGACCGGGCTCTCCCAGTACGGGTTCGGCGAGATCCCGCGCGACATCACCGAGATGACCAAGAGCGCGCTCAACGCCATCGGCGGCAACGTGGTCTACATCCCGTACAACCCGGTGTTCATCAACAACCAGGTGGTGACCGGCTACTCCAATTTCCAGGGCAAGCTCATCCCGGACATCGTCCTTTCCGGCGGCATCACCGAGTTTGACCGCGGCCTGAAGACGCACAGCAGCAACACCGACTTCGGCGTCACCACCCGGCCGTTCAACGTCAACGAGTCCTGGGTGCCCGGCGACACCATCTCGGTGGACTGGGGCTACGGCGACAAGGACAGCGTCGCCCGCATCACCCTGGACTTCAACCTGCTCGACTTCCGGACCATGTCCGGGGTGGCGCGCATGCAGACGGTCAACTCGATCAACGTCTACAAGGCGCTGGCCGAAAAGGAACTCGGCTTCACCATCTTCGGGCCGAGCTTCGGTCTCAAGGGCACGGTGAAGAAGGTGCAGGGCCGGCACGCGGCCATTCGCCTGCTGGTGCAGACGAGCGTGCTGCAGATCGTCGGCAAGTACCTCTACCTGCCCTACTGGAAGCTGGTGCCGGGGATGCAGCCGGACGCGGTGGTCATCGAGCGCATCCGCCAGGATTACCGCGCCCTGAGCGACCAGGACAAGATCGCCGAGATCCAGACCTGCCTGTACCTGAAGGGCCACAACATCTCGGTGGACGGCCGCATGAACCCGCAGACCCGCGAGGCCCTGTCCAGCTTCAAGCCCGGCTGGGATCCGTCCCGCGGCGTACATGACCCGGAACTCTATGTCGAGTTGTGGAGTTCACTGGCCGACAACCTGGAACAGACCCAGCACCGCCGCGAACTGCTCGCCCGCCACCTCGCCGCCGACAGCCCGGTGGAGCGGGTGGCCGCGGCCCCGGCCAGGGTCAAAACCAAGGCCAAGAGAGCCGACAGCAAGGTGGCCACGCGCAAACCGGCGGCCGCGCCCGCTGCCAAGGGCGCGCCGGCGAAGAAACCCGCCCCCGCCGGCCCGACCGAGGTGGCCGGCCACACGGCCGCGCCGGAGAACACCCGCCCGGCGGTGGCCACAACGACCTCACCCGAATCCCGGCCGGAGCAGGTGCCGGAGGACCTTGCCCAGGTCGCGCGACGGCCGCTCATCCTGGGAGGCAGCAACTTTTCCGCGGAGGCGATCATCAATGAACGACGCATGGCCCAGTAAATCCCACACGGCCTTCCTCGCCGGCGTACTCGCCACCCTCTTGGTACTCCTGCTCATGGGCATGGTCCGCAACGAGAGCCCGGGCCAGCACCCGCCCTCCCTGCCGGTGGCGGTGCTCGACGCAGGCGGCAAGGACATGGTCGCCCTTTCCGGCGGCGGCCGGTATCAGCTCGCCACCTGGGCCGCGGGCGGGGCCTACGGCGCCTTTGTGCTCGATACCGCCACCGGCATCACCAAGGCCGTCTACAGCTCGTCCCGGGGACCGGGCGGCAAGAGCGTCAACAACCTGGGCAAGCCCTTTGCCCGCATGCCGTGATCCCCGGCCGCACCACCATCTTTCCCAAGGAGTCTGTCATGAACCGGTTGTCCTTGATCCCTGCCCGCATCGCCCGGACGGGCCTGCTCGCCCTGATCGCCCTGCTCGTCCTCAACCTCGCCTCCCCGCCCGCCGGGGCGGCGGCTGCGGCCGGACAGGGCTACGGCCTGAAGATCTTCCGGGTCGAATCGGCCCTCTACCCCTTTGTCCACGTCTACCTGCGCACCTTCGACCAGGACATGCAGCCGCTGGTCAACCTGAACGTGCTCAACATCGGCGTGATGGTGGAGGGACGGGCCTACGACCCGAAGAAGAAGCAGTACCTCATCCAGCCGATCCAGCACCGGGAGGAGGCGACCCGCTCGGTGCTCGTGCTCGATACCGGCAAGGCGATGCCGGCCGCCGACTTCGAGGCCATGGTCCGGGCCGCGGCCCGCTTCATCGACGCCAAGCGGCCCCAGGACCAGGTGGCCCTGCTCGCCCTGGACAACAGCCCCGAGGGCTACTCGCTGCTCTCCAACTTCGAGCGCGAACCCGCCACCCTGGGCCGCCGCCTGGCTGACCTGCAGCCGCGCACCGACACGGTCCGGCTTTACGACGGCGTGGCCGCGGCCATGCAGATGGCGGCCGGCGCGGTGGGCGGCGGCAGTTCGACCAGCGACGTGGACTACACCGTGTCCACCTCCATCGTCATCCTCGCCAACGGCCGCGACGACAACAGCGCCATCAGCCGCTCCGACCTGATGACCCGCATTTCCAGCCTGAAGATCCCGGTGCCGATCTACACCCTGTCGTTCACCGGCAGCGAGGAGCGGGACCAGCGCAACCTGCAGGCCCTGGCCAAGAACTCGTTCGGCAAGCACTACCACGTCACCGCCGGCTACGACACGATCACCCGCAACATCGAGGAGATCCAGACGATCATGCAGAACGACTACGTGCTCACCTTCCGCTCCTACATCCCGGTGGACGGCGGCCGGCACAACGTCAAAATCGGGGTCGAATACCCCACCGGCAGCGGCATCATGTACTACGACACCTCGACCTTCGAGGCGCTCGAACCGCCCACCTTCCCGCGGGTGCTCGAGGCCCAGCAGAAGATCGACCAGGTGATCCCGGCCATCCGCGAGGACGAACTCTACCTGAAAAACCCGTACAGGCCCGGCGCGGTCGCAGCGCCGGCCGCGAAGTAGAGGGGGAGCGGCCGCATGGCCGCATGCCCCGGCAGTCCTCATCGCTTCAGCCCCGCGACCGGTCCCCGACCGGTCCGGGGCTGCGTGTTTTCCCGATCACCGGCCACGACCATGGACGCCACCCCTCCCGTCCCGGACCCACCGACCGCCCGCCTGGTGGCGCTCACCGCCGGCTTTGCCTACCGGACCTACCGGCTCCCTGCGGGCGGCCTCTGTCTCGGCCGGGACGGCAACCAATGCGACCTGGTCGCCTCCGGCGCGGCCGTCTCCCGCCGGCACGCCCGCGTTCGCGCCGACACCACCGGCCGCTGGCTGATCGAGGACCTCGGCTCCACCAACGGGATGTTCGTCAACGGGAGCCGCATCGACGGCGCCGTCGCCCTGGCGGACGGCGACACCATCGGCCTGGGCGCGGCCACGGGCCAGCTCCAGCTGCAGCTCGGCGAGACCAGCGCCAGCGGCCCGACCCTGCTGCCGCCGCAGGCCGCGTGGGTGATCGGCCGGGGAGGCGACTGTGATCTCGCCCTGCCCTCCGAACCCACGGTGAGCAGCCGGCACGCACTCCTGCGCGCCCGGGGGCAGGTACTGCGCATCGTTGACCACGCCAGCCTGAACGGTACCTGGGTGAACGGCCGCCGGGTGCGCGACTGCCCGCTGGGGCCCGGCGACACGGTGACCATCGGCCCCTGCCGCCTTCGCTTCGCCCTGGACCCGGATGGCAGCCTGCGGGTGCAGCGGCTGGCCAGCGGCCAGGGCGTCCGCCTGGAATGCGTCGGCCTCGGCCGGGACAGCGACCGCGGCCGGCCCCTGCTCGATGACCTCACCCTGGCCGTGGCTCCGGGCGAGTTCGTCGGCATCCTCGGCCCGAGCGGCGCCGGCAAGACCACCCTGCTGAACGCCCTGGTCGGCGTCACCCGGCCGCACCGGGGCGCGGTGCTGATCAACGGCGCGCCCCTGGCCACGGCCCGGGCCATGCTGCGCAACGACATCGGCTACGTGCCCCAGGACGACATCCTCCACCCGGAGCTGACCGTGGCCCGCAGCCTGGCCTACACCGCCCTGCTCCGCCTGCCCCCTGACCTGGGCGACGAGCAGCGGGCGACCCTGGTGGACACCACCATCGAGACGCTCGGGCTGCAGGCGGTGCGCGACCAGCCCATCCACCAGTTGAGCGGCGGCCAGCGCAAGCGGGTGTCCATCGGCGCCGAACTGCTCGTCCGGCCGGGCGTGCTCTTCCTCGACGAGCCCACCGCCGGCCTCGACCCTGGGGTGGAAGAGCGGCTCATGCGCCATTTCCGTTCCATGGCCGACCACGGCACCACCGTGGTGCTCACCACCCACCTGCTTGCCAGCCTGGCCCTCTTCGACAAGGTGGCCATCCTGGCCCGCGGCCGGCTGGT
>CAZMNU010000029.1:19285-28499 GCA_964567725.1 uncultured Desulfobulbus sp. | reverse complement strand
AGCTGTTTAGCTGTTTAGCTGTTTAGCTGTTGATTGTTCCCACCTTGGCGCGTTGGAACAATCAACATGTGGAACCGGTTCAAGAAAAACTCAAGTTTGAGGATGGTTCCCACGCTCCAGCGTGGGAACCTGTTCGGAGACGCTCCAGCGTCTCGTCAGCGGGACGCTGGAGCGTCCAAGGCTGCGCGCCCACGCTGGAGAGTGGGAATGACCGACAGCTACAGACGAAACGCCTACAGCCTATCCACCTAGAGGAGGTTTCCATGCCCCATGTACTCATCATCGGCGCCGGCGGCGTCGGCAGTGTTGTCGCCCACAAGTGCGCCCAGGTTCCCGAGGTGTTCACGCAGATCACCCTGGCCAGCCGCACCCTGGCCAAGTGCGAGGCCATCGCCGCCAGCGTGCTGGAGCGGATCGGCGCCACCATCGCGGTGGAACGGGTCGATGCCGACAACGTGGCCGAGACCGCGGCCCTGATCCGGCGGATCAAGCCCGACCTGGTGCTCAACGTGGCCCTGCCCTACCAGGACCTGCCGCTCATGGACGCCTGCCTGGAGACCGGGGTCGACTACCTGGACACGGCCAACTACGAACCGCCGGACGTGGCCAGGTTCGAGTACAAGTGGCAGTGGGCCTACCGGGAGCGGTTCGAGCGGGCAAACCTCATGGCCCTGCTCGGCTCGGGCTTCGACCCGGGCGTGACCAACGTGTACTGCGCCTGGGCGCAGAAGCACCACTTCGACGAGATCCACACCCTGGACATCATCGACTGCAACGCCGGCGACCACGGCCAGCACTTCGCCACCAACTTCAACCCGGAGATCAACATCCGCGAGATCACCCAGCGCGGCCGCTACTGGGAGCACGGCGAGTGGGTGGAGACCGACCCGCTCAGCTGGTCCATGACCTACGACTTCCCCGAGGGCATCGGCCCGAAGAAGTGCTACCTCATGTACCACGAGGAGTTGGAGTCGCTGGTGCAGAACATCCGCGGGCTCAAGCGGGCGCGCTTCTGGATGACCTTTTCCGAGAACTACCTCACCCACCTGCGGGTACTCGAGAACGTGGGCATGACCCGCATCGACCCGGTGTCCTACAAGGGCGCGGAGGTGGTGCCGCTGCAGTTCCTCAAGGCGGTGCTGCCCGAGCCGGCCTCGCTCGGCCCCTTAACCAAGGGCCGCACCTGCATCGGCTGCGTGTTCAAGGGGGTCAAGAACGGCCGGGAGAAGCAGCTGTACGTCTACAACATCTGCAGCCACGAGGCGGCCTACCGCGAGGTCGGCTCCCAGGCGATCAGCTACACCACCGGCGTGCCGGCCATGATCGGCGCCAAGATGATGCTCACGAACACCTGGAAACGCGCCGGCGTGTGGAACATGGAGGAGTTCGACCCGGATCCGTTCATGGCCGATCTGAACCACTACGGCCTGCCCTGGCAGGCAGTGGAACTGTGACTGGCGGGCGCTACAACGGCCGGCTCGCCTGCCGGTTCGACCCGACCCGGGTGGCGACCCCGGCCTTTGTCATCGACGAGGGGCTGCTCGGTGACAACCTTACCGTGCTCGGTCGGGTCAAGGCGCGCACCGGCTGCCGTATCCTGCTGGCGCTCAAGTGCTTTGCCATGTACCGGGTGTTCCCGCAGCTCGCCGAGGTGCTCGACGGGGTCTGCTGCAGTTCCCCGCACGAGGCGAGGCTCGGCCGGGAGGAGTTCGGCCGCGAGGTGCACAGCTTCGCCGCCGCCTACTCGGCCGCGGACATCGAGGCCCTGGCCCTGACCAGCGACCACCTGGTGTTCAACTCCTTTGCCCAGAAGGAGCGGTTCATGCCGCTGGCCCGGCAGCGGGCCGCGGCCGCGGGGCGCCGGTTGGAGTTCGGCCTGCGCATCAACCCCGAGCATTCCGAGGGTGCGGTACCCCTGTACGACCCCTGCGCGCCCGGCTCCCGCCTGGGCATCCGCCGGGCCGACTTCCGCACCGACCAGTTGGACGGGATCAGCGGCCTGCACTGGCACAACCTCTGCGAGCAGGAAGCCGACTGCCTGGAGCGGACCGTGGCCGCGGTGGAACGGAGCTTTGGCGATGTCCTGCCGCGGATGCAGTACGTCAACTTCGGCGGCGGGCACCATATCACCCGCCCGGGCTACGACCTGGACCTGCTGGTCAGCATCGTCAACCGCTTCCGCGAGCGCTGGGGCGTGCAGGTCTACCTGGAGCCGGGCGAGGCGGTGGCCCTCAACGCCGGCTACCTGGTGGCCACGGTGCTCGACGTGGTCAACGCCGACCTGCCCGTGGCCATCATCGACGCCTCGGTGCCGGCGCACATGCCCGACGTGCTCGAGATGCCCTACCGGCCGCACCTCATCGGCGCCGGCGAGCCCGGCGAAAAGGGATGGACCTGCCGCATCGGCGGCCTCTCCTGCCTGGCCGGCGACGTGGCCGGCGAGTATTCCTTCGAGCGGCCGCTGGTCGCCGGCGACCGGCTGGTGTTCACTGACATGGCCATCTACACCATGGTCAAGACCAACACCTTCAACGGCGTGCAGCTGCCGGCCATCGTCCTCTACCACCCGGACGAGGACCGGCTGGAAACCGTGCGCCGCTTCGGCTACGAGGACTTCAAGACCCGGCTTTCCTGAGTCCCCGGGCCGGGATCATTTTTTGTTGACGCCCCGGACACCCTGTGCTATGTAACACCTCTCGAAACGGTGGCCTTCATCGGTGCCGTTTGTTTGTCCCGAGCACCATTCCTCGGTAGCTCAGTTGGTAGAGCAGGTGGCTGTTAACCACCTTGTCGGGGGTTCGAGTCCCTCCCGGGGAGCCAGTTCATACACCCGGCAAGCGCGCTTGCCGGGTTTTTTCGTTGGATCTCGAGCCGCCGCTGCTCGGGATCCTTTTTTTTGCCCTGCCGGCCCGGCGTGCTTATCGTTGCCCCGCGGCTGACCCGCGGCCGCCCCGCCCATCCCTCTTTCAAGGAAGCCTTGCCTCACAGCCATGGAGCCGCAATTCCTGCGCATCCGGGGCGCGCGCATGCACAACCTGAAGAACATCTCGGTTGACCTGCCCCGCAACAAACTCATCGTCTTCACCGGCCTGTCCGGCTCGGGCAAGTCCACCCTGGCCTTTGACACCCTCTACGCCGAGGGGCAGCGCCGCTACGTGGAGTCCCTGTCCACCTACGCCCGCCAGTTCCTCGGGCAGATGGACAAGCCGGACGTGGACCTGCTCGAGGGACTGTCCCCGGCGGTCTCGATCGAGCAGAAGACCACCAGCAGGAACCCGCGCTCCACCGTGGGCACGGTCACCGAGATCTACGACCACCTGCGCCTGCTGTTCGGCCGCGCCGGCCAGCCCCACTGCCCCACCTGCGGCGACCCGATCCGCTCCCAGTCGGTGCACGACATGCTCGACGCCCTGCTCGCCCGACCCGAAGGGGAGAAGGTCATCCTGCTGGCACCGCTGGTCAACCGCAAAAAGGGTCAGCACGACCAGGTGCTGCAGCGGCTGCGCAAGGAGGGCTTCGTGCGCGTGCGCGTGGACGGCGAGATCCGCCAGCTCAGTGAAGAGATTGTCCTCGACAAGAACAAATTCCACCAGATCGAGGCGGTGATCGACCGGCTGGTGCTCAAACCCGCCATCCGCCGCCGTCTCGACGAGTCGGTGAGCACCGCCGTGGCCCTGGGTGACGGGGTGATGGTCGCCCTGTTCCCGGACAGCGGCGAGGAGGTGCTGTTCAGCGAATCGGCCGCCTGCCACCGGTGCGGTCTCTCGGTGCCGGAACTGTCGCCGCAGCTGTTCTCGTTCAACAACCCCATCGGCGCCTGCCCGGCCTGCACCGGCCTGGGCTTCAACCAGTTCATCGACGAGCAGCGCATCGTCCCGGATCCGTCACTGTCGCTCATCGAGGGCGCCATCGCCCCGTGGACCCGGCGGCGACTGGCGGCCATGGGCAGCCAGTGGATCGAGGCCTTTGCCAGCCACTACAAGTTTGACCTGGCCACGCCCTTTGCCGAGCTGCCCGCCCGGGTGCAGCAGGCCTTCCTGCACGGTACCGGCCGGGAAAAGCTCGAGTTCGTGCACAGTCGCGGCCGGCGGAGGATGGTCTCGCAACTCGCCTTCGAGGGCATTGTTCCGCGCCTGAACCGGCTGTTCCGGGAGACCACCTCGGCCCGCCTGCGCGAGGAGATCGAGGAGTTCATGAACGAGCAGCACTGCCCGGCCTGCAACGGCGCCCGGCTCAAGCCCGAGGCCCTGGCCGTGCGCGTGGGCGGCTGGTCGATCACCGACCTGACCCGCATGGCCATCGAGTCGCTCATCGGCGAACTCGAAACCCTCCGGCTCGACGAGCGCCAGGCGACCATCGCCCGGCCCATCCTCAAGGAGATCCGCGAGCGGCTGTTCTTTCTCCACGGCGTGGGCCTCGGCTACCTGTCGCTCGACCGCAAGGCCGGGACGCTCTCCGGCGGCGAGGCCCAGCGCATCCGCCTGGCCTCGCAGATCGGCTCGGGCCTGGCCGGGGTGCTCTACATCCTCGACGAGCCGAGCATCGGCCTGCACCAGCGCGACAACAACAAGCTCATCAAGACGCTCGTCAACCTGCGCGACCTGGGCAACACGGTGATCGTGGTCGAGCACGACGCGGACACCATCGCCAACGCCGACCACGTGCTCGACATCGGCCCGGGCGCGGGCGTGCACGGCGGCGAGGTGCTCTACTCCGGCCCGGTGCCGGGCCTGCTCGACTGCGAAGGTTCGCAGACCGGCGGCTACCTCTCCGGCCGGCTGAAGATCGAGGTGCCGCGGCAGCGGCGGCCGGTGCAGGGCGACGCGGCCCACGCCATCACCGTGCGCGGCGCGCGGGTGAACAACCTGCAGGACCTGACCGTCCGCTTCCCGCTCGGGGTGATGACCTGCGTCACCGGCGTGTCCGGCTCGGGCAAGAGTTCGCTGGTGATCGAGACCCTGTTCGCCGAGGCCCAGCGCTACTTCAGCGACAAAAAAATCTACGCCAGGGGGCCGCACCTGCTCTCCGGCATGGACGATCTGGACAAGGTCATCGACATCGACCAGAGCCCCATCGGCCGCACCCCCCGGTCCAACCCGGCCACCTACACCGGGGTGATGACCCCGATCCGCGAACTGCTCGCCCGCCTGCCCGAATCGCGGGCGCGCGGCTACCGGCCGGGCCGGTTCAGCTTCAACATCAAGGGCGGCCGCTGCGAGACCTGCGAGGGCGACGGCGTCATCCGCATCGCCATGCACTTCCTGCCGGACCTGTACGTCACCTGCGAGCGCTGCCAGGGCAAACGCTACAACGAGGAGACCCTGGACATCCGCTACAAGGGCAGGACCATCGCCGAAATCCTGGCCATGACGGTGGAGGAGGCACTGGACTTCTTCCAGAACGTGCCGCCCATCCAACACCGGCTGCAGACCATCGTCGATGTCGGCCTGGGCTACGTCACCCTGGGCCAGAGCTCGGTGACCCTCTCCGGCGGCGAGGCCCAGCGCGTCAAGCTGGCCAAGGAACTGAGCCGCCGCGCCACCGGCCGCACCCTCTACATCCTCGACGAGCCGACCACCGGCCTGCACCCGGCGGACATCCAGCACCTGCTGCAGGTGCTCGGTCGCCTGGTCGACGCCGGCAACACGGTGGTGGTGATCGAGCACAACCTGGACGTGATCAAGACCGCGGACTGGGTGATCGACATCGGCCCGGAGGGCGGCAGCGGCGGCGGCCGGGTGCTCGCCGCCGGCACACCCGAGCAGGTGGCCGGCTGTCCCGACTCGTATACCGGCCGCTTCCTCAAGCAGTTCCTGAGCGAAGAGTGAGACGCATTGTGCTTTGCTTCCGCGCGGCAGCTTGGTATGGTGCGCCGATTTTCGACTCCCGCCGGCCATGACGGCCGCCACCCACTGACCCAGACAAAGGACACCCCATGACCGAACAGACCGCCAACCAGGACATCCCGGTTTTCCGCATGCAGAAGATGTACATCAAGGACTTCTCCTTCGAGAGCCCCAACGCCCCCAAGGTCTTCCTGACCCGCAACCAGGATCCCAAGGTGGACTTCAACCTGCAGTTGAAGAACGCCAAGCTCGACGAGGAACACAGCGAGGTGTCCATCGCCATCACCGCCAAGGTGCATGACAAGAACAACAGCGACTCGGTGATGTTCATCATCGAGATCGAGCACGCCGCGGTCTTCCTGATGAAGCACATCCCGGCGGAGCACCACGAGCGCGTGCTGGCCGTGGACTGTCCGCTCATGCTCTTCCCCTTCACCCGCCAGATCGTCTGCCAGGCCGCGGTGGACGGTGGCTTCATGCCGTTTCTGATGGAGCCGATCAACTTCATCGCCCTGTACGACAACGCCCAGCAGAAAGAGCAGGAGAACTGACCTGCGCCCCCGCCGGTGACCGGACCGGACGGGGACACAGCGGGACAGCCTGAGGGACAGACACCCCGGCGGCGCGGATGCCGTCGGGGTGTCCTTGTGAACGACGCAGAGCGGAGGGACGCGCCATGATCGACTTCAAGCCGCTCAAAGTCTACCGGCGGGCCCTGCTGCTGCTCAAGCCGGTGCGGGGGATGGCCCTCACCCTGACCCTGGCCAACCTCGCCCTGGCGGCGGTGCCGTTCGTGGAACCCATCCTGTTCGGCAAGACCATCGACCTGCTCACCCAGGCGACCACCCGCGGCGCCGAGGCCACCCTGCACGATGGCATCCGCATCTTCGGCGTCTGGCTGCTGGTCGGGGTGGGCGGCATCGCACTGGGTGCGCTTGTCTCCCTGCACGCCGACCGGCTCGCCCACCGGCTGCGCCTCGATGTGCTGGCCGAGTACTTCGCCCATGTGCTCCGCCTGCACCTGGCCTACCACCGCGGCGCCCACTCCGGTCGCCTGCTCAGCATCATGCATTCCGGCGGCGACCGGCTGTTCCAGCTCTGGCTGTCCATGTTCCGCAGTCACCTGTCCACCTTTGTCGCCCTGCTGGTGCTGCTGCCGCTCACCCTGCTGCTCAACTGGAAACTGGCCCTGGTGCTCATCGTGCTCACCGCCGTATCCACCGCGGTGACCGCCTTTGTCACCCACCGCACCCACAACGCCCAGGGCGAGGTGCAGTCCCAGCACACCCGGCTGGCCGAACAGGCGGGCGACGCCATCGGCAACGTGGTGCTGGTGCAGAGTTTCGTCCGCCAGCGGGCGGAACTCAAACAGCTGCGCCAGGTGATCGACCAGGTGCTCAAGGCCCAGTTCCCGGTGCTCAACTGGTGGGCCGCGGTGAGCGTGCTCAACGGCGCGGCCTCGACCACGACCATCATCACCATCTTCGCCCTCGGCGCCTGGCTCAACCTCAAGGGCGAGGCCAGCGTCGGCGAGATCGTCACCTTCATGGGCTTCGCCACCCACCTCATCGGCCGGCTCGGCCAGGTGGTCGGCTTCACCAACAGCCTGTTCATGCAGGCGCCGGCCCTGGCCCAGTTCTTCGAGGTGCTCGACACCCGCTCGGCCGTGCAGGATCTGCCCGGCGCCGTGCCGCTGGAACGGGTCAGGGGCCAGGTGAGCTTCGAGCACATTGCGTTCTCCTACGAATCGGGGCGCAAGGCCCTGGACGGGATCGACTTCACCGTCGAACCGGGCCAAACCGTGGCCCTGGTCGGCGAGACCGGGGCGGGCAAGAGCACGGTCATGGGCCTCCTGCTGCGCCAGTACGACCCGCAGCAGGGCCGGGTGCTCATCGACGGGATCGATATCCGCACGGTGACCCTCGACTCGCTGCGCGCCAACATCGGCGTGGTCTTCCAGGAGAGCCTGCTCTTCTTCCGCACCATCGAGGAGAACCTCAAGGTGGGCCGGCCGGAGGCCACCGAGGAGGAGATGATCGAGGCCGCCCGCCTGGCCCAGGCGCACGACTTCATCCTCCGTCAGCCGCGCGGCTACCAGACGCTCATCGGTGAGCGCGGCGCCAACCTCAGCGGCGGCGAGCGTCAGCGGCTGGCCATTGCTCGCGTCATCCTCAAGAACCCGCCGATCCTCATCCTCGACGAGGCCACCAGCGCCCTTGACTCGGCCACCGAGGCCAGGGTGCAGCAGGCCTTCCAGGCGCTCATGCAGGGCCGCACCACCCTGGTGATCGCCCACCGGCTGGCCACCATCCGCAACGCCGACCAGATTCTCGTGGTCGGCCAGGGACGGATTCTCGAACGGGGCAGGTATGCGGAACTGGCGCGGGGCGACGGTCCTTTTGCCCGGCTGGTGACAGCGCAGAGTGATGCGCTCGGCGAGCGGGGGTGAGGGAAAAACGGGGATGAGCCGCGCTCAGGCGGCGGGGCGGTCGATGCGGCTGCCGTCGTCCAGGCGCAGCCAGGTGGTGAAGTCAGGTTCGCCCTCGTGCAGACGGATGCCCCGGGCGCCGTGGAGGAAATCCTCCCGACCGTAGTTGTTGAAGCCGGTGGCCCGCCCGTAGCAGAGACGGATGGCGTGCAGAGTGCCGTCGTAGTCGTTTAAGTGGTCGTGGCCGGCGAACACGCCGCGGACGTTGCCGGCCAGGTGCAGGGCGGCGAACAGGCCGGTGTTCAGGCGCGGGCAGCAGACCGGTTCGTTCTTTTCCCCCTGGCAATGCCCCTGCTGCCAGACTTCGTTGTACTCGGGCAGGGGGATGTGCAGGAAGACGAGCGCCGGCACGGCGGCCTGCGCCCGCAGGGTGCGGCTGAGCCAGCGGATCTGGTCGTCGCGCACCCAGCCGTAGCCGCCGACAGCGGTTTCGGCGTAGCTGTTGCTGTCCAGGCAGCAGAGGAGCGCGGCCGGGTTCCGGCCGACCGAAGACTGCAGGCGCAGGCAGAAGTTGGCCGTACCGGAAACCCGCGCCGGCCCGGGACGGGTCAGGCAGCCCGGGTTCTGCCGCTGCAGGGCGAGCAGGTCGGCACGGCTGGCGTCGCACTCGTCGTCATGGTTGCCGAATACCGCGCACCAGCGCAGATCGCGGGCCACCAGCGGCGCCGTGGCACGGGCCCAGGCGTCACGGGCATTTTTTGTGCCCCGCTGACCGCCGAGCACGTCGCCGGTGAACACCACCAGGTCCGGCTGCTCCAGGTCGAGCACCCGGTCCATGAGGGCGGTGGTGCGGTCGTCTTCCGCCTCACCGTTGCCGAAATGGGTGTCCGTGAACTGGACGATGGTGAAGCTGCCGTCCGCCCGGCAGCGCAGCGGGCGG
>CAZMNU010000029.1:0-19185 GCA_964567725.1 uncultured Desulfobulbus sp. | reverse complement strand
TCGCGCTCGGGCCCGTAGTAGAGGAAGCGGGTCTGGTCGTCCGTGCCCTGGCGGCTCTGGCCGATGAGCATCAGGTCCGCGCCCCGCTGGCCGGCCTCGGCCAGCAGGATGTTTTCGATCTCCTGGCCGGTCAGGCCGGCGGGCAGCTGCACCAGCACCTCGGCGAACACCCGGCAGGCCCGGTCCACCTGGGCTGGCTGGAAGACCTTGGCGACCCGGTCGGTGGGGGGATGGACCGTGCCGGTGTAGACAGTCCGGTCCGGTCCGCCGCAGCCGGCAACAAAGGCCGTGAGGGCGGCGAGCAGCAGCATCCGGGTGGCAGCGTGCATGGGCGATCTCCTTGTTTTTTTTCTGGCAGCTTTGCGGCCGCGGGGGTTGCATGCCGCCTCGTCGGCCGGCACGAACACGTATTTTGATCAAGGAAAACAGGACACTCTGACAAATGCAAGCGGAAAAACAGCACACCGTCCAGGCCGACCTGCTCCTGCTGCTGGTGGCCCTGATCTGGGGGTTCGGCTTCGTCGCCCAGCGTGCAGGCATGGACCACATCGGCCCCTATACCTATAACGGCATCCGCTTCCTGCTCGGCGGGGTCTGCCTGCTGCCGCTGGTCCTGCGCCGACCGGCCGTGCCCCTGGCCGAGCGGGGCCGGCAGATACCCCTGGCCCGGGCGGGCCTGCTCGCCGGCATCGTCCTCTTTCTCGCCGCCACCCTGCAGCAGGTGGGCCTGCAGTACACCACCGCCGGCAAGGCCGGCTTCATCACCGGTCTCTACGTGGTGCTGGTGCCGATCATCGGCATGGCCTTCCGCCAGCGGACCAACACCGGCACCTGGGTCGGGGCCGCAGCGGCCAGCGCCGGCCTCTACCTGCTCAGTGTCAACGAGGAGTTGCACATCGAGCCGGGCGACCTGCTCGAACTGATCGGCGCCCTGTTCTGGGCGGTGCACGTCCTGCTGCTCAGTTGGCTGTCGCCGCGGACCGCGCCGGTGCGGCTGGCCCTGGTCCAGTTCCTCGTCTGCGGCGTCCTCAGCCTGGTGACCGGCCTGGTCCTCGAACCCTTCAGCCTGGAGGCGGTGCGCGCGGCCGCGGTGCCGATCCTCTACGGCGGGGTCTGCTCGGTGGGTGCGGGCTACACCCTGCAGGTGGTGGTGCAGCGGCGGGCCCACCCCGCGCATGCGGCCATCCTGCTCAGCCTGGAGTCGCCCTTCGCCGCCCTCGGCGGCTGGCTGCTGCTCGACGAACTGCTCTCCGGCCGGGCCCTGGTGGGCTGCAGCCTGATGCTCGCCGGCATGCTGCTCTCCCAGTTGTGGCCAATGCTCACCCGCGCACGGCAGGCCGCTGTCACCCCCTCCTGAACGCAGGGGATTGTTCGAAGTCCTGCAGGATCCTTGTGGTTTTTCTCTGGCTGCGCAGGGGAGGGGCACAGGCAGGCGCCGCCTGCCCACAGAGCGGTGCGGATCGCACCGGGCGAGGTTGCCGCCGACCGCGGCGCGCGGAGGGAAGGAGACGAAGAACGCATCCGGCAATTCCGGCGGATCAGGTGTCGGAATCGCCGCCGGCCAAGGGGCGGGACAGCCGCGGCCCACCGCCGGCAAACGGTGGGACCGCACAAGGAGCCGGACCTGGCAGGGGTCCGCGTCCGCCGGCCTGGCGGAAACTCCGCGGCAAGCGATCGGATGCGTCCTCCGGTGGGAGTTGGGTCGTGGCAGGGCGCTGCCGTCCCGGTGACGGCCGCCCTGCACCGGGCGCGGCCGGGGCATAAAAAAACCCCGGACCAAGAAAATGATCCGGGGATGCCCTGGTGAATCCGCGTCTCGTCGCCGTCTCTCTGATCCGCGGAGAGAGGCGCATTGTTTCAGGCAGGTCTTCTGACTCCCGGATCACCCTCACGCCGCGTCTTCCCGATCCTTCGATCAGTGACTGTGCTTGCGGCGCTCGTCCCCGGTTACAGCGGCGGGCCCGTCTCCGATTTCCACGGAGTTCCCTCTTGTTCCTTGTCGGAACCTGAAACGTGAAGGAAACAAACCTGATCGCCACGGGAAAGTCAAGGTGAAAACATCCTGTTGACTTTCCGCCCTCCCGGCCGGGTCGCCCCTTCCCTGTCGGGCGCGGGTGACGGGGGGTGAAGAATCCTTGCTCCGGCCCCGGGAAACCGTTAAGGTGCCCTGCAGACAGCCTTGCCGCCACTGGGACGGCCCGCATCGGTTGGCCTCACCGCCTTCCGCACCGACGCGGCCTCCCGCCGTCGCCCCGAACAACCCTCCCCACCGAGCCGTCCCGCGCATGGACAAGAAAGGCAAACGGAAACTCGTGCATGCGATCACCATCCGCATCGCCCTGCCGGCCCTGCTCACCATTCTGCTGTTCGTCACCGCCATCTTCCTCATCATCCTGCCCTCGCTCAAGGACAACCTGCTCGCCAAGAAGCGCGAACTGCTCCAGGAGGTGACCAAGATCACCTGGGACATGGTCGCCGCCTACGAGAAAATGGAGCGGGCCGGCGTGCTCAGCCGGGCCGAGGCCCAGCACCAGGCCAAGGAGATGATCAAGATCTTCCGCTACGGGCCGACCAACAAGGACTACTTCTGGATCAACGACATGTCCGCGCATATCGTCGTCCACCCCTACAGGCCCGACCTGCACGGCGAACCGGTCCCGGATTTCCGCTACCCCATGGGCAAGAACCTGCTCGAAGAGTTCGTCAAGGTGGTCCGGACCCAGGGCGCCGGCTACGTGGACTACCTGTTCCAGTGGCAGGACGATCCGAGCCGGATCGTTCCCAAGCTCTCCTATGTGCGCGAATTCAAACCCTGGGGCTGGGTAATCGGCACCGGGCTCTACGTGGACGATGTCAACGTCGAGATCGGCCTGATCGCCAAGCAGCTCAACGCCATTTCCTCGGCGATCCTGCTGGTCATCTCCTTCCTCGCCATCTACATTATCCGCCACACGGTGCTGGCCGACCGGGTGCGCCGGATCATCTCGGAGGAGCGGGAACGGCTCCTGCAGGCCCTGGAGGAGAGCAATGCCCGTTTCCGTTCGCTGGTGGAGACCACCAGCGACTGGATCTGGGAGGTCAATCCGAACGGGGCCTACACCTACAGCAGTCCCAAGGTGCAGGACCTGCTCGGGTTCGCACCGGGGGCAATCATCGGCAAGACCCTGGTCGACCTGACCGCCCCCAGGGAGCAGGAGCGCACCGAACGCATCCTGCGGCATCTGCTTGACTCCCACAAGCCCTTCACCGGCTTCGAGAACAACTGCCTGGCCGCGAACGGACACATCGTGGTCATCGAGACCAACGGTGTACCGGTGTTCGGCGACGATGGCAAACTGCTTGGCTACCGGGGCATCGCCCGCGACATTACCGAACGCAAGAATGCGCTGGAGGCCCTCAAGAAGAGTCGCGACGACCTGCACAACAGTCTCGAGGAGACGGTCAAATCACTGGCCCTGGCGGCCGAGAAACGCGACCCCTACACCGCCGGCCACCAGGCCCGGGTCGATAACCTGGCCTGCGCCATCGCCCGCGAACTCGGCCTGCCGGCGAAACAGATCGAGGGGTTGCATTTCGCCGCCCTGCTGCACGACATCGGCAAGATCTCCCTGCCCTCGGAGTACCTGGCCAAACCGGCGCAGCTCTCCCAGCAGGAACGGGCCATCATCAAGTGCCACACCGAGGTCGGCTACGAGATCCTCAAGAACATCCACTTCCCCTGGCCGGTGGCGGAAATCGTCTACCAGCACCACGAGCACCTGGACGGCACCGGCTACCCCCGCGGCCTTACCGACGAGGAGATCCTGCTGGAGGCCAAGATTCTCACCGTGGCCGACGTGGTCGAGGCCATGAGTTCGCACCGCCCCTACCGGCCCTCCCTCGGCCTGGAAACCGCCCTGGAGGAGATCCGCAACGGCCGGGGCACCCTCTACCACGCCGACAGCGTGGATGCCTGCCTGCGACTGATCGAGGAAAACAAGGTGGACCTCACCGCCGCCGTCTGGTGAGGCCGGCACACCGCCCGGCTCAGCCGCGCCGGTCCGGCGGGTTGTACACGCAGCCCATCGGCCCGCAGTACTCGCCCACGTACTCGGCCTGCGGCCGGTAGAGCGCGGGCTTGCCCTGGACGTCGGCAAACTGCTCCTCCATGATGTGGGCGCACCATCCGGCCACCCTGGCCACGGCGAAAAGCGGGGTCATCAGATCCAGGGGGATGCCCATCAGGTAATAGACCGGCGCGGAATTGAAGTCCACGTTGGCGCAGATGCCCCGCTTGCCCTGGGCGGCGAAATTCGCCAGGGCCGCCTCCTCGATCCGCTGCGAGATCTCCTGCCACCGGCCGCCGTGCTGCGCGGCCAGTCGCTGTCCCATCCGTTTCAGATACACCGCCCGCGGGTCGCCGGTCTTGTAGACCGCGTGGCCGAAGCCCATGATCACCTCGCCCCGGTCCAGCCGGGAGCGGACCCAGCCCTCGATGTCCTCCTCGTGCTCGAGTTCGAGCAGCATCTGCATCACCCTGGCGTTGGCGCCGCCGTGCAGTCCGCCCGAGAGCGCGCCGATGCCGGCGGCAACGCCGGCGTAGAGGCTGGCCCGGGTCGAAACCACCTGGCGGGCGGCAAAGGTCGAGGCGTTGAAGGTGTGGTCCGCATGCAGGATCAGGCAGACGTCCAGGTCGCGGGCCGTGGCCGCGTCCGGAGTCTGTCCCTGCAGCATCCACAGGAAATTGGCGGCATGGTCCAGGGCATCGTCGGGCGGCACCACCGGCTGACCGTTGCGGATACGGTGCCAGGCCGCCACCAGGGTCGGCATCCTGGCCACCAGGGTGATGGCGCGGCTCAGACAGGAGGTCCGGTCGCTGGCCGCGATGGTGTCTTCGGCCATGGCGAGCAGGGGGACGCAGGCCTGGAGCACGTCCATGGGGCTGGCCTCACGGGGCCAGAGGCGCAGGCTGGCCAGCACGAACGCGGGCAACTGCCGCGCCGCCCGCACCCGGGACATAAAATCGCTCAGCTGCGCCGCGCTCGGCAGGCTGCCATGGAGCAGCAGGTAGGCGGTCTCCAGGTAGGTGGAATGGTCGGCCAGATCTTCGATCCGGTAGCCCCGGTAGATCAGGATGCCCTTTTCGCCGTCGATGAAACTGATGCCCGAATCAGCCACGGTGACTCCGCGCAGGCCGGTGTTTTTGATGCGTACCTCCTCGGTCATTGTGTCCTCCCTCTGGCGGCTGGTCGATGAAAGCGTTTTTGCCTCGACTGCTTTTCGTTCTGCGGTCGCCGGCCCCGTTCAGAGCGCCTCCGGCGGCTGGTCCGTGGTGCCGGTCGCGGCCGGCGGTTCTGTCTCCCCGGCCGCCGGGGTGGGAGGGGGCGGTTCAGCCGGCGGCCGCGTCCCACCGTCGCCGCCGAACAGCGGCCCCACGTCCGGCAGGTAGGCCTCGAAGGCCTTGCCGTAAATCTCCCAGATGGTGATGAACAGGGCGGCGATGATCGGCCCGATGATGATGCCGAGTATGCCGAACATGCTGATGCCGCCCAGGGTGCCGAAGAGCACGAACAGGTCGTGCATCTCCGTGTCCTTGCCCACCAGGCGCGGCCGCAGGACGTTGTCCAGGTTGCCGGCCACCCCGCCGCAGAGCACCGCCAGGATGACCGCACCGACGAACTCGCCGTAGAGCACGAGGATGATCAGGGCCGGCACCCAGACGATGGCCGTGCCGAAGGCGGGAATAATGGACAGCACCGCCATGACGCTGCCCCAGAACACCGGCCCCTGGATGCCGGCAAAGGCGAAGGCCAGCCCGCAGATCAGCCCCTGCAGGGCGCCGATGACCAGCGTCCCTTTCATGGTGGCCGCGGTCACGGAGGTGAACCGCTGCAGCAGGCGACGCTCGTCCCGGTCGTGCAGCGGAAGAAAGTAGAGGATCTTGTGCAGCAGCACATCGCCCATGGTGAGGAAATAGAACATCACGTAAAACATGATCACCGTGCTGAACACGGCGTTCATGGTCACCTTGGTGAACGAGGAAAGGCTGTTGATGAGGAAGGTCGAGATGTCGCCCACGGCCGCGCCGGCCTTTTCCACGATGACGTTCTTGTACGGGAGGATCTCCTCGTAATAGGGAATTTTTTCCAGATAGACGGTGATCGTGGTGGGTTCGTTGAGGAAGGCCTGCACCCAGGGGGTGACCGAATTGCCGACGCTGATCGCCTGGCCGACCACCACGCCGACGAGCACGCTGAGCGGCCCGAGCATGAGCATGGCCATGGCGGCGACGATGAGCATGGAGGCGATGTTGTTGCGGCCGTCGAGCCGGTGCGTCAGCCAGCGGTGGGCCGGGCTGAGCATGGCCGAGAACAGGCCGGCCATGAACATGGGCATGAGGAACTGCCGGATCATGCCGAGGAACAGGGCGGAGATGAGCAGGACCAGGGCCAGCAGCACACTCTTGTTGATCAGTTCCCGTCTCATGCAGAACCTCGCGAGGGGTGTGAAGGGAATGCGGCGGACCGGGCCGCGCCGGGGTCGGTGGACCGCCGGAGGTGGCGGTCAGTCCAGGTCGGCGGCCCGGACCAGCGCCGTGGTCAGGCGTGAGAGGTCGTCCGGTTCGATGATGTAGGGTGGCATGAGGTAGAGCAGGCGGCCGAAGGGACGGATCCACACCCCCTGGTCGACGAAGAACCGCTGCAGGGCGGCCATGTCCACCGGTCGGGCGGTTTCGATCACGCCGATGGCGCCGAGCACGCGCACATCGGCCACGCCGGCCAGCTCACGGGCCGGGGCCAGCTCGGTTTCGAGCTGACGGGCGATGGCCGCCACCCGCTGCCGCCAGGAATTGTCCAGCAACAGTTCGAGCGAGGCGCAGGCCACGGCGCAGGCCAGCGGGTTGCCCATGAAGGTCGGCCCGTGCATGAACACCCCCGGTTCGCCCCGGGAGATGGTCTCCGCCACCTCGGGGGTGGTCAGGGTCGCGGCCAGGGTCATGGTGCCGCCGGTGATCGCCTTGCCCACGCAGAGGATGTCCGGGGCCACGCCGGCGTGCTCGGCGGCGAACAGCCGGCCGGTGCGGCCGAAGCCGGTGGCGATCTCGTCGAAGATGAGCAGGGTCTGGTAGCGGTCGCACAGCCGCCGCAGCCCCTGCAGGTAGGCCGGGTGGTAGAACCACATGCCGCCCGCGCCCTGGACGATCGGCTCGACGATCACCGCCGCCACCTCGCGGTGGTGGGCGATGAGCAGCCGTTCCATGGCCTCCAGGTCGCGCTCGTCCCACTCGCCGTCGAAACGGCAGCCGGGCCGCGGCGCGAACAGCTGCTGGGGCAGGGAGCGGGCGAACAGCGAGTGCATGCCGGTGACCGGGTCGCAGACCGACATGGCGTGGAAGGTGTCGCCGTGGTAACCGCCGCGCACGGTGAGCAGCCGGTGCCGCTCCGGCCGACCCGCGGCCTGCTGGTACTGGAGCGCCATCTTGAGTGCCACCTCGACACTCACCGAGCCGGAATCGCAGAGAAAGACCCGGTCGAGCGGCTCCGGGGTGAGCTCTACCAGCAGCCGCCCCAGGGTCACCGCCGGCTCGTGGGTGAGGCCGCCGAACATCAGGTGGGCCATGCGGCCGGCCTGGTCGCGCAGGGCCTGGACGAGCACCGGGTGGCTGTAGCCGTGGATGGCGCACCACCAGGAACTCATGCCGTCGATCAGTTCCCGGCCGTCGGCCAGGCGGATGCGCACGCCCTCGGCGGACACGGCCGGATAGACCGGCAGCGGCCCGATCATCGAGGTGTAGGGGTGCCAGAGGTGGTCGCGGTCGAAGCGCAGCAGGTCGCCGGTGTCCACGGCTTTAGCCCCGTTCGAAGGTGAAGCCCATGGCGGCGAGCCGCTCCAGGTCCTCGGCAATGCCCGCGCCGGTGGTGGTCAGGTAGTTGCCGACAATGGCCCCGTTGGCGCCGGCGGCGAAGCATTGGTACTGGTCGTCGCCGAGTTGCTGGCGGCCGCCGGCCATGCGGATGACCGCCTCCGGGTTGATGAAGCGGAACAGGGCCACCGTGGTCAGCACCTCGTCCACGGACAGCGGTGCCAACTCGGCCAGGGGCGTGCCGGGGATGGGAGTGAGGATATTGACCGGGATGGATGTGACTTCAAGTTCGCGCAGTTCCAGGGCCATGTCGATGCGGTCCGTCATCTGCTCGCCCATGCCGATGATGCCGCCGGAGCAGAGCGTCATGCCGGCCGCCCGCGCCAGCTGCAGGGTCTCGACCTTCTCCGCCCAGGTGTGGGTGGTGCAGACCTGGGGAAAATAGCCGCGGCTCGCCTCCAGGTTGCAGTGGTAGCGGACCACCCCGGCCTCCTTCAGGGTCGCGGCGATATCCGGGGTGAGCATGCCGGCCGAGGCGCAGAACAAGAGCGAGGTGGATGCCGCCATTTTGCCGTAGAGGTTGACCAGGGCGTCGAGGGTATCCGGGGCCAGGCTGCGGCCGCTGGTCACCAGGGAAAGGCGGCCGACACCGTGTTGATCGTTGTCCGCGGCCTGGGCGAGGGCCTCCTCTTCCGGAATGACCGTGTAGGTGTCGATGCCGGTGTGGTGCCGGGCCGACTGGGCGCAGAAGCGGCAGTTCTCGGTGCAGTTGCCGCTGCGCGCGTTGATGATCGAACAGAGGTCGAAGTGGTCGCCCAGGAAGTGGCGGCGGAGGTCGTCGGCGGCCCGCCAGAGTTCGCGGTGGTCCGTGTCAAGGAGGCGCAGCGCGGTCTCCCGGTCAATGCGGTGGCCGTCGATGACGGCCTGTTTGGTCTGTGCAACAAGGGTGTCCATGGGATGTTCTCAGTCCTGCTCGAGGGTCGCCCGGCTCCGCTTGGGCGGGCCGTTGACGATCATCTCGGCGATGGTCATTTTGATTTTCGGGTACAGGTCGCGCCGGTTGCCCAGGAGCCGCGCCTCCAGCTGGGCCAGCCGCCGGTAGAGGATGGTGCGGTCCATGGCCGGGGCGTCGGTCTCCACGGCGAACCGCTGGCCGACGATCTCCTGGCAGCGGAAACAGCCGGGAAAGCGGAGCAGCTGGTGATCGGGCCGGGTCAGGGTGGCCGGCACGCCGTGGGTGCGGCAGATCATCAGCCGGTGGGCGTAGAGGGTGCAGCGTCCCGCCTCGTTGAGCGGGCACATGATTGTCGGCCGCTCGCCGCGGCTGATCTGCATCCGGCTTTGCGCCACGTAGTCCCGGGCGCGGCCGAGGATGCGGTCGAGCTGTTCGTCCCCCAGCGCCCGGAGGCCCTGCCAGAGGTAGGCCCACTCGCTGTAGGTGTAGTGGAGAAAATAGGAGTCGCAGCAGTTGTCCGGGCAGCCGTCGCAGGTCAGGGTGACGGCGCGGGCGACCTCGTCGTAGGCGGTGACCATGGAGTCGTAGATCTCGCGGATCTCGCAGGAGAGTTCCGGCGGCAGGGTGAGTTCTTTCATGCTCGCTGCCCCGCCCTCAGCGGGGCTCCTCGAAGGATTGCACCTGGTAGGTGAACACCCGCAGCCGCCCCGAACGCCAGGCGTCACCGGGCAGGCCGGCCTTGCGGCAGAGATGGTCCAGGAAGAGTTCCGGCCGCTTCAGCTGCTGCCAGACCTGGGGCAGGAAGGTGGCCTGCTCGCCGTTCGGTCCCTGGAGAATGACCCCGTCCACGCCCGGCCGGAGCCGGCGGACCAGGTCGTCCGCATCGGTTGCGGTGAGCGGCTGCGGTTCGCTGAGCACCGAGACCTCGATGTGCAACTCCGGTAGTTCCGCCGCGGTCAGCGGCGCGAAGCGGTAGTCATGGAAAGCGGCGTTGACCGCGTTGCGGCGGACGCCTTCGGCCAGCGGCTCGATTGCGGCCAGGCTGCCGATGCAGCCGCGCAGCTCCCGGTTCCTGTGCAGGGTGACGAACACGCCCCGTTTTTCGCCAAAGGCCGGGGCCTGGAATTCGTCTGGATTGGCCCGCGCATGCGCGGCGATCCCCAATCGCTCTTCTATCTGCCGCCTTGCCAGCCGCACGAGCGTCTGTCCCTGCTCCTCGCTCAGCATGCCCAGCTCCTTTGCTTCGGTTGTCTGAAAGGGCCTTACTCTATTGCACCGACTGCCTCTGTCAATACAATTGTGCTTCGGGCCGCGACCCGTCCGGACCGCACTTCGGATTGCCGATTGTTTTTTTCCCGACACGGCGGTACAGTGCCGTAATTCAGGGAGAACAACACCCAGTTAACCATTCGCCGGGGGATACATCATGCGCTGGCAGGACGGACGAAGATCGACGAACGTGGAAGACCGGCGGGGCTCCCGCATCCCGGGCCGGGTCAAGGGCGGCTCCATCGGCATCCTGCTGCTCGCCCTGGTCGGCATGTATTTCGGCATCGACCCCTCGATCATCCTCAACATGGGCGAATCCATCCAGGTGTCGCAGCCGGGACCGTCCTCCGGCCCGGTGCAGCAGAGCGCAGAGGACAAGCAACTGGCTGATTTCGTCTCGGTGGTGCTGGCCGACACCGAGGATGTCTGGAAGGAACAGTTTCGCGCCGCCGGCCAGAGCTACCAGGAGCCGACCCTGGTCCTGTTCAGCGGCGCGGTCCAGTCGGCCTGCGGTTTCGCCGATGCGGCCATGGGCCCCTTCTACTGCCCGGGTGACGGCAAGGTCTACATCGACCTGTCGTTCTACCGGGATCTGAAACGCAACATGAACGCGCCCGGCGACTTCGCTCAGGCCTACGTCATCGCCCACGAGGTCGGCCACCACGTGCAGAACCTGCTGGGCATCAGCCGGCAGATGGAGGCCATGCGGCGGCAGGTGTCCAAGACCGAGTACAACCGCCTGTCGGTGAAAATGGAACTGCAGGCCGACTGCTTCGCCGGCCTGTGGGCCCATCACGCCCACCGGGCCCGGCAGGTGGTGGAGCCCGGCGACATCGACGAGGCCCTCAACGCGGCCAGCCAGATCGGCGACGACCGGCTGCAGAAGCAGCAGCGCGGCTACGTGACGCCCGACTCCTTCACCCACGGCACCTCGGCCCAGCGGGTCCGCTGGTTCCAGCGCGGCTACCAGACCGGCCGGTTCGACAGTTGCGACACCTTTGGCGCGGCCAGCCTCTGAGGCGGGCGGTCCGTCGGGTCTTCGGGCGGGGGATCGCGACGATCCCCCGCCCGAATCTTTTCCAAGGGAGAGAGGAACTGCCGCTCAGCGGCGGGGCAGGTTCAGGGTCCGGCCGATGCCCTTGAGGGACAGCTCGCCCGAACTGCTGAAGGGGATTTCCTTCTTGAAGCTGTGCACGCCCACGTTGACCGTGCCCTTGAGCAGGTAGGCCACGGGTTTGCCGCGGGACGAGGCGGCCTCGGAGGTCTGGATCAGGTCCACCACCGACGACACCATATCGAGCACCGAGGCGTAGACGCTGACCGGCACGGTGGTGGTGCCGAAGGCGGGCACGGTCTGGTTGGCATCGGCGATGCCGCTGGCGAAGTGGCGGCCGTCGACCTCCATCTCGCAGTTGATCCCGTACAGGTCGATGGGTACGTCGTTGGGATTCTGGATGCGCAGTTCGAGCAGGAACACGGTCTCCATGGGCTTGATGTCGCGCACGCGCACATCGGCCACGCTCACCCGGGGATTCTCCCTGAGGGCATGCATGGCCGCACAGCCGCCGACCAGCGCCAGCGCGCCGCAGAGCAGCAGGAAAAGAACAATTTTTGATTGTGTTCTGGGGAGTTGCATGGTCGTTCCTCGGTGCGTGGTGACGTTGGCTCCTGTTTACCCGCCGCCCCTGGCAAAGTCAATATTTCCATGGAAGTATTGACGGCTGTTCAAGAAAACGGTAAGGATACGCGGCCGCGGAGAAGTGCCGGAGCGGCTGAACGGGACGGTCTCGAAAACCGTTGTGGGGGCAACTCCACCCAGGGTTCGAATCCCTGCTTCTCCGCCATTTCATAATCCCACACCATCCGAAGATGTCTTCTAAGCCCGCACTCCGACAAGGTTTGCGGGTTTTTTCTTGCCCTGTGCCGTCCAGAGGCGGCTTCCGCTTGTTTGGGCAGGATGCTTTGAGGTTCAGTGATTCTTCTGCCTCAGGTTTCGCTGCAGAGGAAGAGGGTGCCGCTTCTGGCGTTTCACCCCGACCGACGCCCTGGCTTGCCGGCGGTTTTGTCAGGCGGGTGCCTTCCGGGCGCCCGCACGCAGGCCGCGGCCGCTTTCCCCTCGCCCCCGGTGTCAAACCGCCTGGCAGAGCCCGGCCTTGACCAATCTGGTTACCAGGGCCTTCCGGCGACGGTGTTCGTTCAGGAATTGCCGGAACTCTGCCTGGAAAGACGCCGACAGGGCCTGCCGGTCGTACGCATCGCGCAAATCCACCAATTGCTGGCAGGCCGCATCATAGGCGCTGGCGTGCCCCTTGCCGGCCTCGGCCTGGACGCTCTTCCAGGCCTTGGGAAAATCCAGGGCCAATTGGGCCAGTCGGAAATCGCGCAGCTTTTTCCGCACAGCCTCGGCCTCGCGGCGGGCCCCCGCTTCCTCTAGCATCCTCTGTTCCCGGGCCCGCTCAGCCAGTTGCCGCAGGTCGGCAACGGTCCGGCGCCTACCCTGCTCCACCGGTCCCCGCGTGGCTTGCCAGGCCGTAAAGCGCCGCTTCACTTCCCGTTCGGCACGAACACCTTGGCCCGCCAGCAACTGGCGCAGATACTGTCTGGCTTCAGGCTGGGACAGTTGATCCAGCCAGGTATCGAAAACCGTCTCGTCCGCCTCGGCCGATTGTCCCGGCCGGCTTTCCATGCCCGCACCCGCCAGCAGATCCTTGTCAACCTCAAGAAACTCGGCCAGTGCCATCTGGGCGCCTGTCCATTCCTGTAATCCATTCATTGCCGCCGGTACCACTGCATCAACACCCGCCTCACCGGTCGTCATCGCCCGCAGCCAACCAATGGACAGGCTGCGCAGATCGCCCCGCAGCAACTCCTCCCGGACCGGCGCAAGACGAGCCATCCAGCCCGTCTCTTCGATAAAATCAAAGGGGTCGTACTCCTCCGTTTCGCCAAGGAGCGACCAGGTCAAGAGCCAGTGGTCCGGCAGTTTTTCCACCGTCAGGTGGGAAGTTGTGCAGAAAGGTTCGAGGGTCTTTTCATCGATGGCCTCCAGGGGCAGGCGCACCATGAAGAGCGCCTCACCCCAGTTGGCCAGATAGACGTGGGCATCAAAGAAACGTCGCATGAAATCAACGGGATCGGCCTTCAAACTCCCCCAGTTGTATTCATTGACAAAGCTGGCCGGGGTGATTCGCGCCCGGGTGGAGATCGCCCGCAGGTGGTCCATCTCCCGCGCTGACAAGGGCCGGTCGATGGCGAGAAATTCGAAGTACTGGTATTCGCTCATTGTTGTCTCTCCCAATTCGCCCTGGTGTTCTGCAGACAAAGCTGCCCTCAATACGCCCCTCCGATGGGACGCTTGCGCTCTTTCCATCCTCCCCCGCCCGCAGTCCTGCAACAGTCACCTGGATAGTGATGTTCCGGGACACCACGGCGGCAGAAACCAAGCAGGAACTATGCCTGGCTGAAGGCAAAGACAGGGTTGCACGAATCACCAGACATTGTAGTCTCGATTCGTTGCCAACGGGGAGGGATCTTTGGCCCCTCGGCCTGTTTTCGCCACTCGGTCATCCGTCGCCCTGGCAGGAACTGGGCGGTTGCGGGCCTGGGGAAGGCATCGGGGTTCGAGCAAAAACATGGAGGTGCGAGCAAATGACTGCAGACAAAAACAAGAAAGCACAGGTGTACTGTACCGATTTCCGGACCAAGGCCTTTGGTGACGGGCTGCCCACCAAGCTGCAAAAGCTCATGAAAAAGGCCGGCATCGGCCAGATCGACATGGACGGCAAGTTTGTCGCCATCAAGATGCATTTCGGTGAGTTGGGCAATCTCGGTTTTCTCCGCCCCAACTACGCCCGGGCGGTAGTTGACGTGGTCAAAAAGCTGGGCGGCAAGCCCTTCCTCACCGACTGCAACACCATGTACCCGGGCAGCCGCAAGAACGCCCTGGAGCATCTCTACTGCGCCTGGGAAAACGGCTTCACCCCGCTCACCGTGGGCTGTCCGATCCTCATCGGCGACGGGCTCAAGGGCACGGACGACATCGAGGTGCCGGTGGTCGGCGGGGAGTACGTCCAGGCCGCCAAAATCGGCCGGGCCGTGATGGACGCGGACGTGTTCATCAGCCTGACCCATTTCAAGGGGCACGAGATGACCGGCTTCGGCGGGGCGATCAAGAACATCGGCATGGGCTGCGGCTCCCGCGCCGGCAAGACCGAGCAGCACAGCGGCGGCAAGGCCTCCATCGACCCGGCCAAGTGCCGCGGGTGCCAGAAGTGTTTGAAGGAGTGCGCCAACGACGCGCTCAGCTTCGATGCCAGGACAAAAAAGACGCGGGTGATCGAGGACAACTGCGTGGGCTGCGGCCGCTGCCTGGGCGCCTGCAACTATGACGCCATCGCCTTCACCAATTTCGCGGCCAACGAACTGCTCAACCGGCGCATGGCCGAGTACACCAAGGCGGTGGTCGACGGCCGCCCCTGTTTCCACGTCTCGCTGGTGGTGGACGTCTCCCCCAACTGCGACTGCCACGGCGAAAACGACGTGCCCATCCTGCCCGACCTGGGCATGTTCGCCTCCTTCGATCCGCTGGCCCTGGACCAGGCCTGCGTCGACGCCTGCCTGCAGGCCCCGCCCCTGCCGGGCAGCCAGTTGGCCGCGAACCTGGCCAAGCGGGGCTTTGTCGACCATCACGACCACTTCACCAACTCGACGCCCGCCTCGGAGTGGCGCACCTGCCTGGAGCACGCCGAGAAGATCGGCCTGGGCACGCGCGCCTATGAACTGGTGCGCATGAAGTAGGGGGCTGACAAAGCGATCGGCGGGCGAGGCACGTTGACCGGTTCACGCCGCACCACAACCACATGAACAGGGAGAGGGAGGAAAAATGATCACACTCACTGTGAACGGCACCACCCACCAGGTCGATGCGGACCCCGACACCCCGCTGCTGTGGGTGCTGCGTGACCACCTGGGCATCACCAGCGTCAAGTACACCTGCGGCATCGGCGAATGCGGGGTGTGCACGGTACTCATCGACGGCGCGGCACGGCGTTCCTGCGTGGTCCCGGTGGCCGAGGCGGCGGGCCATGCCGTCACCACAATCGAGGGCTTGCCGGACGACCACCCGGTGAAGGTCGCCTGGATCGACAAACAGGTGCCCCAGTGCGGCTACTGCCAGCCCGGCATCATGCTGCAGGCGGTCGATTTTCTCGGCCGGGTTCCCCACCCGACCGCAGCACAGATCAACACCGCCATGAATGACGTTGTCTGCCGCTGCGGTTCGCACCCGAGGATCAGGCAGGCCATCGTACAGGCTGCCGAAATGACCCGCAAACAGGGAGGTTGACGCCATGTCCAGCGAAATGACGAGACGTTTTTTCCTGAAGACCGGCAGCCTGGTGCTCGCCGCCAGCGCAGTGACCGTGCCGGCGACCTTGTTCAACGCCTCCCCGGGACGCGGCGCGGCGGCGATGCCGTTCAAGCCGCACGCCTTCCTGGAGATCGGCGCCGACGAGACGGTGACGGTCTGGGTCGGGCAGACCGACCTCGGCCAGGGCACCCACACCGGCATTGCCATGGTCATTGCCGACGAACTGGACGCTGCCTGGGAACGGGTGCAGGTCAAAATGGCGCTGGCCGCGGAGCCCTTCAAGGACCCGCAGTGGCACGCCCAGCTGACCGGCGGCAGCAGCAGTTTCCGCCATCGCTGGGACCTGCTGCGCACGGTCGGCGCAGCCGCCCGGCAGATGCTGGTGGCCACGGCCGCGGACCAGTGGGCGATCCCGGTGGACAACTGTGTCGCCCGGGAGGGCAAAGTCCTCCATCCGGACGGCCGCAGCCTCAGCTACGGGCAGTTGGCGGAGGCCGCCGGCACACGCCGGGTGCCCGACCATCCGCGCCTGAAGACGGCGAACGAGTACCGCATCATCGGCACGCCGCGAAACCGGCTGGACATCCCGGACAAGGTGCGGGGCACAACCGTCTACGGCTTCGACTTCACCCTGCCCGGGATGTGCGTCGCGGTGGTGGCCAAGCCGCCGCGCTACGGGGCGACACTCACCGGGTACAAGACTGAGGCGGCCATGCAGATCAAAGGCGTGGTGCGCGTGGTGCCGCTGGACGGGCGAGTCGCCGTCTGTGCCGAGAACACCTACGCCGCCCTGCAGGGCCGGACGGCCCTGAACCCGAAATGGTCGGCCGGGTCCCACCCGGACCTGAACGACGGGGCGATCGAGGCGCTGCTCGCCGCCGGCCTGGAGCAACCGGGCGTGTCGGCGAAAAACATCGGTGATGTGCGCCAGGCCCTGGCCAAGGCCGCACGCACGGTCGAGGGGACCTACACCTTTCCCTACCTCTCCCACGCCCAGGTGGAGCCGCTCAACTGCACCGCCCAGGTGGAAGCGGAGATCTGCCGGATCTGGGCACCGACCCAGGGACAGACCGCCACCCAGCTGACCGCGGCTCGGCTCACCGGACTGGACCCGGAAAAAGTGGAGGTCATGACCCTGCCGGCCGGCGGCGGCTTCGGCCTGCGTGGCGAACAGGATGCGGTGATCGACGCGGTGCTGCTGGCCAAGGCGCTGCAGCGTCCGGTGAAGGTCGTCTGGAGCCGCGAGGATGATTTCATGCACGGGTATTTCCGGCCAGCAAACCACAGCCGCATCCGGGCCGGCCTGGACCGGGACGGCCGGGTAAACGCCTGGGCGCACACGGTGGCCGCTCCCTCGGTCATGTCCAGGCTCATGCCCCAGGCGGTACGGGACGGCCTCGACCCGGACGCGGTCGGGGGCGTGGTCGACATGCCCTACCTGTTCCCCAACCAGTCGGTCAGCTACGTGCGGGTGGACCTGCCCGTGCCGGTGGGCTGGTGGCGGTCGGTGGGCTTCTCGTCCAACGTGTTCGCGGTGGAATCCCTGGTCGACGAACTGGCGCACGCCGCGGCCCGGGACCCGCTCCAGTTCCGCCTCGATCACCTGGAACCGGGGTCCCGGGCCGCGGCACTGCTCTCGCTGCTCGCCGACAAGGGGGGCTGGGGGACGCCCGTGCCCGCCGGCAGGGCCAGGGGCGTGGCGCTCACCGCCTGTTTCGAATCCTTTGCCGCGCACCTGGCCGAGGTGTCGGTGGATGCCCGGGGGGCGATCACCGTCCACCGCGTGGTCTGCGCCCTGGACTGCGGCACGGCCATCTACCCGGACGCAATCCGGGCCCAGGCCGAGGCGGGCGTGGTCATGGGGCTGAGCACGGCCTACCACGAGCGGGTCGGCTTCGCGGGCGGTGGCGTGCGCACCACCAACTATGACAGCTACCCGCTGCTGACCATGGCGGACGTTCCGGAGATCGAGGTTCTCATCGCGGAAAACAGCCACAAGGCCGGCGGCGTCGGCGAACCGGTGTTCCCGTCGGTGGCCCCGGCCGTGGCCAACGCGGTGTTCAGGGCCACCGGGGTCCGCCTGCGGGATCTCCCGTTTCGCAGGGAACTGCTGGCACAAAAGGCGGGATGAAGGGCTGAACCGCGGCGGGGCGAAGCAGCTGCCGTGTGGAGGGGACAGACCCGGCCCGGCCGGCGTCAGGGTCGCGGATGGACCACCTTGACCGGGTTCTTGCGGTAGCTGTCACTGGGCCGACCGCCAAGGTAGATGCCCTCCAGGTAGGCGAGCTTGCGCGGCAGCTGCTGCGGCGCGCCCCGGGTGACCAGGAAGGTCGCCGGCCGGCCGACCGCGAGCGCGCCCAGGTTGTCCATGGCGAAGAAGCGGGCGCCCTGTTCCGAGGCGCTGTGCATGGTTTCCTCCAGGGACCAGCCGGCGCGGAGGAACAGCTTCATTTCCTCGACCATGGACTCGCCGTGGAGAATGCCCGGGCTGCCGGCGCCGGTGCCCACCGCCACCAACACACCCAGGGAGCGGGCCAGGCGCAGTTGCGCCAGTTGGTCGGCGAGCAGAGCCCGCCAATATGCCTCCGCCCCGGGTTGCGGCTCGCCCGGGGCGACCGCGCGCAGGGAGAAGCGGCAGCACACCGAGCCGCCCGAAGAGGCGCAGTCCAAACCGTTTTTGGCGCGGAGCAGGGAGGGAATCCACAGCACCCGGTCGCGGGCCATGAGGCGGAGATTGGCCTCGCCCATCCGGTAGCCCTGTTCGATGGCGTCGCAGCCGGCAGCGAGCGCCTCGGTCACCGCGGTGGCGCCGTTGGCGACCACCACCGTTCTGCCCGGGCCGCGCTGCGCGAGGAGGCGGCCCAGGGGTTGTCGGTCGAGACCAGGCGAGGCCGGGGTGTCGGCGTCGATATCGCCGGTCGAGTCGATGCGAAGGAAGTCACCGGCCGCAGCGACCTCCAGGGTACCATCGTCCCGTCGCCGGAGGCTGCCGCAACTGCGCAGGGTGACCAACCCTTTCGCCTCGGCCGGGGTGGCGGCAGCGGTACTGTCGGCCAGGCCGAGCACGCCGTGGTCGTGGCAGTCGCGCAGGTGCCGGGCGACCAGGGTCGCGTCCTGGCTGCCGGCCGTTTCCGCCCGGCCCGCCTGCGCCTGCGGGTCCAGGGAGGACGAGCCTGCCAGGGCGACGCTGCAGTCCACCAGCGGCGGCACCAGGGTGCAGTGCGACAGGTCCTCCACCGCCACGTCGTCGCCGCGGGGGCAGTCCGCGGCCGAGCCGATGGCCGCGATCCGCCCGTCCCGGACGGTGAGCAGCGCCCGCTTGTGCGCGCTGCCGCCCAGACCGTCGATGAGGCTGCCGGCGACGATGTACCGTGTTGCATTCATGGGGTGTTGTCTCCCGCGGTGGATCGCCCGCCGCCCGTTGCACGGTGTCTGAGGATCTGTCTTGCCACAGGGTCGTTCAGTTGGTCGATTGCGGTTCACCCGCGCCCGGACGGGCGAACACCGCACTGCCGAGAGGGATGCGTGTGCAGAAAGATATCCTGATCGTGTACCATTCCCAGGGCGGGACCATGGCGTCGCTGGCGCAGCGCTTCGCCCGGGGTGCGGCCCTGGAGGAGGAGGTCAGCGTCACCCTGCGCCGGGCGGGCGAGGCCACCCTGGAGGACCTTCTCCACTGCCGGGCCATCGCCATCGGCTCGCCCGAGTATTTCGGCACCATGGCCGGGATGATCAAGGACTTCTTCGACC
>CAZMNU010000028.1:13937-28617 GCA_964567725.1 uncultured Desulfobulbus sp. | reverse complement strand
CCGGCTGGAGGCGGTGCCCGGGGTCAACACCATGCTCGACAGCTTCGCCAAGGTCGAGGCCCAGCTCGCCTACATCCGCGAGACCGGCTTCCGCAGCCCGGCAAAAATCATTCTCGACCGATCGCTCAACCGCGACCTGGACCGGCTGGCAACGCTCGCCCAGCGGCTGCGCGACCTGCAGCCGGGAATCCGCATCGAGCTGCTCGCCAACGAGGGGTGTTTGCCGCATTGCCCCTGCAAGCTCTCCCACGACGCCTACATCGCCCTGGCCAACCTGGACGGCCGGGACCTGACCCACGACCTCAACTGCCGGGCCGGCTGCATCCGCCTGCTCGAGGAACAGCCCCACCGGCTCCTGCAGTCGCCCTTCATCCGGCCGGAGGACATCGACCTCTACCTCTACCACGTGGACACGATCAAGCTCTGCGGCCGCACCCTGGGCGCCCGCTTCCTCGAGAACGTGATCACCGCCTACCGCCGCCGGCGCTACGACGGCAACCTCCTCGACCTGCTCGACGCCACCGCCTGGCTGGCCGAGCGGCTCTACGTGGACAACCGCATGCTCTCCTTCGATTTCGCCGCCATGCTCGCCCAGTGCGACAACCGCTGCGACCAGTGCGGGTTCTGCCGGGAACTGTTCACCGCCATCGCCCACCCGCTGCCGCTGGTCATCGAAGACCGGCGGGTGCGCGCCGATTGACAGGCCCGCAGCCGACGGGTAAGCTGACGGCCTGCGCGTCCGCCGACAGTCGGCCGGCGCCTTGACTGCCCACCAGCCTGGAACCGCGCCATGCAATCCTTTGACGAACTGCTCGAGATTTCCACCACCATTCACGGCCACCTCTGCGCCGGCCAGGTGATCGGCGTGCGCATGGCCATGGCCGGGCTGGAACGCATCCACATCGACGATCCCCGGGGCGCGGACCGCAAGAAGCTCTACGTGCTGGTGGAGATCGACCGCTGCGCCACCGACGCCATCCAGTCGGTGACCGGCTGCAGCCTGGGCAAGCGTTCGCTGCGCTGGATGGATTTCGGCATCATGGCCGCGACCTTCGTCAACCTGGAGAGCGGTCGGGCGGTGCGGGTGACCGCGCGCGAGGAGGCGCGTGCCCTGGCCGACACCTACTGCCCGGAGATCACCGACAAGTACCGCCGCCAGCTCGAGGCTTACCGCCTGATGCCGCTGGATGAGCTGTTCACCTTCCAGGATGTGCAGGTCACCCTGCGCGACTGCGACCTGCCCGGCCGGCCGCTGCGCCGGGTGCAATGCGCCGGCTGCGGCGACTGGGTGCAGGACTGCCGCGAGGTCGAACAGGGCGGCCGGCTGCTCTGCCGGGCCTGCGCCGGCGAACGTTACTGGTCGCCCCTGCCCTGAACCCCCTGTCCCCTGCCGGCGCAGAGGCGTCCCTGCCCCGCCTGCGTACCTTCAGCGTTCACTGTCGCGAGCGTTACGGCCGGACCGTGGGCAAGATCCCGCTCCACCCGGGCTTGCCCTGCCCCAACCGCGCCCGTGGCGGCTGTGTGTTCTGCCGCCCGGCGAGCTTCACCCCCCTCTCCCTGCGGTCCGCCGACACCCTCGAAGAGCAGCTCCGCCGCGGCCGGCAGCTGCTCCTCGGCGACCGGTTCCGCCTTTTTTTCGGCTGTTTTCAGCAGGAAACCCCCACCGCCCTGGCCACCGGCCTGCTGCTGGAGCACTGTGCCATGGTCCTGGCCGAGCCGGACTGTGTCGGCCTGATTCTCTCCACCCGGCCGGACGCCATCGCCGCCGACCTGCCCTCTGCCCTGGCTGACCTCTGCCGCGCGACCGGCAAGGACTGCCTGGTCGAACTGGGGGTGCAGTCCATCCACCCCCGGAGCCTGCGCCTGCTCAACCGCAACCACGGGTACGGGGATTTCGTCGACGCCGTGGCGCGGCTGCACGCGGCCGGCCTGGAGGTGGGCGCGCACCTCATCCTCGGCATTCCGGGCGAGAGCGAGGCGGACATGCGCGCCAGCCTGGACGCGGTCTGCGCCCTTGGCGTGCAGGCGCTCAAGCTCCATCACCTGCAGGTGATCCGTGCCACTCCCCTGGAGGAGTGGTACCACCAGGGACGGGTCGCGGTGTTCGCCCTGGACGACTACCTGCGCCTCCTGCTGCGCCTCCTGCCGCACATCCCGGCACAGGTCACCCTGCACCGGCTCTGCGCCACCTCCCATCCCCGCCTGCTGGTGGCGCCGCGCTGGGGGCGGCTGGCCGCGGACCTGAGCGGACAGCTGCAGGCGCTGCTTGTTGCCGCGGACCTGCGCCAGGGGCAACGGGTTGGGGTGAACGGATGATCAGCCGAGCAGGCGGGCGAGCAGGGGCAGGCGGTTGCCGCGCCGCAGCCGCTTGAGGTAGCGGGGAAAATCGAGCTGATAGCGTCGCTGGTGGAGCGGGCCGTTCTTCCGGGCCCGTTTGATCGCGGCGCGAGGGATGGCCACGGGGAAGGCGAGGACGATCACGTTGCTGCGCCGGCTCACCTGCATCTGCAGGAGCTGGCCGCCGCTGGCCTCCTCGAGGGCGGCCAGGGCGCGGTCGAAGCTCGGCCGATCGCCGCTCCACAGGTTGACCGCGAGCACGCCGTCGGCGTCCAGTCGGTCGAGCAGGGCACGGTGGAAGGCGGGCTCGAACACCGGCGCGGCCATGGCCCCGGGCGTAAAGATGTCGACCAGGGCCACCTGGTAGCCGCAGGCATCGGTTGCTTCGAGGAAGGTGACGGCGTCCTGCTGGAACAGGTGCAGGGTGTCCGCGTTCGGCAGGAGGAAATAGCGGCGGGCAAGATCGATGATCAGCCGCTCTCGTTCCACCACGTCGAGGCGGACGTGGGGCAGGTGGCGGTGCAGGAAGTGGACCATGCCGCCGCCGCCCAGGCCGAGCAGGAGCAGCCGCTGTAAGGTCTGCGGCAGGAGCAGGGCGGACATCATCCAGCGGGTGTAGGCGAGCTGCAGCACCCACGGGGTGCGCAGGTCGACACAGCTCTGCCGCTCGCCGGTGCCAAAGCGCAGGCAGCGGAGAGGACCCTCGTCCGTGACCAGCACCGGGTGGCTGCCGGTGTGATCGCTGTACACCAGCTGGGACATGGCCGTGCTCCAGGCAAGAAAAAGGCCGCACGCCGGAAGGCGGTGCGGCCGGTTTTTCGTCCGGGGTGGCGGGAGGTCGATGTGGCGGCGCGAACGCCCTTCAGCCTGGTCCCGCCGTGGTTAAACGAATGGGTCGGTTTTCATGCACGATGAAAATCAGCAGCCCCGGAGCCCTCAGCCGCCGGCCTTGGCCGGAGCCTGCTTGTCCAGGTCGGCGGCCGAGCCGGCGATGGCGCCGCGGTTCACCTTGATGCGCACGTTCTCGGCGATCTCCAGGGTGACGACGTTGTCAGTCATGCCGGCGATCTGGCCGTGGATGCCGCCGCCGGTGATGACCTTGTCGCCCTTCTTCAGGTTGGCCAGGTAGTTCTGATGCTCCTTGGCCTTCTTCTGCTGGGGGCGGATGAGCAGGAAATAGAAGACCACAAAGATGAGAATCAGCGGCACGAATTGGGCGATGGCGCCCATGCCGCCGGCAGCGGCCGGGGCGTCGGCGGCCCACGCAAGTCCAGTCATGAAAATTCCTCCGGTTGGTTAGTGTTCGGCGCCCGGTTGGTGCCGGAGCGCGTAGAAATGACGACGAAAGGCCAGGAACCGGTCCTCGCGGATGGCGTCCCGCATTCCGGCCATGAGCGTGCAGTAGTAGGTGATGTTGTGGATGCTGTTCAGCTGGTAGGCGAGGATTTCGCGACTCTGGAACAGGTGCCGCAGGTAGGCCCGCGAAAAGTGGCGGCAGGTGTAGCAGCCGCAGTTTTCGTCCAGGGGACGCTGGTCCTGCTGAAAACAGGCGTTTTTTATAACAACTCTGCCCTGTGAAGTAAAGAGCATTCCATTGCGGGCATTGCGCGTGGGCATGACGCAGTCGAACATGTCGATGCCGTGATAGACCCCCTCGACCAGGTCCTCGGGCGTGCCCACCCCCATCAGGTAGCGTGGGTGGTCGGCCGGCAGGTGGTCGGCCGTGGCCGCCAGCATCTCGAGCATCAGCTCCTTGGGCTCGCCCACCGACAGGCCGCCCAGCGCGTAGCCGTCGAAGCCGATGGTGGTCAGCTGGTCCAGGGCTGCACGCCGCAGGTCCGGGTACATGCCGCCCTGGACGATGCCAAACAGCAGCTGGCCGGTTTCGGCCTGCGCCTCCCGGCAGCGCCTGGCCCAGCGGCCGGTGAGAGCCGTGGCCCGGGCGGCGGTGTCCCGGTCCGCCGGGTAGGGAATGCAGGTGTCGAGCACCATCATGATGTCCGAACCGAGCGCCTCCTGCACGCGGATGGCCTCCTCCGGACTGAGGAACCGGCGGGAGCCGTCCAGGTGCGAGCGGAAGGCCGCGCCTTCCTCGGTGATCTTGGCCAGGTCCTGCAGGCTGAAGATCTGGAACCCACCCGAATCGGTGAGGATCGGTCGGTCCCAGTGCATGAACCGGTGCAGCCCGCCGAAGCTGCGGATGAGTTCATGGCCGGGCCGCAGGAACAGGTGGTAGGTGTTGCCGAGGATGATCTGCGCGCCGGCCTCGACCAGGTTCTCCGGGGTCATGGCCTTGACCGTGGCCTGGGTGCCCACCGGCATGAACACCGGCGTGGAAAAGGTGCCGTGCAGGGTCACGACCTCGCCGCAGCGGGCCGCGCACTCGCTCGACCGGGCGATGAGGCGATAGGGCGAGCCGGTGGTCATGGCCGCAGGACGGTGCCAAGCCGCGGCAACTGTTTACTGCACATCGACGATGGTCACCTGGAAGTGGAGCGCTTCACCGGCCAGGGGATGGTTGAAATCCACCGTGGCGGTGGTCTCGGTGAGGGCGGTGACCACGCCGGGGAGTTCGTGCTCTTCCGGGCTGACGGCGGTGATCTGCGCACCCACGGTGCGGCCCTCCGGGGGCAGGCGGTCGAGCGGCACCTCGATGAGCGCGTCCTCGATCACCGGACCGTACCCATCCTCGGGCGAGATGTGCACGGTGGCGCTGTCCCCCCGGCGCAGACCTTCCAGGGCCTTTTCCAGACCGGCGATGAGGGTCTCGGTGCCGTGGGTGTAGGTGAGCGGCTCGTCGTCCACGTTGGAGTCGATGGTGTCCCCGTTGTCCAGGGTAAGGGTGTAGGTGATGGCAACGGTCCTGCCTTCGCTGATGATCATGGGTGCCTCGCGGGTGTCCGGGTTGCCGGTGCGGGAGGTCCGCGCCGGCCGCTCTGCCGGCCGCGGGGCCGGACAGCATGGGCACATGCTATAAACCGCGCCGGGGACAATTGCAAGGGGGGCAGGTGCAGGCAAAGAGGTGCGCCACCCGTTCCTCGAGTGAATCCCGCTGTCGCAGGATGGAGGCGTGCAGGCGAAACTGGACCGCGGCCCGGTGCAGGTTCTGCGCCGGTCGGGTGATGGTGAAGTACCGGTCGCCGGCCAGGTGGTCGGTGAAAAAGCGCAGGCCCAACTCATAGCTGATCAGCCGGACCGATTCCACCACCAGCGCTCGGTCCGCCGGTCCGAGCAGGTCGCCGGCCGCGTCCCGGTAGCCGGTGACGAGGGCCTGGAATAACTCGGCCGCGAACGGCTCGCCCTCCCCTGCCTCCCCCTCCTCGCCCAGCCGGTTGCAGCAGGAACGCAGGCAGTCGCCCAGGTCGTGGAGGAGCAGCCCGGGCTTGACCGTGTCCAGGTCGATGAGGGCGATGGCCCGGTCCTCGCTCGCGGCAAAGAGCAGGTTGGCGCTCTTCGGGTCGCCGTGGATCACCTGCTGGCGCAACCGGTCACGGGCCGCCTCGAGGGATCCGGCCGCAGAACGGTGGGTTTCGATGGTGGCGGCGCACAACCGCTCCAGTTCGTTGCGCGGTGGCCGCGGCGGGCCGAGGGCGTCGTAGTGGGCGAGGTAGCACGGGGTGATGTGGAAGTCGGGCAGCGGGTCGGCCAGGGCGAGCGGGTCGAGATCGGCGACGAGATGGTGGAACCGGCCGAGCAGGCCGCCGATGGCGCGCACCTGCGGTGCGCTCAGCGGCGGCGTCAGGGTGCGCGCCGGGCCGATGTGGGAGAGCAGCCGCCAGCAGCAGCCGGCCGCATCGACAAAGCAGTCCGCCCCATCCGGGCTGGTGCGCAGCCGAAAGGTGATCGGCGGGTCGGCTGCAGCCAGGTGGCGGGTGACGAGCCGCATGTTGGCCATGACCGCCTGCGGGTCGGCGAACACCTGCGGGTGAAGGCGCTGCAGCACCAGGGGTTCGCCCCGCTCCGGCACCAACAGCCAGGTGTGGTTGATGTTGCCCTCTCCCAGGGGAGTGAGGCTGCGGACAGTCTGGCCGGGCAGGAAGAAATCGAGGGCAACGCTGGTGTGCATGGGCGTATCCGGGTGGAGGTCTCTGCGGCCGGCACCCGCCGGCGCGGCCCCAGCATACCCGGCCGATACGTCCCTGTCATGGGGAAGCGGTGCGGATCGTCTCAGGCCGGCTCGGCCACCATGCGCCTGATCCGCGTCACCACCTCGGCCGCGGCCGTTTCGACCTCGGGCGACATCTCTTGGGTGAACTCGCTGATCGCCTTGACCTCGATGAGGATGATCCTCAGGTCGGCCGGCATCTCCTCGGGAAAACAGAGGTAGCCGGTCTGCAGGGTGGCGCCGAGGGTGATGGCGTGGGCATGGGCCAGGCTGCGGGTGGTGCAGAGGTCGTCCAGGGTAAGCTCGAGGATGGTGCCCGGTGGGTGGCCGAGCAGGCAGGCGTCGACGATGATGGCCCGCCGGAACCCCTTGATCCGGTCCATCACCTCCGGGCCGACCGTGCAGACCACCTCGGTCCGGCAGGCCAGGCCGGCCCGTTCCAGTTCCTCAACGACGACCACGCCGGCGCGGTCATCCTGGAGATAGGGATTGCCGATGCCGACAACAATGCAGTGTTCATCCATGTTCTTCCCCGGTTGCGGTCAGGTCGCGGGCCGTGTGCACCGTGCTTGGCATCTTCTCCATGGCCTGCCCTGGAGGAACAGCATATAGCCGCGGAACTCCCTGATCTGGTTCAAGGCGTCGCCCACAGCACCGCTGTCAGCGCGTTTCAAGGAAGTAGAGCTGCCGCGGTGAAAAAACGAAGTGAAGCCCAGGCGGATTCTGAAGAGCGCGCGCTCATTTTTATTGTGCACAGTTTGCATAACACGAACAGGATGAGTGCGTTGTGCCGCAGTGGGCTTGATGGCACACCGGAAACACTTTCCGCTTTTTCTGCAATAATGGGTGCAGAGTACAGGAAATATTTTCCGGAACGAGGCCGATGCCTGGAGGACCAGGTGCCTGGCGGTGTGGCCCCGAACCGGGCTGGCGAGCCGGCCAGGAGAGATGCGGAAAAAGCGGTGGAGACCGGTGACTGAGGCGGGCGGAAATGGTCGGAAAGCGGTTGGCAGGGCCTGGTTGCCGGCCGTGGCCCCATCCCGCCGGCGACGGGATGGGGCGGGACGATCAGTTCGCGCCGGGGCACAAGGCCCGGGCCCGGGCGTCGCGGGAACTCAGGCAGCGCACCAGCACCGCCTGTTCGCGGCCGGTGAGTACCGCGCCCTCGTCCACCATGTCGCTGATGGTCCGTTTCCAGTACAGGCTGCCCCGGCCTTCGGCCATCTTCGGGCAGATGTAGTCGAGCTTGTGGCAGGAGGCGCACTGGGCGCGCAGCAGGGTCGGGCAGTCCTGTTCAGCCCCGGCCGCGGTAGCGGCAAGGGTTGCGAGCACGAACAGCGCGGCCGGCACCAGCCGGCGCAGGGACGATGGTGTTGTGGTCTCGGGCATGGGGCCTCCTTGCTTCCATCCGGAAGAAAAAAACCGCCGCACGAGGCGGCGGTTTTGGGGGAATTGTGCGGGCCGGCCCGGGGCAGGCAACCCGCCCGCACGGCTGATCAGGGTCTGCGACCTGGCCTGAGCGGTGCCTCAGTGCGAGAACAGTGGCAGATGCTTGGCGGACATCTTGTACAGAAACACGCCCACCGAGATGACGCCCAGGGACAGCAGGAACTCCATCCACGAGGGGGCGTAGGTGAAGCCGCGCCAGCTGTTGTACTGCTCCATGCTGAACAGGTTGACATTCATCCGGTTGAGCAGCACGCCGACGATAACCACCATGTTCACCGCAAACAGCAGCTGCACGTTGGTGCGGACCTTTTTCATGGCGAGCAGAACGATGGGCAGGATGACGCCGAGCACCATCTCGAGCAGGTACATGTTGCCCTCCACCGAGCCGTCCACCGCCATCGAGGGGCTGGCCACGGTGAACAACTGGTAGAGTTTCAGGAGCAGGTAGAAGCTGAGCACGATCAGGAGGCCGCGGGCAAGCCCGAAGAAGATCTCGTTGTCCACCTCGTGGTGGAGGAACTTCTTGCTCAGCATGGTCTCGAAACTGACCATGGCCAGGCCCATGGCCACGGCGGACACCAGGAAGTGGAAGGGCAGCTTGGGGTCCCACCACAGCGGCGACATCTTCGACGGGGCGATCAGGAACACCGCGCCCAGGGACGACTGGTGCAGGGTGGAGAGCATCACGCCGAAGATGACCGCGCCCACCATGATCTTGCCCACCGCCCGCCGGGCCTTTTCCCAGCCCAGCCGCTCGAACAGCATGGGGCTGAACTCCAGCCCGAGCGTGGTGGTATAGAAGATGACGTGCATGGCCACGACCCACATGACCGAATGGTACTGCCACATGATGCCCGGATGCCACAGGCGGAATGGGTGGCCGATGTCGAAGAACAGGGCCACCACCGCCATCAGGTAGCCGAGAAAGGCGGTGAGGATGGCCGGCCGGACGATGGGCCGGTACTTCTTCCAGTTGAACAGGTAGACCGCACAGGCGATGATGAAGCCGCCGGCGGCCATGGCAATGCCGCCGAGTACGTCCAGGCCGAGCCAGAAGCCCCAGGGATAGCCGTCGTTGAGGTTGGTGGTCGCGCCCAGGCCGTAGATCATTCGATACAGGGCGACCAGACTGCCGACGATGATCAGCGCCACCATGATGATGGTCGCCGGCGTCCAGGTCTTAATGTTCGGATTCGATTCCATTGTGTCTCACCTCATATCCAGAATGACGAAGTTGTTCGACAACCGCGCTGATAACTTTCTCCATTCCAGCCTCCACCTCGGGTGAGAGGCCGATACCGACGTCGAGCCGCTTGGGCTCGACGCCGTACAGGGTCAGGTGTCCGGGCAGGGCATCGGTGAGTTCCGCCGCGGCGAGCACATCGCAGATACCCAGCTGGTGCGGGGTGGTTCGGTTCAGGAAGGCCTTGGGTACATGCTCGTTTTCAACCATGATGACCGTTCCCGGTTCCCGCTCGTCGCGCAGGGCGTCGATGAGGATGACGTGGTCCCGGCCGTCCATGAGCGGCAGCAGCTCGAACCCGGCGGTCCCGCCGTCGATGCACTCCACATCGGCTGGAAACGAGTAGCGTCGGGACAACTCGGCCACCGCCGTGCACCCCACGCCTTCGTCACCGATGAGCAGGTTGCCGATGCCCAGCACCAGGGCCCGCCTGTTCAGCACCCCGTCGCTCACAGGACCTTGACCTTGCCCAGCGGGGTCTTTTTGCCGTCCACCAGGTGGATGGCGCAGGCAATGCACGGATCAAAGGAGTGGATCGTGCGCAGGACCTCCAGCGGCAGTTCCGGATCGGCGACCGGGTTGCCCACCAGCGAGGCCTCGTAGGGACCGAGTTCGTCCGCATCGTTGCGCGGGCCGGCATTCCAGGTGGAAGGCACCACGCACTGGTAGTTCTTGATCTTGCCGTTGTCGATGACGATCCAGTGGGAGAGCATGCCGCGCGGGGCCTCGTGGAAGCCGGCGCCGCGCTGTTCGCCTTTCGGGAACACCGGGGTGTTGAAGGTGGTGTAGTCACCCTTGCCGATGTTGTCGATGAGGGCCTGCCACTGCGCACCCAGGTTGTCGTGGAGCACGGCGCAGCGGATGACCCGGGCGGCAATGCGGCCGATGGTCGAGTGCAGGGCGTCGATGCCCACCGTGGCGCCCGCTATGGCCGAGACGGTCTTGAGTGTGTTGTCGACATAGGTTTTGGTTGGTTCGTGACCGGCCAGGTACATGGCCACCACGTGCGGCAGCGGGCCGACCTGGGCCGGCTTGCCGAGGTAGGTGGGTGCCTTGACCCAGGAGTACTTCTTGTCGTAGTCGTAGCCGGTGTAGTCGGGCACGGTCTCCTCGTCGTAGGGCGAACGGTCCCAGGCGCCGTTGTACCAGGCGTGCTTGATCGATTCCTTGATGCCTTCGTGGAGGGTCTTCTCCCGCTGGCTGGCCAGCGGCGCGAACTGACCGATATCGCCGGCCGGAATGTAGCCGCCGGGCAGGGCGAATTGTGTGCCCTTGGTGTCCATGGGCATGTCGGGTACGGACAGGTAGTTGAGCACACCGGCGCCGTAGGTGGTCCAGTCGGCGTAGAAGGCGCCGATGGCGGCCACGTCGGTGAGCATGGCCTGGTTGATGAAGTCGCCCACCTCGTCGATGAGCGTTTTGATCTGGTAGAGCTTCTGCACCGTCAGGTTGGCCGGGTTGTCCGGGTTGATCGGGTTGGACACGCCACCCACCGCCAGGTTCTGGACATGGGGCGTCTTGCTGCCGAGAATGGCTACCATTTGGTTGATCTTGCGTTGGTATTCGAGTGCCTGCAGGTAGTGGGTGGCGGCCAGCAGGTTGACCTCGGGCGACAGCTTCATGGCCGGATGGCCCCAGTAACCGCTGGCGAAGATGCCCAACTGGCCGCTGGCGATGAACTTCTTCAGCCGGTCCTGTACCGCCTTGATCTCCTGGGGGCTGTTGCCCTTCCAGTCGGACAGCTTCTGGCCGAGGGCCGCGGTGGCCTGCACGTCAGCGGTGGTGGCACTGACGATGTCCACCCAGTCCAACGCGCACAGATGGTAGAAATGGACCATGTGATCGTGGATGCCGTGGCCGCCGATGATAAGGTTGCGGATGTACTGGGCGTTGAGCGGGATCTCCATTTTCAGGGCGTCTTCCACGGCCCGCACCGAGGCGATGGCGTGCACGGTGGTGCACACACCGCAGATGCGCTGGGTATAGGCCCAGGCGTCGCGCGGGTCGCGACCCTTGAGAATCACTTCGATGCCGCGCCACATCTGCCCGGACGACCAGGCATTGGTGACCTTGCCGTTGTCCACCTCGCAGTCGATGCGCAGATGCCCCTCGATTCTGGTGACCGGATCAATGGTTATCTTCTTGGCCATGTGTGTTCTCCTTTTTCCTCATTCGGCAAGCAGCCTTGCCGCGATGGTCGTTGTTCTCGGAAAGGACGCTGATCAGCGGGGCTTACGCCTTGTCCTCTTTTTCTGCCTGGTTTTTGTTCTTGTCCATTTTCTGGGTCACGACCCGCAAGGCGGTGCCGGCCGCGAGCAGAGTGCCGATCAGGGCGGGAACGTGGGAGACGTACTCCCAGGTGTAATCCGGGTAGACATCGCTGTTGATCTTCGGATTGAAGCCGAGCTTGTCGAAGTCGACCCCGGCCAGGAAGAGATACTGGGTGCCGCCGGCCTCGTCCATGCCGTAGACGTGGTCCACGTACGTGGCCACCACCTGCTCGGTGCGCTCGTCGCCGTCCACCCGCTTGACCGGGTAGGCGTAGGTGTCACCGGGCTTGAGCGCCAGCCGCCGTTTCGCCTCCTCGCGCAGGTCGGCGACCTTGCCGAAGATCGAGGCGCCGGTGGGGCAGGCCTCGCAGCAGGCCGAATAGCGGCCCTGGGCGTACAGGTGGTTGCACAGCTGGCACTTGACCACCGATGGCGAGGCCTTTTCGAATTCATAGGTGGGGATGCCGAACGGGCAGGCGATCTGGCAGTACCGGCAACCGAAGCACCTGTTCTTGTTGTAGGTGACGATGCCGGTGTCCGGGTGTTTCTGCAGGGCGGCCACCGGGCAGACCGACACGCAGGCCGGCTCGATGCAGTGCAGGCAGTGGTACTTGAGGAAGGAGAATCCCGGTGAACCAGAATGCACCGGTTGGGTGGCCCCGTCCCCGCGGTACGCCTTGATGATGCACAAGGTCTGCGAGGAGAGATTGTCCGGGGCGTCGTAGATCGGATTGTCTGCAGGCCGTTCGAAGGGAATGTGACCGGCGGTCTCCTTGTGGTAGAGGGCACCGCCGGGTTCCGAGTTGGCCTTCTTGCAGGCGACCATGCAGGACATGCAGCCGATGCACAGGGTGGCATCGTAGAGGATACCCACCGCCTCGGGGGGCAGTTCCCCCTTCTGTCGTTCCGCGCGGGCGGGGGTGGCCCCGGCGGACAGCATCAGGCCTGCCCCGGCCGTGAACTTGAGGAAATCTCGTCTGTTGATTGCCATGGCTTCAGTCTCCCGTGCTGGATCCGTCACCCTTGCCGCCCCGGGTTGCCAGGGCCACTGTCACCGCGCCCACGGCCGCGCCGCCAACACCATAGGCGAAGTTCTTCGCGCCGCCGCCCTTGGGTGGGATGGTGTCCGGCTGTTGGGCCGGCGGGGTGGGGAAGACCACCTTGGCCTTGGCGAACAGCGGGCTGTGGAAGCCGACCTTCTCCTCGGAGCAGCCGAAGCAGGGCGAGCCGGTGGCCACCGGCCAGCAGCCCGGGGTGTCGTTGAAGGGCAGGGTGGAGCAGTTGTTGTAGGTTTCCGGACCCTTGCAGCCCAGCTTGTACAGGCAGTAGCCCGCCTGGTGGCCGGCGTCGCCGAACTCCTCGGCAAAGCGGCCGGCGTCGAAGTGGGGCCGCCGCTCGCAATTCTCGTGGATGATGCGGCTGTAGGCGAACTTGGGCCGTCCCTTGTCGTCCAGGGCCGGGAGCTTGTTGAAGGTGAGGAAGTGGATGACCGTGGACAGGAAGTTGTACGGATTGGGCGGGCAGCCGGGGATGTTCACCACCGGAATGCCCTTGGGCTTGAGGATTTCGTGCACCGGCGTGGCCCCGGTGGGGTTGGGATCGGCGGACGGCACCCCGCCCCAGGAGGCGCAGGAGCCGATGGCGATCACCGCGGCGGCCAGCGGCGCGGTCTCGTTGAGGATTTCCAGCACCGGCTTGCCGGCGATCATGCAGTAGACGCCGTCGTCCTTGACCGGGATGGCGCCGTCGACCACGAGGATGAACTTGCCCTTCTGCTCCTCGATGATTTTGGCGCGGTGCGCCTCGGCCTGGTGACCGGCGCCGGCGTTGAGGGTCTCGGAGTACTCGAGCGAGATCAGGTCGAAGATGAGATGTTCCAGGGTCGGGTGCCCGGTGCGCAGCAGGCTTTCGATGCAGCCGGTGCACTCCTGGCCCGAGAGCCAGATGACCGGAGGTCGCTGCGCGGAGGTGACCGCCTCGGCGATGCGGGGGGCCATGCTCACCGGCAGACCCATGGTCGCTGCCACCGCGGTACAGAATTTCATGAAATCCCTGCGCGTGACAGCACTCAACAAAGTATTGCCGTTGCCTATGCCTTTCGACTCCATCCGCCACCTCCTTACAGTGCGATGTCTTCTGTTGCGGTTAGTTGACGATCAAATCCACCTCAATCGAAAAAAATGTCAGGGCGGGACTGCCCGATGGTTGGTGTATAGTGGGAAAAAAATGCACCTGCAATTATTTTTTTATTTTGCACAACACGCACAATCGGCAACAGTTCGGGCGGCGGAGAGCGTTCTTCCCGGACCGGAGGAGCCTCTCTGCCCACGGACTGCGTACCGGCACAGGCGAACGCAAACAGGGGACCAGGACAGGCAGGAGCAAAGGGGGGGCAGCGGGTGGAACGGACAGCGGCGGGCAGGCACAGGCGAACAGGGCGGGCGTGGGCGGCGGTGGCGGGTTGGCTGCTGGTCATCTGGGGGGCCATTCCCCTGGCCGGCGCTCTCCGGGAGTTCGTCGCCGTGCGCGGTGGCCGGCACCTCTTTCTCTGGGCCACCCTGATTGCGCTTGCCGCGCTCGGCGTCCGGCTTTTGCGGACGGCGGCGCGACCCGCTCTGACGCCGGCGCGGCTGCTGGTCCTGGCCGCGGTGGCCAGCGTGTTTGCCGGCCTGGTCTGGTCGCTGCGGGACAACCCGGAGGAGGCGCTCCACTCTGTGCAGTACGCCGTGCTCGGTGCGCTGCTGTTGCGTGCCCTGGGCCGTCACCTGGGCGGCCTGGCCGGGTACGCGGCCGCGGCCATGGCCGGTATCGGCCTGGGCATCATCGATGAACTCATCCAGTGGCTGGTGCCGGGCCGCACCTTCGATTACCGCGACCTGGGCATCAACGGCCTGAGTGCAGTGCTTTCGCTGGCGGCCATGGGCGCCGTTCCGGGACAACGTTCGGTCCGTCGCCGTGTCCGGCTCCGGGACTGGCGGCCGGTACTGCTGCTCGCCGCGGCCGACCTCCTGCTGCTGCTTTTCTGCCTGAGCAACACCCCGGAGTTGCAAGGCCGGTATGCGCGCCTGCTGCCGGCCGCAGCCGCCTTGGACGAGGTGACCGCCGAGTACGGTCACCGTCACGTGGACGCGGTCGCCGGGGTGTTCCGCTCGCGCCTCGACCGGGCGGAACTGGCCCGCCAGGACCGGGAACGGGGGGCGGAGGTGGCGGCCATCCTCGACCGCTACGCCGGCGAGGAGCAGTACCGCGCCTTTCTCGCCCGCTACCCGGCGCACC